>DATFDL010000163.1:0-32444 GCA_035252155.1 Pirellulales bacterium | reverse complement strand
TTTCACAACTGGACAGGTCGCCAAGATCTGTAAGGTGGCCCCGCGCACCGTCAGCAAATGGTTCGATTCTGGCCGGCTGAAGGGTTACCGCATTCCCGGATCGCAAGATCGTCGCATCCCGCGCGAATATCTGATCCGCTTTCTCAAAGAGCATGGCATGCCGCTGGGCGACTTGGAAGACGAAGCCATGGCCAAAGTGCTGGTGGTCGGCCAAGACCAGGTCTTGATCGAAAGCCTGAAGCGCGAGCTGCCCCTGGAAAAGTCGTTCAAGCTGGCGGTGGCCGCCAGTGGGTTTGAGGCGGGCATTCAAGCCGAGAGCTTCCACCCCGACTGCATCATTGTCGATTTCTCGATCGGCCGCACCGAGGCCCTGCAGATCTGCCAAAATCTGCGCCGCAACAGCGAATACTCGGACACGATTCTGATCGCCTTGCTGCCCGACGACGGCAACTCGAACAGCTTCGACCGTTCGACGATCAACGAGACGTTCAAAAAGCCGTTCGATTCGGCTTTGCTGGCCGAACGGCTGCGGACCTTGATCGGCGCCCGCAAAGAACTGGTGCGATAGCGCTTCTCCTCTCCTTTTTGGGAGAGCGCCAGGCTGAGACAGACTCACGCCGGCTAAAAAGCAACCCGTCGCGGATAGACCCCCGCGACGGTTTTTTTTGCGCCAACGTAGGGAACGATTTCCGTGCCGTTCCGCCGGGAGGGCTGCTTATCGTCTGAGCCCGTCATTTACCGTTGTTCGACAGTCGAGACCAGATGCTTTCCAGCTCGTCCAGCGAGAGTGATTGCAGCTCCTGGGGCGGTGTGACGTGGTGCCCCAGCGACTTTTGCAGTGCTTGAATGGCTATTCGCAAGGTATCTGCCCGGCCTTCTGCCCGGCCTTCTGCCCGGCCTTCCGCCCGAACTTCCGCCCGAACTTCCGCCCGAACTTCTTCGCGCATGGCTTGCCGCTCGGCGGCCAAATCGCGCCTCGCTTTCAGCCGCGCCTCATAAAGTTCACGCTCAGGATCGGTTCGCGAAATCATAAACAGGTCTCCCAGTGCCCAGCATACCTCCGGCACGTCCAGCGGTTGGGGCACGGCTTGCGCATCAAGCTCCTCGCCATGCCGCAAAAAGTAAAGCCAGCGGTCGAGCGGCGTCGTCAGTTCGTCGACTACCTTATTGAACTTCGGTAATTCCAGGATATGCGGGGCCATCTGATCGGTAAAGAGCGCCTGATGGCGGCGCTCGCGCAGTTCGAACGTGAGGTGGTAGTCGTCCAAATCGCGAAACAACGGCGTGTCGACAAAACAAACCGCAACGGTGGGTCGTAACGCCGGATAATCCTCGCTTTGGTGCAGTTGGGCTTGGTGCAGACATGCCCAGTAATATAGCGCTCGCTGGCGGAACGCGCCGGTCGCCAGCATTTGCATTTCAATATAAAACTGCCGGCCTGTTTCATCGCGAACCTTGATATCAACGACGGAGAGCTTATCATCGTCCGAATCCTTTTCGTTGAACGGGCTGAGCAACTCCAGGCTCGCGATTTGCCCACCCTCCGCCGGCTCTAAGACCGCATTCAGCAGGCTTTTCAGCGCGGGCTTGCTCTCCTCCCGTCCGAAGACGTGCTTGAAGGCGTAATCGACCTTCGGATCTGTCTGAGTTTTCATGGATGGGCGGCGCGGTTCTGCTAAACGAAGAGTACGGCCAGCTTAGCCGCCGAGGAACCTGCGATCAAATACCGTGACAGCAGTCCGCGCGTTAGGCGACAAGCCAGGCCGGCTAGCACGTACCGCCGCGATCCGGTCTATTGGCATGCGCATGTTGCCCGATATTCAAGCCGTGCTGTTCGACGCGGTGGGAACGCTCATCTTCCCCGATCCGCCGGTGGCGGCCGCCTATGCCGCGGCCGGAGCACGGTTCGGGTCAAAGCTGACACTCGACGAGATCGGTCGGCGATTTCGCACTGCGTTCGCGCGGCAAGAGGCAGTCGATGCCGAAAAGTACGGGCACCGCACTAGCGAGGATCGCGAAAACACCCGTTGGCAAGCAATCGTGGCCGAGGTCTTCGACGACGCAAATGATCCGCCGGCGCTGTTCGAGGCCCTGTGGGAACACTTTGCCGAGCCACGGCATTGGCGGTTGTACGCGGACGCCGCCGAGCTTTGGGCGATGCATGCCGCCCGCGCCGCCCTGACCTGCATCGCTTCGAATTTTGACGGTCGACTCACGAAAATCTGCCAGGGTCTGCCCCCGCTCGATCGCTGCCGGCATGTTTTTGTGTCGTCGGAACTAGGTGTGCGAAAGCCGTCGCCCGATTTCTTTCGGGCGATTGAGCGGCGGCTGAATCTTCGCCCTAGCCAGCTTTTGCTCATCGGCGACGACTGGCACAGCGATTACTTGGCCGCGAAGGCAGCCGGCTGGCAGGCGAAGTTCATCGATCGATCACCGTAGCCTACGCCTCGTACTCGCGTTTCTTCAGCAGGCCGGGCATCGGTATTGGATATTTGCCGTCGGCCCGATGCACGACCGGCGCCGGCGAATCCATCGTCAGTTGATCGACGGTCGGCGCGAACTCTTGTTCGCAGGCGAGCATTTGTTCCAGCGTAATTTCCTGCCCGGTGTGGCAGGCCATGCGGCCCATAGCCGTCACCAGGCTGGCCTCGGCGCCGCGCTTCGCCTCGTTGTAGGGCAGGTCGCTGCGGATGGCAGCGATCAAATGCTCCCACTCCAGGTCATACGGGTTCGGCTCATGCGGCGAAAACCGCCAGGCGATCTGGGCATCGTCCATGTTCTGCCCCTTATAGATGCGGCACTTGGCCGGCGTGTGGCCAGAGGCAGAGATCACCGCCAGCCCCTTGCTGCCGTGAGCGTAGCTGGCGAACTTATCTTCGCAGCCGGCGATATTGCGGCCTTCGAGCAGCAACTTGCTGCCATCGGCAAAGGTGAATTCGGTGTTGTAATGGTCGAAGTTCTGGTCAACGTTGTTGCCGCGATAATGCCGGCCGCCGCTGCCGCGGGCCATGATCGGCCAACCGTCTTTCATCCAACAGCATTCGTCGATGTTGTGAATGTAGAAGTCGCTATAGCAGCCGCCGCTGGCCCACAAGAACGCATGGAAGTTTTTGATCTGATAGAGCAGCTCCGAGAGATCGTCGCCCTGCGTGCCGACAAATGCCGATCCCAGAGGTCCGTGCATACGATAGGCTCGCATGAGAATAATGTCGCCCATGTCGCCCGACTGAATCCTCTGGTGCAGCTCTTCGCGGGCTTGGCAATGCCGGCACATCAGCCCCACGCCCACCTTCAGGTTCTTGGCCACCGACTCGTCGGCCAGCTTCAGCATTTTGCGGGTACTGGGGCCGTCGACCGTCGTGGGTTTTTCCATGAAGACGTTGAGGCCTTTCTGGATGGCATAGCCAAAATGCACCCAGCGGAAGGCGGGCGGAGTGGCAAACAGCGCTACGTCGCCCGGTTTGAGGCAGTCCATCGCGCGTTGATAGGCGTGGAAGCCGATAAACTGCCGATCGGACGGCACGTCGATCTTGCCCGCGATCTTCTCGTCTTTTTTCAGGTTGCTCAGGCTGTCTTGGAGGCGGTTCGGGAAAACGTCGGCCATCGCCACCAGTTTGATCGGCCCGTTGTTGACCGACAGTGCGTTTTGGGCCGCGCCCGTGCCGCGTCCACCGCAGCCAACCAGCGCCACCTGAATCGTGTTGTCCTCGCCGGCATGCACGTGGGGCAGCCGCACGCCCATCAGTGCGCCTGCCGCGGCCAAACGGCCGGCATTCTTGACAAATTCACGACGTGACGTGCTACCAAAGCCGGGCGTGGTCATAAAAACCTCCTACGGGAAGGCGATTGCTGGGGCGTGCGGGCGGGACGGAATTCGGGGTGGGCTTTGCCCATTAAGCGACTTCAGTATCTCTACTCCGCCCGCGTGATGCAAGTCGGTGGCTGGGGCAGAAGCTGGCCGCCCTCCAGTCTTGCCACACCGAAACGCTTTGCCGGCCAGCGATGCCCCGGAGGGGTTGCTACCAACCGGGGCATCGCCGCGAACGAGCGTTGAGGGAAATCCGGGCCTTGTCGGCGCGGCTCTGCCCCAGCCACCTCCGAGAAACACGCCTTCGTCTCAAAAACACGCTGTAACGATTGCGGCGAGTTGCACGATTGTGCTCAATTTGCCGGCCGTGCCCTGCCGACAAGGTTTTAGGGGGCCAGTGGTGCTGGGAGACTGCGCCGATGAGCGGTCGGAGAAGTCGAGTTTGGTGCGCGGCAGCGATTGCTGTCGCGCTGACGACGGCGATGCCGGGCTGCTATATCCGGCGGGGATTCTCCGTTCGTTGGAACTGGTCGCTGCACGCCCACCGCTATGGCTGCCATGGTGCCACCTGCGAACCTGACGATTCGTCGGCGGTTGTCCAAAATGGCGGAGAATGCGCCGATTGCAACTACCATGGCGGTCTACACGGCATCGGTGGTCGACGGGCAGCCGATGGGCCGCCGCCGCTCGCCCCCGATCCCGAGCCTGCAGGTCCCAGCTATTTTCATCCCATACCTACCCGGCCTGTGTTTGGCCCCCGATCGGAACAGCCCGACGCCATCGAGGCCCCGACGCTGATGCCGCTGCCCGCACCAACACAGGACGACGGGACGATGACCCCGCTGCTGTCTCCGCCAAGCAGCGATGAATCGGAGGCGGACGAGCCCGCGGCCGACGAGCCACCGGCGGACACGGCTCCAGACACAGGCTCATCGACCAAGTTGCGCCGCCTACCCAAGCCGAGCGACACCGAGCTGACCGGCTGGAGAGCCAAGGCACCCAAGACTCTCAAACGGACAGTCCGCTCCACGCCACCGGCCGAGGCTTCCGGCAAAAGTTCCACAGTGCGGCCATCGGGCAACAAAAAGAAGCGTCCCTGTCCGCATTGCAGCGTCACGTTCAAGCCCCGCCGCGCCCCCGCGGCTGAATGATCGAGCCGTCCATCGTGCGTTCCTAGGGTAAAGGCCCATTGTCGCGGCCCGCGATCGAGATCTCACTCGTCCGATCGCGTGTGACTTTTGTAGTACTCGGCCGAACCGGTAAACCCGGCGATGATGTCCTCGTTCGTTTTTCCGGCGGCGAACTGGCTGAGCCAATAGGTCAAACCGTCCTTGTCGGCCGACCGGCCTAGATAGTGAAAGTAGTCGTCGTTGATGAGCTGCGTGTTGTTCTCGGTGCTGCCGGCGATACGTTCGGCCACCTGCAGCCGCGTGGCGCCGGCTACAAGTTGTGCATTCCAAAAAGTCTCGCCGTGGGCGTCGGCCGGCCGGCCCAACAGCAACTTGTAAACGGCGTCGATCCAGGCGGTGTTCGTGCCGCCGGCGTTCTTATAGAACTCGTCGGAAGCGACGAAGCCGGCCTCTAATTGCTGATCGGTAAGCCCCGCGTCCATGAGCGTGGTCCAGTGCTTCACGCCCGCGTCGTCGGCCGTCCGACCGAGCAGCTTCACGTAATCGGGCTTGATGACAAAGTTGGAGTAATATTCGTCGCTGTGGGCGATCGCTTCAGCCACGGCGCTGACGGCCTCGCCCGCATCGAGCTGCCTGGTCCAGTAGGCAAGTCCGTTGACGTCCGCCAGCCGGCCGAGCACGTCCTGGAAAACCGCCAGCACATATTGGCCGTTGGCATCCTTGACCAGGCACTGGGTGGTGGCCTGGGCGCCGCCAGGCGTCGTCTGCCGGTTGCCCGCCGTGTCGGTGGCCACGCTGTAAAAGGCATACGTGTGGCCGAGCGTGCCTTGATACGTGGCCGAGGTCTGCGTCGTGCCGGTCAGCCAGGCGGTAAACGGCCCGCCGTTGTCCGCGACGTAGATGTCGAAGGTGGCGATTCCCGGCCCGCCGGCGTCGCTGCCGGACCAGGAAACCTTGAAGCTGGCTTCGCTCATCGCCGGCAGCGGATTGACGCTGCTGGCAGGCGGGACAACCGCGACGGAAACGGTTGTCGTGGCCTGCGCGGCGGCGGGCGTGGGCTGCACGTTTCCGGCGGTATCGGTGGCGACACTGTAAAAGCCATACGTGTGGCCGTTGGCGCCGGTTAACTCGGCCGACGTGGCCGTGGTGTTTGTCTGAAACGCGGTGAACGGCCCGCCATTGTCGCTGACGTAGACGCTGTAGCTGGCGATGCCGGGACCGCCCACGTCGCTGCCCGACCAACCTACTGTGAAACTGGCCGAAGACTCCGTGGTCGGGAGAGCGTTGACGCTGCTGGTCGGGAAGACGCTCGTGCCCGTTGAGATGGTGGTGGTGGCTTGAGCCGCGGTGGGCGTGGTCTGGCGGTGGCCGACGTTATCCGTTGCGACACTATAAAAACCGTAGGTGTGGCCGTTGACGCCGGTGAACGTGGCGGAGGTAGCCGTGATGGCCGTTTGAAAGGCGGTGAACGGGCCGCCGTTGTCGCTGACGAAGACATCGTAGCTGGCGATGCCCGATCCGCCGGCATCGTCCGTGCCCGACCACGAGACGGTGAAGCTCGTTGAGGTTTCGGTGGCAGGCAGCGCGGCGACGCTGCTGGTGGGCGGCCCGGCGTCGATGGTGTTGCTGGCGGTGTTGGTGTTGAGCGGGCTGTTGGTGTCGAACACCACCGTGGCCTGCGCGCTCAGGGCCGTGCCGGTGACGTCGTTCGACTTGGGCCTGATGGTATAGGTCACAAAGCCCAGGCCCCGGTCGGTGCTGTCGTCGACCGGCAAAAAGCCGTCGAGCGGGTCGGTCGGCGGCAGGCCCGTGGCGGGGTCGATGGAAGTGAACGTCCAGGTCACCTGGCCGGATTGCTGGTTGAGCTGCGCGCTGATTTGCACTTCCAGCGGAGTGCCGTCGGTATTGGTCGTGCTGGCGGTGGTCTGATACGACTGCAAGCCCGCCGGCACATTGACAACGTTGGCGCCGAATTGGATGTTGCCGAGTTCAAACGTGGTCCAATCGAGGTTCGCGTCAAGCTGCTCGGTGACGGTCACTTCCTGCGCCGGGGCGTTCGCTTTCTTGGGATCGTTTTCAAACTCGACGGCATAGATCAGTGGCTCAACGGGCGTGACCCAGTTGTTGGTTCCGTAGCTGGCCGGACCGATCAACTCGTTCGGATCATAGCCGCCGACGGTGCCGGTGCTCTTCGAGCCAGCCGGCTTGCCCGGCGCGGTGGGATTGCTTGGAGGAATGTCGCACTTGCTGTCAGCCCCGCCGCCAGCGCCGCCGGACTGGCCATGCGGATCACCCACACCGCCTGCGCCGGCACCGTCGAATTGTGGGGCGGCCGGGCTGGTTGCGCCGGTGTCACTGGGCTGGTTGGGCACATCAGCGGGACCCAGCCAGCCACCTGGCGACGTCCAGACATCGAGCGCGTTGTCGATAGAGCCGCCAAAATCGCCAACCGCGCCGGCGAGCGCATTTCCCGTACCGAACATGGTTCCTAGAAGGATGCCCGCGAACGGTCCCTCGCCAATGCCGGCGGCAATTCCAATCGCATAGCCGGCGGCAAATCTGTTAAATGGGTTCTTGTTAGGCGGCGCTGGTTTGGTCTTGCACGCCTGAAGACCAGACGGATCAACCTGGATGGTCGGCGCGTTTCCGGCATACCGCCGAATGTTGACATCTCGGCCACCTAATCCGGTTGGGTCATTCGACAGGAATTGACCTGTGGTCGGATCGTACTGCCGCAATCCCATCTTCTGCGTGCCGCTTCCGTCGTTCATTACGCCGAATTGGCCGACGTAAGTAAACGGATTGGGAAGGGCCGCGGAGAGAGTCGTCGTCTCGCCAAACGGCAAGTAGAAGTAACTGTTCACATAGGCGCCGGTTTGGCCAGTGAGACCCACCGTATCGCCATTGGCCTCGAGATCGTAGTAGGCTGCGTTGCCACTTGCATCGACCTGGCTCGTCAGCCCCATGCCGTCAGTGAAATGGGCGATCAGGCTGCCGCTGGCCGTGTATTCGCTGGCCTCGTTGCTCAATCCGGCAGGATCAATTAGAAACTGTGTCGTCACGCCGGCCACTGTCCGCGAATTACGGCTGCCCAGAGGGTTGTACCCATACGTCGCCGACAATTCCGCTCCGCTGACGCCGGTGAGCTGGTTGAGGTCGTTAAACGTGTAATTGGTCGTCGCGCCGCCGGTGGCAGCCGAAGCGAGATTCGCATCGGCGTCATAGGTGTACGCGGTCGAGCCGACCTGCGTGTATTCGTTCATGTTGTTGGCCGTGTAGGCCGTCGTCACGCCGTTGATGATCGTCTGCGTGCGGTTGCCGGCGGCATCGTATAAATACTGCAAGTCCTGGTTCGGCAGGTTGGGGTTGGTCGAGGTGAAGACGGCGTGCGTCAACTGGCCATCGGCGTCGTAGGAATAAGCCCACGCTCCGTCGGATGTTTGCTCAGTTGTGACCAGCCCCAGCGCGTTGTACGTATAATCGAACTCCGAGTTGACGGTCTTGCCGTCGGCCGCCAGGTTGACCAGCTTGATGACGTTTCCGGCCGGATCGTATTCATAGGTGCTGGCCGTGCCGTTGCCCAGATCCTTGCGGGCGAGCAATCCGGCCGGATCGTAGCTATAGGCGACGATCAGTTTGCCGCTACCGTCGGTGAGTTTTTGAAGCCGCCCCAAAGCATCATATTTGTAATTGATCGTGAACCCCGTCTGGTCGACACTCTGGGTGCGCTGGCCCACCGAATTGTATTGGAACGCCAGGAAGGTGCCGTTGGGATAGCCGATCTTCGTCACCAGGTCGGGATTGGCCGCATCGCCGTAGGTGAGTGTGATAGTGCCATTGGCATCGTTGGCGGTGAGCAGGTTGCCTGCTGAGCTATAGGTAAAATCCTGGTGAGTGCCGTCGGCGAAATCGACGCGCGTCACCTGGCCCGCGGAATTGTTGGTGTATTTGACTGCGTCGCCGCGGGCGTTCACCAACTCAGTGAGGTCGCCGGTCGGATCGTAGCTGAGTTGATCGAGCGAGCCGTTCGGATATTGAATGGCCAGCAAGTTGCCGCTACCGTCTCGACGGTATTGCGTGGTGTTGCCTCTGGCATCTTGAAAGCTGGTGAGCTGGCCGGTCGAGCTATACGCGTACTGGACAGTTTCTCCCAGTGGGCTGGTGGCAGAGGTAAGATCCCCCAGCGCGTTGTAGCGGTACGTCCATTTTTCGCCCATCGGCCCCAGGGCCTGGGTGACGTTGAATTGCGAGTTTCGCGTGTAAAACACCGCGTTGCCCCATGGATCGATGGTTTCTTCCGCCAAGCCATTGTCGTCCATCAAGACGGTGCTGGTCGCGCCGTCGGCGTCGGTGGTGGTGAGCCCGCCGGAAGCGGGGTAGGCGTAGGTCACCGCTTCCTGGCCGTTGTCGCGGTTGGTGCGCACCAGCCGGCCCTGATTGTCATACGTGAAATAGATGTGCGTGTTGTCGCTGTAGGCAATGGTCGCCAGCGCGTTTTCCAGGGCCGGGTTGCTCTGACCCGTCAGGTAGCTGTAGTTGGTCGTGCCATATTCATCGGTGTAGCTCACCAGATGCTGGCCCGTGCTGTCATAGGCGTAACTGGCCTGGTGGCCATCGGACGTTTGCAGGCCAGCAAGCAACCCCTGACTGTTGTAGCTGAGCTTGATGAACGCGCCGCTGGAGTGCGTCAGGCTCGTCAACAGACCGCCCGTGTAGGCCGCCGTAATGCGATTGCCATTCGGATCTTGCTCGTAGTCGAGCGTGCCATCGGTGTTGAACACTTCCAGTGAGCCGTCGATCTCGCGAAGCTGGTAGCCGCCGCCGGCCAAGACCGTAAGCGTCCCGTGATCGTTCGTTGAGCTTTGGAAGCTGCCATCGGCGAGCTTCGTGAAGTATCGGACATCGCCCTCTTCGTCGACCAACACATTGCCGCTGGCCTGAGTGGAGAGCGTGATGTCCCAATTCGTGGTCCAGCCGAGCCCCAAGGTACCCATTTGATACCGGCCGCTGATTGGGGCCAAAAATTGCCGCTGGAAGGTGATCGCCATGCCCGGAGCCGTGACAGTGGCGTCCGTACTGGTGGCCAGCGTCGGGCCGGCGTACTCGGCGTTCGCCTTGCCAATCTCAAAACCCAACAGCCGCGAGACGTCGGCGGTTGGTTCGCCGAGCAAGCTCAGATAACTGGCGTCGTTGTCGAGCGCCTGGACGTAGCTGGCGACGGTTGTGCCCAAGGCGGCCGAAAGATTGCCGAAGACCGCGTTCCAGGCGTCGGCGCCGATGCCATCGGGCCGCATGCCGGCTTTGAAAGGCGAAAGATCAAAGGGCTGCGTCGTGTCGGCCACCTCCAGGTTAAAGTGGATGTCTTGCCCGATAACGCTGGTGGCCTGGAAGGGAATGGTGATCTGTCCGGTTTCGCCGGGTCGCAAGACGCCCGCGGGGCCGTCGCCGCTGGTGCCCAAAAATTGTACGCTGTTGCCGCCGAAGCTGGTCTCTTCGGGTTCGCGGAAATTCGCAGCGTCGGCTGAGAGCATCAAGAGCGGCGCGGGGGCGTCGGTGTTGCCGGTGTTCGTATAGCTGACGACCACCGCGGAGCCGGTGTTGACGCGCACGCTGCGCGGCGTGGAGAGCGAAATCTGCGGGCCACCAGTATCGCCCGCCACGACGGTGAATGCGCCCGCGTCGGTCTTGGTCTGCGTGCCGTCGGCGAGCTTCAGATCGTACGTGCCCGTTGGCGTTCCGGTCAGGTCGAACGTGGCGTAGAGCATCGAGCCGCCTTGATAGAATACGCTGGCGGCGGGCACGACCGTCTGCCCAGACACAAGGCTGGCCTGCGTATGGTTCGAGAGCAGCGTGGCCTGGATGGCGATCGTCACGTTGCCGGTGTTGTCGCCGCTGGAGGGCGAAACCGACTGAATGTCGAACGTGGCCGCGCTGGCGGTGAGCGTGTAAGCAGCACTGGCGGCGGGACCGTAATCGCCGCGGACCAGAATGTAGTACGTGCCGGCTTGCAGATCGGCGAGACTGAGCGACGGATTGGCATCGCCGGCTTTCCGGGCGGCAAAGTCAAAACTGCTGGGCGTCGGGTAGTCGCCGCGGCGCACGTAAAGATCGATCTCGCCGCTGGCGGCCGCGCTGGCCAGCGAGACCAGCAGCGTCTGCCCGGCGGACACGGTCACTTGGTAGTAATGGTCCTGTCCGGCGGCGGTGAACTGATCGTGCTCGGCCGTGCCCAAAGTCAGGCTCGGCAGCGTCACGGACATCGTGCCGGTCGAGGCGGCCACGTTGTTCGCCTTATTCGCGTTGAGGTCGCCCTCAAACACCTGATCGCGGCGGTCGGTATCGACAATCAGGTAATAATTGCCCACGGGCAAGGCGGGTACGTCGACGGTGTCGGTGCCGGTGTACGTCGCCCCTTTTGCCAAACCGCCATTATGAGCCACGTCGTCCAGCAGCACGGCGCTGCCGTCGAGCGTCGGCTTGGTCGATAGGTAGACGGCGTCTTGCCAACTTCCGTTGGCCGCGGCGGAGCCTTGGTTGGCCACGGTCCACGACACGCTGATCGGCTGTCCCACGCCACCGCTGGCCGGTAGCGAAACCGTCTGCACGGCCAGATCGGGCAGCGGCCGCGTCTCGCCAAAATCCTTGCCCGTGACCGCAGTGCCGTCGGTCGTGATGGCAACCGAATACGTTGGGGCCGCTCCGGCGGGCAGCGTCTGCTGATATCCCGCCTGCGGGACGATCGCGACTGTGTAAGTGCCCGGCGCGAGATCGGTGAACTGATAGTGCCCGGTCGCGTCGGTCACCACGCTCTGCTCGCCGGCGTCGAGTTGGCCGTTGCCGTTGGCGTCGAGAAACACGGTCCAATAGGGCAAGCCCTGCTCGCCGTTGTCGTTGGCGCCATCGGCATTGGCATCACTAAACACCTGCCCGCTAATGGCGCTTGTGCCAAGAATCGGATAGGCGAAGACATCGGGCCTGCCGTTGCGATCTCCTGCCACCAGATTGTCGGCAGACGTGTCGAAGAACACGGTTTTGCTAGCGGCGGAGAAGAGTATCGGATCGCTGACCGATTGATCGCCGCTGGCCGTGCCCGAATCGTCGACCGTGACCAGAATCGTCTGGCCGGCCGTCAGGTCGCGCACGAACAGATCGTTGTGATTTGGTCCATTGCCGTCGACGAAGTTCGGCACCAGATCGGTGGCGTAGCTGGTAAAGGCCACATTCCGGCCATCGGAACTGATGAGCGGTGCCTCGATGCCCGCCGGGTAGCTGGAGTCGTTGCCAGGCCCAGTGCCGGCGGCGTTCTCGCTCACCAGCGTGGTGGTGCCGGTCGTCAGGTTGCGCACGAACACCTGGGCGTTGAAATCAGTATCGCCGGCCACCAGATCGCTCGCTCCGCTGATGAATGCCACTTCGCTACCGTTATCGCTAATCGAGGGCAACCAGGAGATGCGGTTGCCCTCGGCGCCGGACGGGTTGGCGCTGACGAGCGTGGTCGTGCCAGCCGTCATGTCGCGCACGAACACGTTTTCGTGGCTGGTGTTGGCCACCAGATCGGTTGCCTTGCTGGCGAAGGCGATATAACGGCCGTCGGGCGTCATTACCGGGTGATCGTCGAGCCCCGACCAGCCATTGCCAGACCCCGTACCGGCCTGGTTGACGCTGACCAAGGCGACGGCGCCGGTCGTGCGGTCCCAGCGGAAAACGTCGGTGTTGGCGTTGGTGTCACCGGCCGCCAGGTTGGGGTCGTCGCTGGTAAATAACACGTATCGGCCATCGGAACTGATCCTGATTTTGCCGGAATTGCCGCGGATCTGCCCGTCGTTGGCCAGGTCGTGGCTGACGAGCGTCGTGCTGCCGGTCTGCGTGTCGCGCAGATAGACCGCCCCGTATTGATCGTTCGCGTCGGTGGCGCCCGCCACGCCGCTGGGGTCGTTGCTGGTGTAGGCCACGTAGCGGCCATCGTCGCTGACGGAGATTTCGGCGGCTACGCTCGTGTTGACATCGTGGTTGCCGGCCGGGTTGACGCTCACAATCGAAGTGACGCCGGTGGCGAGATCGCGTTCGTACACGGCAGCTTCACCGCCGGCGATGTAATAACTCAGCCCATTGACAAGCTTTTGCGAACTGCTCAGAAACACCACGTACTTTCCATCGGGCGTGAGCTTGGGATCAAAGCCTCCGTCGGCCGCCGTGCCGTCGGCCGTCATATCGACGACCGTGAGCTTGCCGGTCTGCCGGTCGCGCACAAAAATGCTCGGCTCGCCCCAGTTATCGAAGTTGACCGTCGGCGCCAGGTCGCTGCCGTTGGGGGCCACGTCGCTTCCATGAAATGTCAGGCTGGTGAAGGCCACATAACGGCCATCGGGCGTAATCGAAGCTAATGTGCCGCCCTGCTGGTCGGGATGCGCGATCGGCAACAAGGGACTGTGCCAAGAGGCCAGCACGGTGACGCCGGCCGTTAGATCGCGGACAAAAATATCTTGCTGCTGGTTATTGTCGTCCGGCACAAGATTGTCGGCCGTGCTCTCGAACGCCACCACGCTGCCATTGGCACTGAGCACTGGATCGTGCGAATCGCTGTCGCCGCCATCATTGCCGGCCGCGTTGCTCGTGACGAGCCGCGTCACGCCGGCGGTCAAATCGCGCACATACAAGTTACGGTGGCTAGTGACGACTCCCCCCGTCAAGTCGATGGCGCTCGACTGAAATGCGAGGTGCTGGCTGTCGGCTGAAAAGACGAGTCCGCCCAGGCTGAAATCGAAGGGATAGTTGGTCGAGCCGGAGGTGTTGTTGCCGCCGTTCGTGCCGGCCGCGTTCACGCTGGCCAGCGACAGCTTGCCGGTGGCGGTATTGAATAAGTAAACGTCGGCGTGGCCGTTGGTGTCTTGCGGCAGCAGCGCCGCGCCGGTGACAAACGCCACCCATTGGCCGTTGGGACTGATCACCTCGGAAGCCGAGTAGCTTCCCCCGCCGGAGGAGTACAGGAGCCTAGTCGTGCCCGTTACCAGGTCGCGCAGATAGCCATCGACATAGCGGTTCGTAGCGCCTGTCACCAGGTTGTCGGCGTTGCTTTCGAAAACGACATAGCGGCCATCGGCATCGATGGCTTGCGAGTCGTATGGCAGCTCGTTGTGCCCGTCGCCGTTGCTGGTGCCGGTGATATCGACGTCGACCAGGCTGGTCGTGCCGGAAACCATGTCGCGGACGTAGACATTCTGGTTACCGTTCACGTCGTGAGGCGCGACGTTGGTAGCCGAGCTTTCGAAAACGACGTACCGGCCATTGGCGCTAAGCGAAAAATCGGTGCCATAGTCGACGCCGGCATCGCTCGTGCCGTTCATGGCGACGCTGACCAGCGAAGTGGCGCCGGTAACGAGATCGCGCTCAAACAAGTTCGACTGGCCCGTGGTAAAACTGGCGCCGCCGACCAGGTTGCTCGAGCTGCTCAGAAAAGCGAGGTGTTCGCTATCGGCGCTGAACACCGGCGCGTAGCTGGTTTGGTTTCCCGCGGTCGTACCATTGCCGCCGATGCTGACGATGCTCGTCGTTCCGGTTCGCAGATCGCGCAGGTAAAGCTGGTCACCGTTGACGCCATTCAGAATGTTGCCGCCTCCAGCGCTTTCGAAGGCGACGTAGCGTCCGTCGGGGCTGATGACAGGGAAGGTGTTGTGCATGACCCCGCCTGCCTGGCCGTTCGGCCCCACACTCACCAGGCTGACCGCGCTCGTCGCACGGTTGTAGACGAAGACATCGGGCTGGTTGTTGGTGTCGTTGGGCACGAGATCATCGGCATCGCTCTCAAACGCGATGAGCTGCCCGTCGGCGCTGATCGAGGGATGCGACGAGGCGAGCGTGGCGCTGGCGCCGTACATGCTCGGGTCGGCCAGCGTGAGCGGGGCGATCGTGAGCAGCCGCCGTTCTTCCAGCGGCTGGAGCAGCAGTGGCTTCGGCGGCCTGCGGCGCGAGCGACGTGCGGAGCGTGCGGACCTGGTGGATCTCGGGCGGAACATAGACGCCTCGCTTGGAAAGGGTCGTGCTGACTGCGCGGAAGGAGCAATGGTAAGCTCGATTTTCGGGGCCCGCCAAGAATTTCTTCTATCTCATTTTCACGCCTTCGCGACGTGAGCGACGGGTCCAGAAGCTAGTACGTCGTCGCGCGGTGAAACCTTTCACGAAGAAATGGCGCTGGCGAGCCGCCCGAACAGAAATGGGCCTATGAGAGACCGAGCCGGTTGGGCCTTTTAGTCGGCGGGAGGACGGGGTCGTTCATTGCGGCTGCGCAGCATCGATTGCCGGGCCTGCTTCTCCTTCGCTTGCCGGCCAGCGCTGCCGCAACTGCGTGAACCAATCGCCCTGCGAAGCCGCCGGTCCGGGCGCGAACGCTCCCGCATAATCAAGCGACTGCTCCGCCTCCGCCCCGTCGGTCGAATCGCCGGCTGAAACGCGCAGGTAGTTCCGGTCCGCCGCATCAGACGAAATGAATTCGACGTCGCCTACTTCGTCGGTATTCGTCGGCTCAAGCACGTCGTCTCCGAGGGGCCGATTGAGATAGCGGTTTCGCCCCATCCGCCACGATTTGGCAATCTGCGACCGCTCCTCCGCAGTGGTCTGATTTAGACCAATGCCGAATGCCAAAATGTTATGCTCGATGGCGACGCGCGAACCGCGGGCATCTTCAAAAAAGCCGAGGGTTCCCTGCGGCATCGTATTATGGGCGATGGTCAGCTCGCCTGTCCCCGCTACCTTAACGAAGTTGGCGGTAAACCCCAGGGCGAGCGTCATGATGTTGCCGCGGACGCTTGCTTTGCCGAATTTTCCAAACATTTCCAGCGGGCATGTTCGCGGCATGTCGCGAAACCAGTTGTGTTCGACCATGATTTCCGGGTTTAACGAACTGGAGCCGGCATTTACGTTGAGTTGGCCGTCGAAGAGGCACTCGCGCACCAGGCACGGCGCCTGCCGTCGGTGACCCGTCCAAAATACCTGCAACGCGAAAATCTGCCGGTCGGCCGTCGCGCCTTGAAACCAGCAGTTCTCGACCGTCGCGCCAAACGCCACGCCGACCATGACCGCCGGCTCCCACTCGCCGAATTGGTCTAGGTCGTAATTGACGAAGGCCAGCCCGCTGAGCCGGAAGCGGTCGAGTTGGCCGAAGTAGTGGAAGCGTCCCGTGTCTTGGGGGCCCAAGGTCTTGCGCTTGCCCATCCATTGGACGATCGTTTGATGCCGGCTAACCAAGCCCGTGTCGCGGGGCGGGAAAATACCGAGCGTCTCGCGATAAGGACCGCGGTCGAGGACTTCGACGGCCTGGCCCGGCCGTAGCGCGGCCAACGCCGCCTGAATGGTCGTAAACTGGCCGCTGCCGTCTTGGGCGACCGTTAATACTTCGCGGTTCGCCAGCCACTGGTCGAGCGACGCAGCGCCCGCCAAATTGCTCGCGGCCTGATCCGCAGGCGAATCGGTGCTGGAATCGGCGCCATCGCTGGATTGCTCGAGAGGGGGTCGCTGATCTTCGCGCATCGACTCGATCGAAATCACGGCGTCGTCGGGATATTCTCGCCGCTCGATGATTTCGCCCGATTTGTCGCGGACGATCACCACGATTCCAGCCGCGAGAAGCACCGCCGCGACCGCGGCCCCCACCAGCAGCGCCGACGGACGGCGTCGCCGGTACTCATCCGAGGCAGACTGCGGCGAGGCTTCGATTGCTTGCAACGCCTGGGCGACGTGCTGCGCGGCGGCAGGCCGCTCACCGGGGTGCTTGGCAAGCAATCGCACAATGAGTTCCGACAGCGCAGCGGGCACGGCGGCGTTCAACTCGCGCGGTGGTTTGGGCCGTTCGACCGCCAGCGACGTCAAGATGGCCATCGTGCTGCCGCCCGGAAACGGCGTGACGCCGGTGGCCATCTGATACATCACCGCGCCGAAGCTGAACAGATCGGAGCGCGCATCGACCGTATCGCCGCGGGCTTGTTCGGGCGACATGTAGGCGGGCGTGCCCAAAACCGCGCCGGTCTGGGTCAGATGAACTTCGTCTTCCATGACGTGGGCCAGGCCGAAATCCACGAGCTTCACCCAGCCGCCGGGCGATTCCAACCAGATATTGGCAGGCTTGATGTCGCGGTGAATCATGCCGCGCTCGTGCGCCACCGCCAGGGCTTCGGCCGTCTCGCGGCCGATGCGCAGACATTCGGTCGGCGGCAGCCGCCCCTCGCGGCGCAGCCGCTCGTCGAGCGACTCGCCCCTGAGCAGTTGCATCGCCAAGAAGGGCACGCCGCGATGCTCGCCCACTTGATGCACCGTGACGATATGCGGATGGTCGAGGGCCGCGGCGGCGCGGGCCTCGCGCAGGAACCGCTGGCGATGCTCGGGCCGCGCAGCCAGCTTCCGTTGCATCACCTTCAGCGCCACCCGACGCCGCAACTGCGGATCTTCGGCCTCGAAGACCAGGCCCATGCCGCCGGCACCCAGCACCCGCAGCACGCGGTAGCCGCCGAACCAGCCCAGCTCGCCTTCGGCTTGCGGCGGATCGAGCAGCTCGTCCAGGCCCCAGACGTCGTCGGTCGACGGGCCGGCGGCAGAAATCGTCTCATCCAGACCGCTGCCGCAGCCCGCCCCCAAAAGGCTCTTGAGGCGTTCCATCGTCTGCCGCACAATTTCGTCATCAACCAGCGCCGCGAGTTGGGTGTGTGAGCGCGTCGAACCGGCCAGCGTCTCGTCCCGCGGCAGCGAGCGCGCAAACTCACAGCAGTGATCGCAGGAAAGCAAATGCTTCTCGAGCGCCTCGAATTCGTTGTCGTGCGAAAAACCGAGCACGAGCCGCTCCAACGCCGCTTTATCGGGACAGACCAGTTGTTCGGCCACGAGACAAACTCTCCATGTACGGTCCTAAAGCAAGTACGTTCGAGCGCGGCGAGACCTTTCAGCTAATCCAGCAAGCCCTCCAGTTCGGCGCGCAACCGCTTCAGCACTCGACCTTTTGCGATGTACACCGCGTTCTCGGTCATGCCCAAGTCGCGGGCCACTTCGGCCGCCGCGACCCCCTCGAACGCGAACCGCCAACAGGCTTGCCAGGTGGACTCTTGGAACTCTGGGCGCACGATTTGGGCCGCGCGTGCCAGCAGATACCGCCGATGCTCTTGCTCATCGACGTCGGCGATGTCGCGGGAGGCTAGCTCGGCCAGCAGGTTCTCCGCGCCGGCGGCTTCAGGCACTTTTGCCCGTCGCCAGTGGTCGCGGAGCCGGTTGGTCATCAACGTGCGCAGCCAGCCGCGAAAGCTTTTTCGCCGGTCGTAATCGAACTCCGGCAGTTTTTTCACCAGTATCAGAAAGACTTCCTGTACCAGGTCGGCGTCGTCAGGCGGCCGCAGCCCAGCTTGCCTGGCCCAGTAGAAGAAGAGCGGCGTGTATAGGTCGACAAATCGCTGCCAGTCGCGGTCTGCTTCCGGCTGCTTAAGTCGCTTCAATAAGCTGGCGGGAGTGGTATGCACGAAAATCAGGAAATGAGGCGTCGAAACCGGACGCAAGTCGCTAATTATCAGGAGAGGCCATAGCCGCCGCAAGCGCTTTCCCATCTTGCGCATCTTGAGGAAATCGAGATGCACGACCGACCTTGGCTCACCGCCTAAAAACTCTCGCCAAACCACCCACCCTGCGTCGTGCGACTTTGTGCGACAATCTGGGCATCCTATACCGGCGGTTCGACCGGATTTTAAGCCCCCCCTCCACCTGGGCCGATGACAACGCAAGTTGCCGTGCCGCCGCTGTCTAGGGCGATTCGCTTTGGATGAGCAGACACGAACAACTTGGATCCGTTCAACCCGCGCCGACGAACTCCATGAGTCTTCGCTCCAGTCGATTGTTGTGCGGCCTGGGCCGGGCCGCGGTGTGCAGCGTGGCAATGGTTTGTTGGCTGCGAAGCCCCGCTCCGACGCGCGGCGGCGAGCTCGATACTCGCCGCAGCCCGTTGGTGGTGGCCGTCGAGCACGCCCGCGGCGCCATTGTCAACATCCACGGCGAGAAGACCTTGCCGGCCGAGAACCGCAGCACCGACGCTTCGCGCCGCGTCAACGGCATGGGCACCGGCGTGATCGTCGACGAGCGCGGCTACATCATCACCAACCACCACGTGGTCGAAGGGGTGAAGAAGATCAGCGTCACCACGGCCGACCGCGGCAACTATATTGCCCGCCTGATCTCGCGCGATCTGAAGACCGACCTCGCGATCATCAAGATCGACGCCGACGAAAAGCTGCCGGTGATCGAGATCGGCACCTCGAACGACCTGATGCCCGGCGAGACGGTGATCGCCGTCGGCAACGCCTATGGCTACGAGCATACGGTGACTCGCGGCATCATCAGCGCCTTGCATCGCACGGTGCAGGTGAGCGACGCCCAGCACTACGACGACCTGATACAGACCGACGCCAGCATCAATCCCGGCAACTCGGGCGGTCCGCTGCTCAACATCGAAGGCAGAATGATCGGTTTGAACGTGGCCGTGCGGGCCGGGGCGCAGGGCATCGGCTTTGCCATTCCTGCCGACAAGGTGGTGGGCATCGCGGCCGATCTGCTCAGCGCCCGGCGAATCGACCACACCTGGCACGGGCTGGTCGCTCGGCCACTAGCGGAGGGAGAAGAGGGCGTCGTGCTCGACACGGTCGATGCCGAAAGCCCCGCGGCCGAGAGTGGCCTGCAATCGGGCGACGTGATCAAGGCCGTGGGCAAGCAGCACGTGTGGCGCGTGCTCGATCTGGAGCGGGCGATGCTGGGCCGCCATCCGGGCGAGAAAATCGCCGTCGAAGTCCGCCGCAACGGCCAGCCTTTGTCAATCAGCCTGGTGTTGGCCTCGGCGCCCGACGGACGTGAGGACCTGGGGGATCCGGCTTGGGATGTCTTGGGGCTGGAACTCAAGGCGGTATCGAGCAAGCAGTTCAAGCAGCAGCACCGTGCGCGGTATCGCGGCGGTCTGCTGGTGAGTGACGTGCGGCCCGACAGCCCCGCCGCGCGGCAAGGCGTCCGCCGCGGCGACATCTTGGTGGGCATGCACATCTGGGAAACGGTCACCACCGACAACGTCAACTACATTCTCAACCGCGGCGATCTGGCGAGTTTCGAGCCGCTAAAGTTCTACGTCATCCGCGAGAACGAACCGCAAGTACTCTATGGGTTCTTCCAGCTTCAGGACTGACCCCAGCAACGAGTTGCCGGCAGTTTCTCCACCCGGGCGGTAGTCCCGGCCATTGTGGCCAGCCGCGAATCTTGGCGCGCCTCAATGATCCCAACTTCGGCTGGGCCATCACTGCTGAAGACCTGGCACATTGCGCTTCGGGTCGGTGCGCCGGCGGCTCAGTGCAAATATCCTCGCGCGGCCAGCGGCGTAAGCCGGCCCGAGTGACGCTGCCAAAGCCCCGACTGCTCCACAAACTCACCAATGATCGTCACGGGAACGCCCAGCGGCTGCTCGGCGATCGCGCGGCGTGCCTCGTCGGCCGGCATCGCCAACAGTAATTCAAAATCTTCCCCGTCGGACAGCGCGTGCTCCAGCGGAGTCATTCCATCGGCGCGAGAAGCGGCCAGTTCGCGCGCCGTTGCCGCGATGGGCACTGTGCCGAGATCGAGGGCCGCTCCGCAACGGCTCGCTTCGCACAGCCGCGACAAGTCGAGCGAGAGGCCATCGCTGACGTCCATGCCCGCGTGCAGCTCGTACCGCTCGTGCAACTGCAACGCTTCATTGACCCGCGGCTCGAAATCAAAGTGCTTTCCGAGAATACTGCCGCCGAAATCGCCGGTGACAACGATGACATCGCCGGGGCGGGCGCCGTCTCGCCGCAGCGGACCACGGGCGGTCAACTCGCCCAGGAGCGTGACACTGATCACCAGCGGCCCATCCCAGGTGTTGGTGTCGCCGCCGGCAAGGGCGACGTCGTAACGCTCTGCCAGCGGAAGCAGCCCCTCGTAAAGTTGCTTGGCCAAATCGAGGGCGCCGGTCCGAGGCAGCGCCACGGCGATCACTGCCGCCGACGGCCGCGCGGCCATGGCGGCCAGGTCGCTTAGATTGACCGCCAGCGCCTTGCGGCCGACACGCTGCGGCATAGTTTCCGCAAGCAGAAAATCGACGCCGTCGGTCAGCAGATCGACGGTCACGACGCAGCCCGGAATGTCGCCTTTCGCTCCGCCGGCAACCAGATCGACCACTGCGGCGTCGTCGCCGATGCCTAATTGCAACCGCCGATGTGGGGCGATGCGTTCGCGCAGCCAGGCGAGAAACTCGGTCTCCATGCCTTCAGCCATTTTGACGGAAGCCAGCCCTCGGAACAGTCACCCGCGCAGAGTAGCAGAATTCGTGAGAATTCTGGCCGCGAGCGACGACAACCTGACGTCTCACGAAGTCAGCTACCGCAGGAGGGAACCTATTCTCCTTTCGCTCGTCGGGCCGCATCGGCCAGAGCCCGCTCCACCAGCACCCCGACCAGATGCACGCGATACTCCGCCGGCCCGCGCATGTCGCTGATGGGCTTGGCGATGTTGCGGGCCAAGCGGCCGGCCTCGGCAAAGTTCTCGGCGGTGGCCGGCTTCCCGACGAGCCACGCCGCCGCCTCGGTCGCCGCAAGCGGCGTGGGAGCCACGGCCGCCACGGCCAGCCGCGCAGACTCGATCCGCTCGCCGGTGGCCGACCGCCGCAGCCACGCGCCCACACCCACCACGGCAATATCCATCTCGTTGCGCGGGATGAACCGCAGGTAACGCGAGCCGCTGTACACCGCCGGCGGCGGAAACT
Organism: Pirellulales bacterium; assembly: GCA_035252155.1. Lineage (GTDB taxonomy): Bacteria > Planctomycetota > Planctomycetia > Pirellulales > JAICIG01 > JAICLL01. The sequence continues at coordinate 10,723 of DATFDL010000163.1, read as the reverse complement.
CGAGCGAGACCAGAAACTCGCCGCGGGTCAGTGCGTTCTTGCCCGGTGCTGTGCAGAACTGCCCGACGGGCAAACTACGGCGTCCAGCCGGCCCGGCGATCTGGCATACGGCGTCCAGGGCTATCAACGAGGGGATTGAATCGCCCGCGGGCGACGAGTTGCACAAGTTGCCCCCGACGCTGGCTCGGCTTTGGATCTGCCAACCGCCGATAATGCGGGCAGAATCGGCGAGGGCCGGATAGGCCGCCGCCACCGCCTGATCGCCGTAAATCTGGTAGCAGGGCACGCCGGCGCCCAGCCGCAGACCCTTTTCCGGATGGAACGATAGTTCCATGAGTTCCGGTATTTTCTTGATGTCGACCACCAGGTCGGCTTCGCGCAGTCCCTCGCGCAACTGCACGAGGATATCGGTGCCTCCGGCCAGGATTCTGGCGCGTGGCCCGCGGTCGGCGAGCAGGCCGACGGCCTCGTCAACGCTGGCCGCGGCGGCGTATTCAAAGTCTTTCAAGGCTGGAAAACTCGCGAAGCAGTCCCAAAGGGCGGTCGATCAGGCAATTTGACGCGGTGCGCCAAGGACTGTCAACGGGCTTCCTAGAACGGAATTCATTCCGTTCCGTCATTGAAACGAAATGACTTCCGTTCTACGCACGAGAAACGGAATGAATTCCGTTGTACGAGCGATTTGACTTCCCCGATTTTTTGACCTAGATACCTGTTACGGGAGTTTTCACGCCGCCCGTTCGGGCACGGCTCCCGTAGAGCAAATCGACAAAGGCAAACCGGCCGCGAGACCGGGACGCAAAGCTATGGGACTCGCCGAATCGCGAGTCCGCCAGGCCACCGAAATTGCAACCCCTTGCACTTGCAGAGTGGAGGTTGCGATGAAATCGATCGTTTTGCTGCGGTCTGGAGTGGTTACGGGCGGCCGGCTCAGCCTGGCCTTTCTCTGTTTTTGCCCGTTGGCCATCCGTTACTGGCGAAAAGCTTCGACGGAGCGATTCGCGCTGCCCGAGGCGGCTTAGCCTTCTTCGGCTTGGCACTCGGCCAATCCCGCAAACAGCCGCTCGAAATGTTCCGGCTGGTGGGCGGCGGTGGCGCACAGCCGCAGCCGCGCCAACCGCGGCGAGACGGCCGGGTAGGTGATGGCCGAAACAAACACGCCTTGGTTCAGCAGCCGCTTCGCCCAACGATACGTGCGCCACTCGTCGCCGAGCACCAAGGCCACGAGCGGCACCTTGGGATTGCCCGACGCCAGGCCCAGTTCGGCTAAGCCCTCGTGCAGCCGCCGCGTATTTTCGCGCAGCCGGGCGACATGCTGCGGCTCGTCTTGAATAATGCGCAAACCTTCCAGGGCCGCCGCCGCGTTGGCCGGGCTCATAGCGCCCGAGAAAATGTAAGGGGCCGAGCCATGTTGAATATAAATCTTCAGCGGTAACGAGCCCGCCACAAATCCGCCCGACGACGGCACGGCTTTCGAAAGCGAACCGGTCAATAGATCGATCTCGCGCGGATCGATTCCCTGGGCTTCACAGATGCCACGGCCCGTGGAGCCGATCGCGCCTAGCGAGTGGGCCTCGTCGACCAACAGGAACGCGCGGTAACGCCGCTTGAGCGCGACGATTTCCTCCAGCGGGGCGATGTCGCCGTCCATGCTGAAGACCGAGTCGAGGCAGATCAAAATGCGCCGCGCCCCGGCCTCGCGAATCTCCCACAGCCGCCGCTCCAGATCGTCGACGTCGCTGTGGCGAAAACGCTGCACTTCGCAGCCAGCCATCCGCACACCGGCCCAGATGCTTTGATGGGCGAAATGATCGACCACCGCCACGTCTTGCGGGCCGAACAGCGAGCTGATGGCAGCCACGTTGGCGTCGTAGCCCGAGGGGAACGCCGAGGCCGCCTCGCACCCCAAAAACCTGGCCAGTTCTTCTTCCAATTCCAGGTGCAGCTCGAGCGTGCCGGTCAGCAGCCGCGCCCCGCCGGTCGAGGTGCCGTAACGGGCCACCGCTTCGTTGACCGCGCGTTCGAGCCGCGGATGACCGATCAGCCCGAGATAGCTGTACGACGAAAACGCCACCAGGTCGTTTCCTAGCGCGCCGGTTTCGGGCTTGGCCGCTTGCGAGAGCGGCAACTGGTACATGTACAGCGACTTGGGCAGGCCAGTGGCCAGCAGGCTAAAGAGCCGCCGCGCGCCTGGCGTGTCGAGCAGCGAATCGCGCTCGATGACGTCGGCCGCGGAGCCGTTGTCGAGCAGGCCCTCAAAGGGATCGCTGGTATAGTCATCCAACCGCTCCAGCGGCGGAAGTTCGGCGCCGTCTTGGCGAGCAAGCGCAGGGGCATACGATTGCATCGGCTCTCCTTAGGGGGGAACGCTTTGAAGCGGCGCATTGTAGACGTTCCGCCCCAGGAACGGAAGCCACCAGAGAGGGTTCAGGGGTCAGGGGTCAGGGTTCCGAATTTTCGTGCCGCGACGCTTCGCATAGCGCCAATTCGATACGGCGCGGTTGCTGGAGGTCGCACAGAGCCCCGACCCCCGACCCCCCGAATCCTGACCCCTATCTTGGATAGCAGCCCATCTCGACGTGGTGGCCATCGGGATCGCGAAAGAAAATCTGCTTCAGGCCGGTACTCGATTGAAGATTGACCCGATAGGCCACACCATGGCCTTTCAGTCGCGACTCGACCACCTCGATATCTTCGACCAAGAATGCAAGGTGGTTGTCGCGCGTTTCAATGGCAGGGCCTGCGGAGCGCTCTTCGCCGCTCGGCTCATTGACGATCAAGTGGATTTGCAGTCCGTAGTTAAACAGCCACGCGCCAGGAAAACCGAGCTGCGGCCGGGAGATCTCTTGGAATCCCAGCACGTCGCGATAAAACGCTCGACTTTCTTCCAACCGCCGCGTGACGCGGGCCACATGATGGAGCGAGCGGATGGGCAACGGCGGGGCGGCGGTTTCGGTGGCCATGGGTAAGTCCAGATCCGCGGACACGGTGGGTTTGCGCCTTTTCAGGATAGCAACGAAGGGACTGGGGGCTAGGGGCTGGGCACGAGGAAAAGAGGAATCAGAAGTCCCTAGCCACTAGTCCCCAGCCCCTAGTCCCCAGCTTGTTTGACAAAGCTCGCCCGGCCGGTTACATTTGCCGATGATGAGATAGGTCAAGGAGACATTACCATGTCGAAACTCTTTTCCGTCGCTTTGTTTGGATTGTTGATTTGCGGCACGGCCCAGGTGTCGAGTGCCGCGGGCGGACGGCGGTATTACTATCGCTCAGTCCCCTCTGATTCGGCCACAGTCCGTCAGCCCACCGCGCAGGCGAACCGCCAAAGTTATCGGCGGTACTCCGTTGCGCCAAGCGGCGCTGCCACGCGGAGCTCGACCCGCTCGGCGCCTGCCCGCATGGGGCGGTCGGCCTACGGACCGAGCTACTGGCGGGCCGATCGAAAGATCCTAGGCTACTAGGCAGGTCAGGCTCGTCACATAGGCATCTCCACCCGCGCGCTGTCGGCATCCGCCGATCAGGGACCGAAGCGTTGCCGCACGTCGTATTGCGCGATATAAAGCGGTGGCGTTGGGCACTTCTTCGTTTCGCCGATTCAGGACGATGAGCGCGTGAAACAATCGAGCCGTATCCAGCACGAGAAGCCCCGGACTCGCAATGGCAAGCCGCCGGGCATCTCTCGGCTGCGCGAGCGGCGCAAGCTCATTCTCTTCGGCTGGTACGGTGGAAAATTCTCGCATCTTGATTGGCTGCTGCCGCTGCTGCCAGCGTGCCATCACTACTGTGAGCCGTTCGCCGGCTCGAACCGCGGCTTTGGTGGCCCACTGGGCCGCGGTGCTGTTAAACCGGCCGCCGTCGCCCATCGAGACCTACAACGATCTTGACGGCGAAATCGTCAATTTCTTTCGCGTACTCCGCGAGCACGGCGACGCGCTTACTCGCGCGATTGGTCTGACGCCTTTTTCCAGAGAAGAGTTTTCGCTGGCCTGCAAGCTCGATCCCGCCGCGCCAGCAGTCGAGCGCGCTCGCCGGTTCTATATACGTGCGCGGCAAGTGCGAACGGGCCTGGCTCAAACGGCTTCCATCGGGCGGTGGGCGAATTGCAAGAGCACCAGCCGTGCCGGCATGAGCGGGGTCATCAGCCGGTGGCTTGGCGGGGTGCAGATGCTGCCCGAAATTGCCGAGCGCTTGCTGCGGGTGCAAATCGAAAACCGCCCCGCGCTGGATGTCATTCGCCTTTACGACTCGCGCGACACGCTGTTCTACTGCGACCCGCCCTACGTGCATTCGACGCGCGGTGATGCCAAAGCCTACAAGCATGAAATGAGCGACGAGCAGCATCGCGAGTTGGCCGACGCCCTGAACGCGGCTCGCGGCCGTGTGGCCTTTTCGAATTACGAATGCAAGCTACTCGATCAACTCTACCGCGGTCCCAAATGGCGGAAGTACCGCTCTCCGCCTCGCACCAATCACGCCACGAAGGGCAAACGCGTTGAGATCTTATGGATGAATTACAATCCGACGGGCGCCTCAGAGCCAGCAAAGTTGCTTTTCTGAGCGATTTTGGCCAGCGAAATCGATGTTTTTGTCGAGCGAAACGGCATCTTTTGGATTGAAATGAGTGCGAAGAAGAGCGGGAGTGGACTGGAACAAATGCATCGCAGCGATCGCTGGCGGCGGAACCCAAGGCTGACCCCTGAAAGCGCCATCCGCCTCTGCACCCTGGCCCGATGGCTTCCTCCCCCGAAAGCTCCGCGCATGGCCTGATACTGGCGATCTGGCGTCAGGGGCGTTACTCTAAAGCTGGCGGCTGACAAGACCAGCGCTTGCTGGGCAGAACCGCCAAGGGACGAAGAATCTCTTTCGCTTTGCGTTCTTCGTTACCTTCTGTTCAAACAGCGTGCGTTGAGAATGTTCACATGCGATTGCTGACAATCCTACTACTTCTGTTTATTTTGGTTGCTCCTTCGCCGGTCGTCGCGGCTGAAGCCGGCGGAGACGCCGTAGCTCAACCGGCCGCTAAGCCCGAACCACAGAAAGAATCCGCTTCGACAACGCCGGCCGGGCATTCGACGCATGGCGAAGTTTTTAACGAAGGTCCGCGACAAAAAGCCTATTTGATGGGAGGCACCGGCAATGTCTCGCTGAAGATCACCACCCGAGCGCCCGACGCGCAGAAGTTTTTCGATCAAGGACTCGGGCAGCTCCACGGCTTTTGGTACTTCGAGGCGGAGCGGTCGTTCCGCCAGGCCGCGGCCCTCGACCCAGATTGCGCGATGGCTTATTGGGGCATGGCCATGGCCAATCGCGAAAACGAAAAACGTGGCAAAGGTTTTTCGGACGAAGCGGTCAAACGCAAGGGTCAGGCCAGCCCGCGCGAGGCGGCTTGGATCCAGGCCCTGGCCGATTACTTCGCCCCCGGTCCCGACGGCAAGCCGCGCAATCGCCAAGACCGCCTGCGGCAATACGTCAAGGCCCTGGAGCGCATCATCCACGAATACCCGGAAGAGATCGAAGCCAAGGCATTCCTCGCTGTGCAAATCTGGCAGAACAGCAGCCAGGGCATTCCCATCAGCAGCCATGAAGCGGTCGCCGCGCTGCTGCGCGAGGTGCACGCCGCCAACCCGATGCATCCCGCCCATCACTACGTTATTCATCTATGGGACGGCGAAAAGCCTGAGCGGGCATTGAAGTCGGCGTCGCTCTGCGGACAGTCGGCGCCGGGCATCGCCCACATGTGGCACATGCCCGGCCATACGTTCACGCGGCTCAATCGTTTTGCCGACGCCGCCTGGCAGCAAGAGGCCTCGGCCCGCGTGGATCATGCGCATATGATGCGCGACCGCGTGCTGCCCGACCAGATTCACAACTATGCCCACAACAACGACTGGCTGGTCGAAAACCTGTCCTTCGCCGGCCGTGTGCGCGACGCAATCGAGCTGGCCAAAAACCTGATCGAGCTGCCGCGCCACCCGCGCTACAATCGGCTGGGCGGATCGGGCAGTAGCAGGTTGGGCCGGCATCGCCTGTTTCAGTTGCTTACTCAGTACGAGTTGTGGGACGAGTTGATCGCCCTGAGTCAAACGCCGTACCTGGAGCTGAGCGATATCGACGATGAGCAGGTTCGCTTTCATCGCGCCGTCGGGGCGGCTCGGCTCGCCAAGGGCGACTTGACGCAAGCCAAAACGCACATCGACGCCCTGCAAGAAACGTTGGCTAAGCTCAAAGCAGAGCAGACCAAGGCGGGCGAGGAAGCCGAGGCCAAGGCCCGGGCCGAGAAAAAGCCCGACGACCAGGTGGCCAAGGCCAAGAGCGAGGCCGCTGGGCGGTTCAACGGGCGGATCGAAACGATCGAGTCGGCCTTGCACGACCTGCACGGTCGGTGGGCTTTGGCCGGGGGTGATCTGGCCGGGGCCAACGATCATTTTGGCAAGGCCAAAGGCTTAGAAAAAGAGTTTTTGTCGCGGGTGGCGTTGCTGGCCCATGACAACGCCAAGGCCGAGCAGCTCGCGCGCGAGGCGGTCGATGGGGGCAAGGGCCGCGTCTATCCTTTGGCCAATTATGTGGAGGTGCTCGACCGTTGCGGCAAGCCCGCCGAAGCCACCGAGGCGTTTCGCAAGCTACAGGCATTTTCCGGCACGATCGACATGCAGGCCCCGATATTCGAGCGGCTGACGGCGCTGGCGCCCAAGTTGGGCCTGCCCGCCGATTGGCGCACGCCCAACAAGCCGGCCGACGACGTGGGCGATCGCCCCGAGCTTGACTCGCTGGGGCCATTTCGCTGGCGTCCCTCGCCGGCCCCCGATTGGACGCTGGCCGATCAACACGGCCAGTCGCTCTCGCTCTCGCAATTTCGCGGGCAGCCCGTGGTGGTGATCTTTTACCTGGGCTTCGGTTGCCTGCACTGCGTCGAACAATTAAAGACGTTCGAGCCAATGGTCAAAGAGTACGCCGACGCCGGCATTCGCATCGTGGCCATCAGCAGCGATGATTCAGCGGCGCTGGAGCGGGCCATCGCGGCGCGACAGCAATCAGGGGCCGCCGCGCCGGCCATTCCACTGGCCGCCAATCCCGACCTGTCGGTCTTCAAGGCGTATCGCTCGTTCGACGACTTCGAGAACATGCCACTGCACAGCACGTTTTTAATCGACAGGCAGGGAATGGTTCGCTGGCAAGATATCAGCTACGAGCCATTTACTGACGCCAAGTTTTTGCTCGGTGAGTCGAAGCGGCTGTTGGCGATTGAGGGCGCCGTCGACGGCCGAGAGCAGGCGGCCGCACGCACTGATCGGTTTTGACATACAACAATGGCACTGTTCTCTGATCGGTTTTGACCTTCAAAATTGGCAATTCAAGGAACCGCCATGTGGCACAGCCGCCCTCGGCTGTGTCGCCGACGCCAGTCGGCATCGCGGAATCAGCCGAGGGCGGCTGGTCCACATGCCGATTTTGAAGGTCAAAACCGACTAGGGAACGCCCTCTGTGGCACTGTCGTGAGCTGCGATTCGAGGTCAACTCGCCCCTCGCGGAACGCCACGGAGGGCGTTCCCTACAGTCGTTGGCCGGGACATTGCCCGAACCATCGCGCCACCGGAAATGGTGGGACTCGCAAGCTCGTCCCACCCTACATCTAATGTTATTCCGCCTTACAACTCGTCACAGCCTCTTCGTAATTGCGGCGTCGCTCGGCGCATTTGTCTGGGCGGCCGAGCCGGCGGCGGACAAACAGGCGAAAGATTCTGCACACCAAAATCTTCTTCCCAACGGCGATTTCGAGCAGGGCGAAGCCACACCAACCGGTTGGCAGAAGATCGACGGCCTGACCAGCTTTTGGGTCGACGACCCCAATCCCAAGCATGGCAAGGTGATGAAGTTCGATACCGACGTGCTGCAATCGCAGGCGTACGAGTGGTGGGGCAAGATCATCGACGGCGCGTCGGCCGACGACGCGCCCAAGAAACAACCCACCGTCGAGCCGAAGTACGACACGCTGGCTGGCCTCGACGGCGTCTGGTTCTATAGCGACTACATCGCCGTCGAGCCGGGCAAATCGTACTGGTTGACGGTCGATGTCAAAGGGCCGGGCATTTTGGTGTGGCTGGTGGGCTACCCCGACAAGCCCGACACGACGTTCGGCGCCGACCAGGGCGCCTTGCAGCAGTACTTGCAAGAGGCAAAGGGTCGGGCCGAGCCGCAGCGGCGCGGCCGGCCCGCGTTCATTCATCAATATGTCTGGAAAGGCCAGATGGCCGCCGGTGGCTCGGACCAGTGGAAAACGTATTCACGTCGGGCCAAGCCGTTTCAGCCGACCAAAAACACGCCGAACGTCCGCTATGTGCGGGTGCTCATTTATCCCTTCTGGCCACCGGGCACCTATTACGTCGACAACGTGCGGCTGGTGGAATTCACACAACCGGACTGAGCGAATGGACGTCAATCTCGGTGGCTGGGGCAAAGCCTGGCCGCACACCAGAGTGCGTCGCTCAAAAGAGCCGGTCGGTCAGGCGATGCCCCGGCGGATCGATTCGCCGGGGCATCGCCAAGGCTCTGCCCCAGCCACCAGTTTGCGGTGGGCAAAGGCGTTACTTTCGCGGAGCTGAAGGCGACGATGGCCGGCTAAGCCAGACTGGCCTTGGTCGGCAAAGTGGCGGCATGTTACAAGGTGCTTATCTTGCACGAATTCCACCCCTTGGAAACCAGCCATGGATGGTTGGCAAACCCAGAGGCTCGTCGACGCAGCGAGTCACCGAATCGGAAACGCGACGCAATTGGGCACGGCGACATCGGTTTATCACACCGCCGATCGCCTAATTGCCGAGCCGCCGCCTCAGGTCACCGTGCTGTTGCCGGCCTATAACGAAGAGCGGGCGATCGAGCGCGTGTTGGCCGAGATTGTCGAGGCCCTGGCCGAAACGGGCCTCGATTATGAAATCGTAGTGGTCGACGATGCCTCGACCGATCGCACAGCGGATCTGGCCGAGCGTTTCGCCGCCAAGTGCTGGCAATGCCAGGTGACCGTGATTCGCTCTTCCGAGAATCGCGGCGCCGGGGCCGCACGAAAGAGAGGCGTTCGCGCCGCCCGCGGCAACGTGATCGTCATGCTCGATGCTGACGGTTCGTATCCCGCGTCGTCGATCGTCGAATTGCTGCGTTGGTTTCCGGCTTACGATCAGGTGAACGGCGCGCGGACCAGCGAGCAGGGAACGCTCCCTTGGCTGCGGCGTCCGGCCAAATGGTTGATTCGGACCCTCGCCTGTTATCTGACGGGCTACCGCATTCCTGACTTGAATACCGGTCTGAAAGCATTTAAGCGCGAGGCAATGCTTCCCTGGTTGTGGGTGGTGCCCGATGGCTTTAGCTGCGTGACCACGATGACGCTGGCGTTTTTGACCAACGGCTACGCTGTCAAGTATATTCCCACGCCGTATCGGCCGCGGATCGGCCACAGCAAGTTTCACCCAGTCAAAGACACGCTAGCGTACCTCAGCACGGTGTTGCGGATGGTGCTCTACTTTCGCCCGTTGAAGGTCTTCTTGCCGCTGTCGGGAGCGATGATCGCGGCCGGCATCGCAAAGAGTGTTTACAGCCGCCTGGCCACCGGCAGCATGCAAGAGTCGGACATTGTGGTCATGGTGGCTGGCTTTATGACCTGCATGCTCGGCCTACTGGCCGAGGTAATCGTGGCGCATCAGCGACGGTGAGTGTAGTGCGGAATGCGGAATGTGGAATGCGGAACGAATCGGTCGCCGAATGCGGGGTGCGACAGCGCGACCCCGCTCTCCGGGACCGCTATCTCCGCCTCGCGCTGGCTCAAATCCCGCGGTTGCTTGGGGTGGTCGATCGTAATCCATACCATGCCACCTACGGCTGCTTCGATCGGCAGTTTTGGCACTACCGCACGGCCGCCTTTGCCAGTGAAATGTATCAAGAGGCCGTGCTGCCGCTGGCGCTGGTTTATGCCACGCCGCTGCCGGGCAACCGCTGGCACGGCGAGCCGCGGCTGCGCGAGCTGGTGATCGCCGCTCTACGGTTCGCCGCGCGAAATAGCCATCGCGATGGTTCGTGCGACGACTATTATCCCTATGAACGGGCATTGGGCGCGGCGGTCTTTTCACTTCAGGCGGCGACACGCGCCTACCAGTTATTAGATCTCTACGACAACGAGGTGCTCGGCTGGTTCCAGCGCCGGGCGCGGTGGATCATCGAGCACGACGAAAGCGGCCGACTGGCCAATCACCACGCGCTGGCGGCCCTCGGGTTATTCCGAGTCGCGCAGATCACCGGGCACGAGTGCTTTCGGCAAGCGGCCGAAAAGCGCGTACGCAAAGTGCTTGCCTGGCAATCGCCCGAAGGCTGGTTTGAAGAGTACGGCGGAGCTGACCCCGGTTATCAGACCGTTACGATCGACGCCTTGGCGAAGTTCCGCCGATTGAGCGGTGACGCGCGACTCGACGAACCATTGGGGCGGGCCGTTGCCTTTGCTCACTTATTCTTGCACGCCGACGGCAGCTACGCGGGCGAATATGGCAGCCGCGGCACCTATCATTTTTATCCGCACGTCTTTGAGTTGCTGGCGGGCGAGAACCAACAGGCCGCCGAGTTGGCCGATGCCTTTCTGCGCGGCAGCGAAGCCGGTAAGTTGGCGGCGTTCGACGACGACCGGATGTATGCCCACCGCCTGGGAAACCTCATCGAGGCCTATCTCGACTGGTCGCCGGTAGCCCCG
>DATFDL010000162.1:0-5373 GCA_035252155.1 Pirellulales bacterium | reverse complement strand
CAGGCGCGACGGATGCCACCTTTGCCGCCGTGTTGAGCTGGTAACCATAGAAGTGCATTCCTAGAAACGTAGCGCCACCGCCGACCACCAGCCCCAGCAAGCCCGCCGTGATCCAGGCGGGCACAGCTTCTGGTGCGTTCTGTTTTTTCGTGGGGGCGTTTGCGGTTGCCGACATCGCTGGCTCCTCAAGCATGAAGGAAAGAATGGAACGATTTGTCGAACCTCTCCGTGCCCGGCCGTTAGCATGGCCCACCGCGGCTCAACTTGCAAGCGCCAGAACCGAAAATACGCGGTCGCGGCGAGGCCACTTGCAACCGGTCACAATTGCACCAATGATGGTTTCGAGAGCCTCGTGAAAGGAGCCAGCCGTGGGCGGCGTCACGCAAACCACCGAACAAGATCTCACCAACCTCGAACGCATGTGGCACCGGGCCGTGGCCACGGTCGGCGACGCCCTGCCGTCGGTGGCGGTCAGCATTGTCATCCTGCTGGTGTTTTGGTTGATTTCGTCGGCCGTCGGCCGGTTCATTCAGCGCGTCGGCGGTCGGGCCAAGATCAATCCCGACGTGCTCGGCTTGCTCGCTTGGAGCGGGCGCGTCACCGTGTTGGCCATCGGGGTTGTGACGGCCTGCGGCACCATGCACATCGACATCGGGGCCTTGCTGACCGGCCTGGGGCTGACCGGCTTCGCCATCGGTTTCGCCCTGAAAGACATCATCTCCAACTGGCTGTCGGGCGTGCTGATTCTGGTCTACGAGCCGTTCCGCCGCGGCGACTTCATCAACGTGGGCGGGCTGGAAGGCAACGTCATCGCCATCGACTTCCGCTACACCAGCTTGCAGAAAGACGACACCGTGATTTTGGTGCCCAACGCCAACTTGTTTGTCAAGGAGATCATCGTGAAGCGGCGGTGAGGATGGCAGGCCACAGGGACCTGGACTTTCCTGATCGGTTTGACGCTCGAAAGTGGCGATGTCCTCTGTAGGGAACGCCCTCCGTGGCGTTCCGCGACAGGCGACGCGACGTCGAATCGCAGTTCACGGAACGCCACAGAGGGCGTTCCCTACAGACGTCGAACGCGAGACCACCGATTTTGTTCATCAAAACAAATCGGGTGCTAGCGGCTTAGTGAATAACCACCGTCTTCGATTCGGTCATCTGCTCGATGGCGTACTTCGGCCCTTCCTTGCCGAAGCCGCTGTCCTTCAAACCGCCGTAGGGCATCAGGTCGGCTCGCCAGGCGGGGCCCCAGTTGACGTGGATGTTGCCCGAATCGACCTCGCGCGCAAACCGCAACGCCCAATCGATGTTCTGCGTGAAGATGCCGGCGCTCAGGCCATAGCGCGTGTCGTTGGCCAGGGAGATGGCCTGGTCGAGGCTCGTTACGCGGCTGACCGCCACGGCGGGCCCAAACAGCTCGTCGCAACTGATGCGCATTTCGGGCCGCACGTCGGCCACCAACGTAGGCTCGAAGAGCGTTCCTTGCCGCCGGCCGCCCGTGAGCACGCGGGCGCCCCCGGCCACGGCTTCGTCGATCCACTGACCGACGCGCACGGCGTCGGCCTCGCGGATCATCGGACCCATTTTGACGTCGGAGGCGAAGGGATCGCCCGACTTGAGCGCCGCCACTTTGGGCCGCAAGGCGTCGAGCAGATCGCCGTAGACTTCATCCAGCGCCAGCACGCGCTGCGTCGAGATGCAGACCTGTCCGGCGTTGGTGTAGCCGGTGAGCACGGCCAGCTCGGCGACTTTGTTCAGATCGGCGTCGGGCATGACAATCAGGGGGCTGTTCGAGCCAAGTTCAAGCGTGACGCGCTTCAGACCCGCCGCACGGCAGATTTTTTCGCCCACTTCGCGGCTGCCGGTGAAGCTGATCTTGCGCACACGGGCGTCGCGGGCCAGGGCGTCGCCCAGTTTTCCGCCCGAGCCGGTGAGGCAGGCGATGGCCTGCGGCGGCAGACCCGCCTCGAGCAAGATCTCGACCAGCTTCAAGGCGGAGAGCGGCGTGTCGGTGGCCGGTTTGACGATCACGGCGTTGCCCGCGGCCAGCGCCGGCCCAACCTTGTGACACACCAGGTTGAGCGGAAAATTGAAGGGCGTGATGGCCACCACGATGCCGCAGGGCACGCGCAGCGTGAAGCCGAACTTGCCGGCCGCGCCGGGAGCGCCGTCGAGCGGCAGCACCTCGCCGGCGATGCGTTTGGCCTCTTCGGCCGAAAGCTGGATGGTCTCGATCGAGCGCAGGGCTTCGCCCTTGCCTTCGGCGAAGGTTTTGCCTTCTTCCTGGCTGATGGTGCGGCCCAAATCTTCGGCCCGCCCGCGCATCAGCTCGGCGGCCCTCGCCAATATCTGAAATCGTTCGAAGCCCGGCATCCGCCGCATGAGGGCGGCGCCTTCGACCGCCCCGTTCAGCGCCGCTTCAACATCGCCGGCGTCGGCGTTGGGCACCGTATCGACCGTCGAGCCATCGAACGGGTTTTTCACCTCGATGCGGTCTTGCTTATCGAGCCACTGGCCGGCGAGGAACATTTTCATGATCGAAACTCCAAAGCGGTGATGATCTCAGTCATTCAGCGGATCGAACTCGTCATCGAGTGCGAAATAGTCGGCTTCTTCGGCCGTGCCTTTAAACCCCATGATGCCATACGCTCCCAGAAGGGCACTTCGTTCGCTGTGAACGCTTATCCGCACTTTTTCATGCTCCTTGAGCGGTAGCGGCTGCAAGGGCTTCAAGACGCCGTTTTCGTAGGTGGCTTCGATAGTAAACCTCATGATCGGCTCTGTCTAATTAGATCTATCTCACGTGCGGCGTGGACCGCCAGGATACCGCCGTTGAACGATCTGTTCGTCGTCGGCGGCTATTTCCGCGTCCATCTCGGCCGGGTGATCGTAAGCATAAGGCCAGTGCGTCATGTACGTCGGAAGGACGCAGATGCGGATATTGCTGGATGATCTGCTCCACCGACATGCCTATCCGATAACAAGTGAGAACCAAACTCGGTCGGATTCGAGTGCCGCCAATCACGGCTCGGCCGCCGCAACGGTCAGCGACCTTTTCAATGTTTCGGTAGTCGATTTTTTGCATGAGCTGAGACACAAGCGGAAGCGCTCCTCGACGTTGCGAAGCTCGATGTGGATGCCTGTTCATTTTCTTGCCATTCTACCATAATATGGTGTGCCTAGCTTCTCCGTCCGCTGCAAAGCTTTTCCCGTAACTGGAGCATCGCCATGCTCGGCATTCTCATCGGACTTGTGCCGATCACCTTTGGAATCACGGCGTTCACACGAGACGGCATGCTGCTGACCCGAGCCAAAAAGATCAACGGCATGCCAGCAAAGGCGATCGGCGTGGTTTGCATCGCTGTGGGACTGGTCTTTGTCGCGGATGGAATGTTTGCAACCTGGAATTTCTTTCGTTCAATTGAAGCCACGGCGAAAAACAATGCTACTTCAATTGGGGCACGGTCCGCAGCGAAACCAACAGACTATGTATGGGTGAGACACGACTGTCCGCAAGGAGGATACTCCGTGCTGATGCCGGACGTGCCGACGGTCGACGAGTCGCCAGCGGATCCGAAGATCGGAAAGCTTGGCGGCTGCGCGAGTCTCGTGGAGGCGCACGGCCGAGCATATATGGCTCAATGCAGTCGGTTTTCTGTTGCTCGTACTGATGCCAAGCAAGAACTCGATGCCGCTCGCGACAATTTAATCGGATCGCTGGAAGGCGAACGGCTCCATGAGGGAGACCTTGAGCTCGCTGGGCACCCGGGTCGCGAGGTGGTTTTATCGTTGTCGGACGGCACGGTCATGCGAGTAAGGTATTTCATTGTCGATCAAGATGTATTCCAGGTCATGGCGGTCGTGCCACGCGGTCAAGAATCGTCGAACGAGACGAATGACTTCTTCGATTCCTTCCGCTTGTTGAAAGCAGAGTAATTCCTGCCGCGCAACGGCGAAGGCTATCACTTTCTCCGCCACGGAGTGTCGGAGCTACTTTGCCTCCTCCCAGCCGAACGTCTTGCCGGCCAACTCCGCGATCGTGCGGCCGATGCTGATCGAGGCGGTGGCGGCGGGCGAGGGGGCGTTGAGAACGTGAATCATTCGCTCGGCGGGCACGATGTGAAAATCGTCGACCAGTGTGCCCGCCGCCGTCAGGGCTTGGGCGCGCACGCCGGCGCCGGCGGGCATAATATCGTCCGCACGCAGTTCGGGCATCAACTTTTGCAACGCCTTCACAAAGGCGGCCTTGCTCCACGAACGATGGACCTCGCCCAGCCCGGTCTTCCAATAGCGACCCGCCATCCGCCACACGCCGGGCCAACGGGCCATCTCCCACATGTCGGCCGGCGAAAAACTGCCGCGCGTATAGCCGTGCCGAGCCAGAGCCAGCACGGCGTTCGGGCCGGCCTCGATTCCCCCCTTCGCCATCCGCGTGAAGTGCACGCCCAGAAACGGAAACCGCGGGTCGGGCACGGGATAGATCAGATTGCGCACCAGATGCTCGCGCTCGGGCGTCAACTGATAATACTCACCGCGGAAGGGCACGATCCGCACGCCCGGATCGACGCCGCACATCCGCGCCACGCGGTCGGCTTGCAGGCCGCCGCAGTTGATCAAGTGCCGGCAATGCACCGGGCCGTGCGTGGTTTCAAGCACTAGCCCGCCGGTCTCACGCCGGCAGCCGATCGCCTGCCAAGTGGTGCGCACGTCGCCGCCCTGCTCGGCGACCAGCCGAGCAAATGTCTGCGTGACGCCGATATAGTCGACAATGCCGGTCTCGGGCACGAACAGCCCGGCGATGCCCGCCACGTGCGGCTCGTGTTCGCGCAGCTCTTCGGCCGAGAGCCGCCGCAAGCCCACGAGGCCGTTGGCTTCGCCGCGGCGCTGCAGCTCTTCCAGCCGCGGCAGCTCAGCGGCGTCGGTGGCGACCACCACCTTGCCGCATCGCTCGTGGGCCACCCCATGCTCGGCGCAGAAACGATACAGCTCTTCGCGGCCGGCCACGCAGTTTTTGGCCTTCAGCGAGCCGGGCTTGTAATACAGCCCCGAATGAATGACGCCGCTGTTGTTGCCGGTTTGATGAGCGGCCACGCGGTCTTCGGCTTCGAGCACCACTAGCGACCGCCCGTGCCGCGGAGTCAGCGCATAGGCCGTCGCTAGGCCGACGATGCCGCCGCCGATAATGGCGATTTCAACAGGCTCGTTTTCGGAGGAGATACTCAAGTTGCGGTTCCGCAAATGCCTGATCGGTTTTTACAAAGAACCGGTAACTTTGCCACCGAGGTCTGTAGGGAACGCCCTCCGTGGCGTTCCGCGAGGGCGGCGCGACGTCGAACCGTAGTGCACGGAACGCCACGGAGGGCGTTCCCTACA
>DATFDL010000161.1:0-19207 GCA_035252155.1 Pirellulales bacterium | reverse complement strand
GCGAGAGATCTCGCGCGACGACGTGCTGGCCAGTCTCGAATCGCTCAAGCAATTGGCCCTGGCGCCCACCGAGGCGTAGCTCGCCGCGCTCGCCGCGACTATACTTCACGCGGGATGCATTGGGGCGTTCGCCGTCAGATTGGTTTTGACAAACGACGCCGGCAATACGGTTCGAGTCCGTTCCCTACAGAATCGCGCTTTCCGCGGGGAAGCATCATCGACGCCCGCGAAGTATATCTTGAAGACCCCGGATTCTCACCCATGTCGCCCGACATTCTCGCCAAGCTGGCCCGCTTCGACACGCCCACCATCTGCAACGTGATCGAGCTGTTTGATTTTTGCCCGCGCAACCGCGGATATATGGACGGACGCGTCCGCGCCAATTTTTCACACTTGCCGCCGATGGTCGGCTTCGCCAGCACGGCCTGTTTCCGGAGCGACGCGCCGGCGGGCACGGGCGACGCCTATGGGAGCATGGAACGCCAGGTGGCCGCGTTCGCCGAACTGCCCGGACCGGCGGTGGTGGTCTTTCAAGATTTGGACGACCCGCCGGTAGCCGCCACCTTTGGCGAAGTGATGTGCTCCACCTATCAGGCGTTCGGCTCGGCCGGGCTGATCACCTCGGGCGGCGGACGCGATCTGGAGCAAGTCCGGGCCTTGAACTACCCGGTGTTCACCGCAAGCACCATTTGCTCGCACGCCTACTGCCACATTCTGCACATCGGCATGCCGGTGCGCGTGGGCGGGCTGGTGGTCAAACAAGGCGACCTGCTGCACGGCGACGCCAACGGCGTGACGGCCATTCCCCTTCCGCTGGCCGCCGAAGTGGCGGGCTTGGCCGAAGAGTTCGTGGCGGCCGAGCAGATTGTGCTGGGGTACGTGCGTTCCAGCGGCCCGAAGTCGGCCGCGGGCTTGTCGGAGGCCCGACGCGAGTTTGCGGCGGTCGTCGCCAAGCTTAGCCAGCGCGCCCAGGCCGCCCGAGGCGATCTCGTGTGGCGCGTGGGATGAATTCTGCCTTGGTCTGCTCGGGCTTGCCGAAGAAGTACCGCGAGTCGATGCCCAACTGTTCCATCGCGCTGCGTTCGACTTCGAGCACCAGCTCGAAATCGAGTCCCTGCTGCAGCAGTTCGCGGCAGCGCACGAGGATCGCCCGGCAAACCTCGTCGCGCGCGAGCGACCGGCAGTCGGCCACGACCGCCGCGGCATGGCATTCGATTTCTTCGGGATCGAGCATACCTCAAGCATAGCTTACTGGAAGCGCTTATTTTTACGACCCGGTGTTTGTTTTGAGCCGTCTGGTATAGGTAAAACTGCGGCGGGGGAAAAGAATGTCGTCCTCCACGGTTTGCGGTGGACGGATTTGCGCACGGACCTCGAGTACACTTCCTCTTCTCTTCTGTTCCCGATCGGTACTCGCGCCAACGGTTACCAGCGGTGAATCCACGGCACGTCTACGCCAAGACGCTCGCAAAGGTCCAGTGCCGCTTCATAGATCGTGATTCCCCGCACGGCAGCCCACAGCTCAAGCTGACCGCCGCCAGAGCCGCACTTGAAACATTGGTAGCGATGCGTTGCCAGATTCGCCGAGAAACTCCGGCTCGACGGCGAGCTTGATCGATGCACGGGGCACGGCCCGCGCAGTTGATCGCCAGATCGGTCGACCGGCTCAAAGCCGATCAAGTCCAGAACCTGTGCCATTGCAATGCGCGAGCGAACCAAATCGAAATCGACCCCCGGCATGGAATTGGAACAGAAGAGAAGAGAAGAGGAAGTGTACTTTGCCGCCGACACCGTTCAACAAGATACTGAGCCTGGGGTAGCACCGTCCACTGTGGAGCCGTCCATGCCTATTGCGGTCCGCTTCGCTGGACGGAAGCACCGCCCCGGTATAAATTGAAACAAGCCGCTGTTTGGATGCGAACGGCGGTCCCACCCACTGCCTTGCCCGCCACGGGGCAACATGCCAGACCTTGTTCGCGGAACCGGCTTGATGATCGTGACGCGATTGCCTTGGCCACTGCTTTGCGCCTGCGGGCTCGCGTTCTACAGCGCGCAGGCGAATGAAACCTCGGCCGATGACGCCACTACCGGCGAACAGATCTATCGTCAGCAATGCGCCAAGTGCCACGGAGCGGCGGGCGAGGGCGTGCTCGATCAGTACGCCAAGCCGCTGGTCGGCGACCGGCCGCTCGATGATCTGACAAAGCTAATCGTCGAGACCATGCCCGAAGACGATCCGGCGGCCTGCGTCGGCCCGGAGGCCGAAAAGGTGGCGGCCTACGTCTACGACTCATTTTACTCGAAGGCGGCTCAGGCCCGCCGCGGTGGACCGCGCGTCGAGCTGGCCAGGCTCACGGTGGGCCAGTATCGCAACGCCATCGCCGATCTTGTCGCCGGTTTCTCTGAGCCGGGCAAGTGGGACGACCAGCGGGGTCTGAACGGTGAATATTTCAATTCCAAACATTTCAACGGCGACAAGCGGGTGCTCGAACGGCGCGACGCCGTGGTCGATTTCGCCTTCGGCGAGGCCGGCCCCCTGCCCGACAAAATCGACCCCAAAGAATTCAGCATTCGCTGGCAGGGCTCGCTCTTGGCGCCCGAAAGCGGCGAATACGAGTTCACCATCAAGACCGAGAACGGGGCCCGGCTTTGGCTCAACGATTCGCAGCAGCCGCTGATCGACGCCTGGGTGAAGTCGGGCAGCGACGTCGAGTATCGCCAAACGATTCATCTGCTGGGCGCTCGGGCGTATCCCTTGCGGCTGGAGCTCCGCAAATCGAAAGACGGCAAAGAGACCGCCGCTTCGATGTCGCTCATCTGGAAGCGCCCGCGGCGCGTGGCCGAGGTCGTGCCCGACCGATTTCTCTCGCCGAATCGTTTTCCCGAAACGCTGGTGGTGCAGACGGCGTTTCCGCCCGACGACCGCAGTGTGGGCTATGAGCGCGGCAGCTCCGTCTCGAAGGCCTGGGACCAGGCGACCACCTATGGCGCGATTGAAGCAGCGGGTTATGTCGTCGAACATCTGAAGCAACTTTCGGGCTGCGCGCCCGACGCCGCTGACCGCGAAGCCAAGCTGCGCGAGTTTTGCCACCGATTGGCCGAGCGCGCCTTTCGCCGCCCGCTGACCGACGAACAAAAGGCGTTCTTCGTCGATCGACATTTGGCCGGAGCGGCGGACCTTGATGCGGCGGTCAAACGTGTGGTGCTGCTAGTGCTCAAATCGCCGCGGTTCTTGTATCGTGAGACGCCGTCGGCCGGCGATGCCTACGACGTGGCGGCGCGTATTTCGTTTGGCTTGTGGGATTCGCTGCCCGACGCTCCGCTGCGCGCAGCGGCCGCGAGCGGTCAACTGCATACGCCCGATGAGGTCGCCGCCCAGGCCGGGCGAATGCTCGGCGACCCGCGCGCGCGGGCTAAGCTCTCCGAGTTCTTTCAGCAATGGCTCAAGCTCGACCAAATGGACGAGCTGGCCAAAGACCATGAAGTGTTTCCACAGTTCGATACCGCCGTGGCCGCCGATTTGCGCACCTCGCTCGATCTGTTCCTCGACGGCGTAGTTTGGGGCGAATCGTCCGATTTCCGGCAACTCTTGCTGGCCGACTACATCTATCTGAACGGGCGGTTGGCGCCGCTCTACGGCATCGATCGGCCGGCCAACGCCCCGTTTGAAAAAGTAGCGTTCGATCCCGCACAGCGCGCAGGGATCTTGTCGCACCCGATGGTGTTGGCGCGTTTCGCGTACACGGCCACCAGCTCGCCCATTCATCGGGGCGTATTCGTGGTGCGGAGCCTCTTGGGGCGGCAACTGCGTCCGCCGCCCGAGGCCAGCGCGCCGCTGGCGCCCGAGCTGCACCCCGACATGACCACCCGCGAGCGCGTCGCCCTGCAAACCAGCCCGGCGGCTTGCCAAAGCTGCCACACGATGATCAACCCGCTGGGCTTTTCGCTGGAAAAGTACGACGCCCTGGGCCGATACCGAACCGAGGAGAAGGGCAAACCGATCGACGACGGCGGGTACTACCAGCCGCTGGTGGGACAAAAGGCCGAGTTCCACGGGGCCCGCGAGCTGGCCACGTTTCTGGCCGGCAGCCAAGAAACGCAGGCGGCCTTTGTCGAGCAATTGTTTCACTATTTCATTAAGCAACCGGTGCGGGCTTATGGACTCGACCGACCCGAACAATTGCGGCAGTCGTTCGCCGCCAATGCTTTCAATATTCGGCGTTTGTTGGTAGAAGTTATTGTGACCGGCACACTGGTTCGAGGTCTGTAGGGAACGGACTCCGTGCCGTTCCGCTTGCGGCGAAGCGCACGGTAGCTCCGACACTCCGTGGCGGAGGCTAGCCGTCGCCAAAGGCGACCGTGTCCCCGTCACGGAGTGCCGGGGCTACTTTGGCACAACGGAGTCCGGTTTCTACAGCGACTGCTAGTCATCGCACTTTGGAAGTTCATCTCGGAGCAGCAGCATGGCGCACAGCACACGGCGTGAGTTTCTTCGGCGGCTGGGCATCGGCGCGGCGGCGCTGCCGTTTATCGGCAATCTGCCCAGCCTGGGCTTCGCCAACACGCAGGGCCGCAAGCAGCGGCTGGTGGTTTTGTTCAGCCCCAATGGCGTGGTGCCCAGCGAGTTTTGGCCCGATGAAGAGGGCGAGGCGTTCAAGCTCAAGGCCTGTCTTCAGCCGCTCGAAGCCTTCCGCCAAAAGATGCTGGTGCTGCACGGCGTGTGCGACAAGGTGCGCGGCGACGGCGACAACCACATGCGTGGCATGGGCTGCCTGCTGACCGGCGTCGAATTGTTTCCCGGCAGCATTCTCGGCGGCTCCGACACGCCGGCCGGCTGGGCCAGCGGCCTGTCGATCGACCAGGAAATCAAGAACTTCTTGCAAAGCCGGCCCGAGACGCGCACCCGTTTCGGCTCGCTCGAGTTTGGCGTCGTCGTGCCCGAACGCGCCGACACCTGGACCCGCATGGTCTACGCCGGCCCGAACAAGCCGATCGCCCCGATCGACGATCCGTACCAGATGTTCGCCAAGCTCTACGGACAAATGAAAGACCAGGAGAGCCTGAAGAGCATTTTGGACGACGTGCGCCAGGATCTCGACAAGGTGGCGTCGCAGGTCAGTGCCGAAGATCGGCAACTTCTCGCCGAGCATGCCACGTTCGTGCGCGAGATGGAGCAAGAGCTGCAAGCCGCCGCGCAGCAGCCGCTCAATCACGCGGTGCCGGAGTTGGAACGGGGCGTCAAGGATGAAAACGACAGCATGCCGCGGATCAGCAAGATGCAGATCGAATTGATGGTCAACAGCTTTGTGGCCGACTTTTCGCGGGTGGCGACGTTGCAGTTCACCAACTCGGTCGGGCAGGCTCGCATGCGGTGGTTGGGTGTGGAAGACGGCCATCACGATCTTTCGCACAAGCCCGACAACGACGAAGAGTCGCAAAAGAAGCTCGTGCAAATCAACCGCTGGTATTGCGAGCAGTTGGCGCATTTGGTGACGCGGCTGGCCGAAACGCCCGAACCGGGCGGTGGCGGCAGTTTGCTCGACAACACGCTGGTGATATGGACCAACGAGCTGGGCAAGGGCAACTCGCACACGCTCGACGACATCCCCTTTGTGCTGGTGGGCAACGGGCTCGATTTCCGCATGGGCCGATCGGTTAAGTATCCCAAGCTGCCTCACAACCGGCTGTTGCTCTCGTTGGCCCACGGTTTCGGGCACCGGCTGGAGCGGTTCGGCAATCCCAACTTCTGCGGCGACGGCCCGCTGCCGAGCCTCACGTAGTACGGCAATCGGCCTGCGAACTGGGGGCAGCCAATTCGGCAAATCGTTGCTTCGGCAGTTGATATGGGCGATGATAAAGGATGTGGGGCGCGCTCGAAGCGGGTCGTCCGATGCCTTTTGTCTTGGAGTTTACTCAAAGCGCGCTGGATGACCTCGCGCATTTCAGGAAATACGAGCAGACACTGATCGTCGACCAGATCGAGATTCAGTTGAGCTACGAACCTGCGGTTCAAACTCGGAACCGCAAGCCGCTTGAGGAAAGCGAGCTCGCTGAATGGGAGCTGCGAATCGGTGACTATCGTGTTTTTTACGACGTTAACCGGGCCGGGGCCTCGGTGAAAGTAAAAGCGATCGGTTATAAGGAGCACGGCACATTCTACCTTCGCGGGAAGGAATATGATCTATGAAAACCGTCGATCTTGCGAACGGTGGCGCCACAATCGAGCACATCTTGTCGCTCGCCGAGCACCAAAGTGTTTTAGTACGCTCAGCGGACGGAAAGGCCTTTTTCGTCACGGAGGTATCGGCGCAGGAAACAGATGACGAGGACTTCGCGCATGAAGTGGCGCTGACGCGCACAAACGCTGCTTTGCGCGACGTGTTGCGCGAACGATCGGGAGAGCCGTCCGCTTTTAGCCTGAACGAGGTACGCGACAAGCTTGGACTGTCCTGAGTTTCTCGGTGAAAACCCGTCTGCCCACGATCACCGCCATCGTGGCTGCCCCCATGACCCGACGGTTTCAGTTCAGCCTCTGGACGCTGCTGATGACGGCTGGTTTTGCGGGGGTATCGATCGCATTGTTTAAGGCCGATCCGCTCGACAATCGTACGCGAGCGGCAATAGTTTCTGGGTGTCTGATGATCGGAGCGGTCGATTTGGTCAGGTATCTACGGCGGAAATGAAGATGCGCCGCCCTCGGCTTAACGCCGAAGAGGCACGATTCGCTGGCCAAGGACAGTCGCAACTACAAGTGGGAGCTTGCCTCCATGATATTGCGCCCGACGCCGTGTCCCACTACACCCAGTTAATGCGCCTTGACTTGCCGCCATCCGCAACGTTTAATAGAAGCAGCGAATGCAAGAGTGCCGCGGCTTGACGCCCGGCGCGTTCAGTAGCTTCTTCCGCGGCGGCCGACCTTGTAAAGTCAGATGCTTCGGCAAGGTACGGTTTGCTCTCTGCCGCTCGATCCGCTCCGCTTCGGCTGTTGCCCAGGCGAGCGACGTTCCCGTGCATAAGCCGGGTACTCGATCGAGATTCTTGCTTAGCCGGCCGCGATTTTTGGCAGCCACCTTGCGCCGCCCGCGGCAGACATGTTTTTTTCAAAAGGATACAATGATTCAGTTTTCAGACCTCGGCTTGGACGATGCCATTCTCCGCGCCGTCCGCCACGAAGGTTACCAAACCCCCACCCCCATTCAGGCCAAAGCCATCGGCCCCGTGCGCGACGGCCGCGATCTGCTCGGCTGCGCGCAGACGGGCACCGGCAAGACTGCCGCCTTCGCCCTGCCGATTCTTCATCGGCTGAGCCAGCACGCCTGCCACGTGAATGGCCGCGGGCGCAAAATCCGGGCGCTGGTGCTGGCGCCCACCCGCGAGCTGTGCAGCCAGATCGGCGAAAGTTTTCAGACCTACGGCCGGCATCTGCCGCTGCGCTCGACGCTGGTCTATGGCGGCGTCGGCCAGCAGCCCCAGGTAAGAGCGCTCAATCACGGCGTCGATATTCTGGTGGCCACGCCCGGCCGCTTGCTCGACCTGATGAATCAGGGCCACGTCGATCTGAGCAAGGTCGAGACGCTGGTGCTCGACGAGGCCGACCAGATGCTCGATATGGGTTTTATCCACGATCTGCGGCGGATAGTGGCCAAAGCGCCGGCCCAGCGGCAAACGCTGCTGTTTTCGGCCACGATGCCCCCTGCCATTCGGCAGCTCGCCGCCTCGTGGCTGCGCGACCCGGTGACGGTGCAGGTGGCGCCGGAATCGGCCCCCGCCGACAACGTCAGCCAATCGGTATTCCTGGTCGATCAGCGGCACAAGCCTCACCTGTTGGTCCATTGGTTGAAGAAAACCGGCCAGACCCGCACGCTGGTTTTCACGCGCACCAAGCACGGGGCCGACAAGGTGGTGCGGCACCTGAGCCGGTCGGGCATTCGGGCCGAGGCCATCCACGGCAACAAAAGCCAGGCCGCCCGCGAGCGCGCCCTGCGGCAGTTCAAATCACAACACCCGCCGGTGCTGGTGGCCACCGACATCGCCTCGCGCGGCCTCGACATTGACCAGGTTTCGCACGTGGTCAACTTCGACGTTCCGCTGGTGGCCGAAGCCTATGTGCATCGCATCGGGCGGACGGGGCGAGCCGGGGCGTCGGGCGTCGCCGTCTCGTTCTGCGATCGGGCCGAACGCTCGCAGTTGCGCGCCATCGAGCGGTTGACGAGGCAAACTTTGCCGATTGAGCGCGACCAGCCGCAGTATCCCGCGCGAGAGCAACCTGAGATCACGCGCGTGCCCGAACCGGTCGCGTCAGCCGTTCATGGCCGCCGTGAAGAACGCCCGAGACACCCCACCGCCAAGGCAGCGGGCAAGCGAACCTTCAAATCCGGCGGCAAGCGCCGCCGCCGTTACAGCCGTGCGTTGTCGTAAAACGGAATTCATTCCGCTCCCCGTAGAACGGAATTTATTCCGTTTCCTGATCGGTTCTGGTATTCAAGATCGCTAATTTCGGAACCGGCATGTGGCAAAGTCGGAAGCCTTTGGCGTCAGCATCATGCGGAGCATGATGTCTACGATGGTCAACCGCCTGACGTCTGGCGCCAGCGGGCAATCACCTGCCGCGGCGACGCCGTGCCGGTCGTACCGAGCTGTTGCACCGTGATCGAGGCCACCAGGTTGCCCAGCGCGGCCGCTTCGCCGGGCTGAGCGCCGGCCAACAGGGCCGACACGATGCCGGCCGTCGCGCTATCGCCGGCGCCAACCACGTCGATCGGCCCGTCCACAGGATAGCCCGGCATGTGCAGCACGGGCGACTGCCCCGCAAAACCGACCGCCAAGATGCCCCGCTCGCCCACCGTGCAAAACAGCGGCCGCCCGGTGTGCCGAGCCAACGCCTCGGCCGCCTCGCGGGCCAAGGTCAAGTCGGGCGTCGAGCCAAGAGACGCCTCGTCGCGGCCCAGCGCTCGCAGACACTCCGCGACATTCGGCTTGAGAACGCCAAACCGGAATTGCCCGATTCGCTGCCGGCTGTCGACCAGCACGACTTTTTCGGGCTGCCGCGCGCACAATGCGGCCAGGTGCTCGCGTACTTCCGTCGTCACGACGCCCCAGCCCTCTTCGTTCACCTGGTCGAGCACCACGAGCCCGTCGGCCGCGTCGAACGCCGTGGTGATGTGGTCGATCAGCCGCCGCAGCGTTTCGGCGTTCAGCGGGGCCTTGTTTCGCAGGTCGAGCCGATTCAGTTCCCGCCAAACGCCTGCCGCGTCTCGCCGCATTGGCTTGGTATACGTGGGCGTCAGGCGAGCGGGATCGCGAAGGATGTGCTGCGCGTCAACCGGCAGTTTCGACAGCTCATGTAGTAAATCATACGCCTGGCCATCGTCGCCGATGACGGTGGCCGGCAACAAGCGACCTACGCCGAGCGCCGCCAGGTTGTTCATGACGGTACCCAGCGCCCCTGGGCTGTTACGCACGCGGGTGATCTGATAGGCCTCGAGCCCCGTTTCGATCGACGTTTCGCGCAGCGCCGGATCGACCTCCAGATAGCGGTCGAGAAACAGATCGCCCACCAGGGCGATCGTCAGCCGCGGCAGCGCGGCCAGAATCGTTTCGAGCCGGTCGAGAGTAAGCATATTCGCAGGGTGGGCATCGCCCACCTGGAATCACGCGATGGGCCGATTACTTTATACTCGCGCACGGGAAGTCACGGGGGTGCCACGGCATCCGTCGTCGGCGGGAGCGAGGCTTGCGATGCGTATCGATACAGCTCGCCGATGACGGACGCCGTGCTGGTAATCCTCGGCGACGTGGTCGTGCCCTAGCACGGCGTCCGCCGCGGCAAACTTCACTTTGCGGTAGTTCGACGCCGGATGCGCCGCCGGCGGATGCCGTGGCACCCAATTTTGTTGTGCAGACGTTTTATCCCTCGGCGGCCAGCGCCGCCAGCCAAAGGTGCGGCACTGTCTGCCGATGGTCGCCGCAAACGTAAAAGCTTTCGCCGCCGTCGGCCACCGTGCGCACCAAAATCGTTTTCCAGGGACGGTAATAATACTGCGGGTTTGATTTCGGCGCTTCGCGCGTCAGATCGCCGGCAATCGGTATCAGGTCAAAGGCCGCCGTGGTGAAATGACAAATCTGCCGGCCCTGCTGATGGGCCACGTTGCGGGCCATGGCCAGCGCCTTGAGATAAACTTCCGGACCCATCACGGCGGTGCCGAAGCAGAGGAAGACGCCGCCTTCGAGCCGGCTGACCGTGTCGCAGAGCGTGAGAAAATCGCGATAGCTGGCGGTGCCCCAAGCGGCCGGATCGAAATTGGGATGCTCGTGCAAAATGTCATATCCGACGCCGATGTGTACGGTGATCGGCACGCGCCGCCGATAGCCCGCCGCCAGCACGCTGGTAGCCTTATGCGGGAAATCGCTTTCTTCGATGGTCCGGCCGAGCGCCTCGCCCGCTCCCAATCCTTCGGCAAAGCCGCGGGCCACGATGTCGTTGATTTCGCTCGTCTCGCGCCACAGGCCGAACTCGCCCGAGCGGATATAGCGCGCGACGCTTTCGCAGGTGGCGCCGATCCGGGCAAACTCGTAATCGTGGATCGGCCCCGCGCCATTCATGCCGATATGCGAGATCAGCCCACGCTCGATCAGGTCGATCAGTTGCCGGGCCACGCCTGCCCGGATAACGTGAGCCCCCATCAGCATCAGGCGCGCGGCCCCGGTCTGGCGGGCGTCTGCCAGCCGCCGGCCGATCTGCCGAACCGCCTGCATGTCGTCGGCGGCCAGCGGTGGCGGCTGGTGATCGAGCGGCAGCAAGCTGTCGATGGTAAGATCGTGTTGCCGCTCGGCCAACGGCTTGATTTTTAGAAGATCGCGGTCGAACTGCGGATACATCTCGGGAATTTTAGATTTTGGATTTTGGATTTTCGATTTGCGATCTGACGCCCGGTGGCTGGAGCAGAGCCTTGGCGATGCCCCGGCGCATTATGATCGGCTCGTCTTACAGCAATTCGGATCGGCGTCGAGTATAATCAATTTCCTGAAAGATGCTTCCCCATGTCCGAATCGAGCGTCGTCATTTACACCGCCGCCACGCCGCAAGAGGCCTATTTGCTGCGCGACGCCTTGGCCGAGGCGGGCATCCGCGCTTTGGTATCGAACGAGTCATTGCAGGCAGCGGCGGGCGACGTGCCATTGGGCTGGACTATCGCTCCGCGTTTGTTGGTCGCGCCCGAAGACGCGGCCGAGGCGCGGCGGATGGCCGAGCAATACGAACAGCGCCGCAAGTTGGGCACCACGTTGCTCGACGCCGGGCCTCCGCCGGCTCATCCATCACCGCCGGCCCGCTGCCCCGATTGCCACCGCCCGCGGACGGCCATTTGCCCGGTGTGCGGCACGGGCGGAAGCCGCTTTCGGCCCGGCGACACGCTGGCCGACGGCGATGCCGCCCCCGCCGCGGGCCCGGCATTGCTGATCTGCCCGATTTGCGACGAACCGTTTGTGCCGGGCTATTTGCGGCGTTGCGAGTGGTGCGGGCACGCATTTCCCGACGGCCTCGCGCCGCCTGTGGCGCCAGCCCCGCGCACCGTTGAGCCGCCCAACCCACGCGTGATCGCCATCGGCGTCTTGATCGCCGCCGCGATTACCGGTGTGATCGCCTATTTCGCGCTGGTGGTCGCCCGGTTGTAGATGCCCGCGTCGTAGAACGGAATTCATTCCGTTTTCTTTTGCGCAGTGGAACGCCATGGCGCACGACGAGCAAATGGAATGACCTAATCGGTTTTTGAGATCACCGTAAAGTAGGCATCACGCTCCCGCGTGATGAAACCGTTCACGACCTTGGCCGGTGCTATGGCGGCAGTTTGCTTGCGAAGAACAGCCACCACCCTCATCGCCAGCCTGTCACAAGTTGTGCCGTGTCATCGCAATTTGTTAAATAGACGCAGGTTGCGCCAAAACCGCGGGCGCGAAATCAGGCTGACTCAAAAAACACAAAAAAGACGAATCGTCTTGATGGCGCGAGGTCGCGAAATTGCGGCACCCAGCACGGGAGGAATTAGGGCGGAAACCACGAATCACACGAATGACACGAATTGCTTCGGAAGCAACATTCGTGTGATTCGTGCAATTCGTGGTTGTTCTTCTTTGACCGTGACTTGGCTATGGTGCGAAGATTTCTTGCAGCACCGCCAGCACTTGGCTCGGGGTCTTGGCATCGAGGCGGCCGAGTCGCCGGATTAGCCGGCCTCGGTCGACCGTGCGAATGTGATCCAACACCACGTGCCCCTTCTTCCTCTTGAAGCGACACGGCACGCGTGTCGGATACGTAATGCCCTTGGTCGTCATGTGTGCGACGATCACTGTGCGAAGATGGTGGTTGATTTCGTCCGGCGAGACCACCAGGCACGGTCGGGTCTTTCGGATTTCGACGCCAATCGTGGGGTCGAGGTTTACCAGGTAAACGTCGAAACGGTCGATCACCATTCCCACTCCGTCTGGTCGAACCGGCTAGCCACACCGTCGTCGAGCAAGGCGTCGTCGCCGCGTCGGACCATCTGCTGGAAAGCCTCGGCCCAACCTGCTCGCGGATGGCTGACGGGGCGAATTACGAGGGTATCGCCCTTCAGCGAGATGTCGACGTCGTGCTTCAAGCCCGACTGTTCGATCAACGCCTTGGGAATGCGAACCCCTTTGGAATTGCCGATACGCACCAGACGCGCTCTCATAGGACGCTCCTTGTTCTGTAATTACAATGTATTTCCTTTCCGCGGCGAATGCAAATGCTCTTCCGTGGTTGCTCTTCTTCGTGCTCTTCGTTGCCTTCTGTTCGATCCGCCTTCACTCCTCCAGTTCTTCCCTCAACTTCTTGAGTGCCCGCAGCGCCCGTACCTTTACCGCGCCGGGCTTGATACCCAGCGCGGCGGCGGTCTCGGCCACCGAAAGTTCTTCGAGGTGCCGCAACACGAGCACTTCACGATCGTGGGGCGGCTTGTTGGGGCCGGCGCCGGGACGAGCGGATCGAGGAAGAAGTCGCCGAATACACCGCCATCTGCGGATGGGGTCCGAATGCGCTTCCCGGTGGGCGGCGTTCCCATCCACGGGCCGGGGTGCGTCATCGACCCGTGCCAGCGGCTGACCACCCAGTCGCCTTGCACCGTCACTTGCTCGACGTCGATTTGAATATTGCTAAACGCCGCGCGAATTGCTTCGGTGCGCTGGCGCAACCCACCAGGACCGTGCGACTCCAGCCCCTCGTGGTGCAACACGCAATCGGGGGTGTGAACGCCTTGCACGATGCACAGCGGCGTGCCACGAATGACCGGCCAATAGGCTTGCCGCCAAGAGCCGGCGCTCACGATCACCGCGGCAAAGCGGTCGGGCTGGCGTTGCACATGGTGGTAGGCCCCAAACCCGCCCATCGAATGGCCGAGCAGAAAGACCCGATCTGGGTCGATGTTGAAGCGGCTTTTGCACTCCACGATCACGTCGGCGAGGTACGGTTCGGATTCACGCAGGCACCAGCGATACCAGGACTCGTCATCCCACGGGGCCGACGGGCCGACGGCGATCATGCCCGTCGCCGAGAAGACATCGCCCAACTGGTTGCTCTCCTCATCGTCTTCGTCGGGAAAGTTCAGAAACACTCGCGGCGCCCGGCGGGACGTCGTCTTCCCGCCCCCGTGAAGAAAGACGATTAAGCCCGTGGGGCGGTCGGGCCGGTAGCTATCGGGCACGTTGAAATACAAGAGGTCTTTCGGATGCTTGGCGAGAAGCTCGGGCACGGTGAAGTGTTCTTGAGGATGATAACCTGACTTTACCGGCTTGAACGATCGGGCACTTAGCGCCCTCAGCACCGAAGGAATGTCGCCGCCGTAGGTAGCCAACTTCACCGCAAGAGGTGTGCGCTTCGTGTCGTCGTCGGTTGACAAATAGTCGCGGGCAAGCTCGACGGCTTGAGCTCTGTCGATTGCCTGGCCTGGCGACGGCGAAGCGGCCGCCGTAAGCAGCAGTGCCATTGCCGCCCTTAGACAGGCCACCGGTGAAACAGAGAACATCCGCCTAAGACTTCCAGCGTGGACGCGCATGCTTGCATTTTGCGATCGCCCGATTGGAGCGTCAAATGCGAGGGCGGGGGTCAGCGTCCATCCGCGATCGCGCACAGCGGTTTGGGCGCCGTGCCGCGCTTCGGTTCGGCCAGCAACTCGGCGATGGTCGAGCAAGCCAACGACTTTTCCATCATCGCCACCGCGTTGTCGAGCCGGCGGTGGAGCGGGCAAAGCGATTGATGGCTGACGATGCCCAAGGGACAACGCTCGATGCGCCGCAAAGGATCGACCGCCTGCACCACGTTGAGCACCGTCAACTCCTTGGGCGGCACAGCCAGCGTAAAACCCCCGTGCAGGCCCCGCTGGGCGCGCACCAGCCCCGAACGACTGAGACCCTGCATCACCTTGGCCAAATAGCCCGCGGGCACGCGGGTCACCTCGGCAATCTGCCGCGTCGTTTGCGGGGTGTCGCATTGGTCGGCCAGGTAGACGATCGCCCGCAGGGCGTATTCGGCGGTCTGTGAAATCATCGGCGGCTCAGGTGCGGGATGGAATGTCGTCGCTTGGCATTCGACCATGCGGCCAAGAAAAAGACAAGTGGACCTTGACATCCACAATAGGTCGGCTATGTTGGGCGTTCCATGAGTAGCTCAACCACCTCCTATGCTCCGCCGCGGTCGCTGGCTTGGCAACGCGCCGCCGATTACCTGGCCCTGACCAAGCCGAAGATCATGCTGATGGAACTGGTCACGGTGGCCGTTGCCGCGGTAGTGGCCAACCGCGGTATGCCAGGCCTGTCGTTGCTCGCTCACGCCTTGTGCGGCACGTTTCTGGTGGCCGCCGGGGCAGCCGCATGGAACCAGTGGCTGGAGCGGCGTAGCGACGCCTGGATGGATCGCACGGCCGGCCGCCCCTTGCCCGCCGCACGCTTGCCCAGTTGGGAAGCGGTGTTGTTCGGCACCGCCGTTGCCCTGACGGGTGTCGCGTACCTCGTCTTAACGGTCAATCTGCTGACGGCTGCGCTCGGCGCACTCACCTGGCTGATTTACGTGGGCATTTATACGCCGCTCAAGTCGCGCTCGCCCGCGAATACCGCCGTGGGCGCGGTGTCCGGAGCTCTGCCGATCTTGATGGGCTGGACGGCCGTCGGCGGACGTTTGAACTTCATGGCGGCGACGCTGTTTTTAATCGTCTTCCTGTGGCAGTTCCCGCATGTCATGGCGATCGCCTGGATTTACCGGCGGCAGTATGCCGCTGCCGGGCTGAAAATGCTGCCGGTCGTCGATCCCACCGGCCGGCGGGCGGGCGCTCAGACGGTGGTGGGGGCTTTGGCCCTGTTGCCGGTAAGTCTCTTGCCGGCCATGATTCGTTTCGCCGGTCCTGCGTACTTTGTTGGGGCGCTCGTGCTCAGCCTGGGGCTACTCGTCTGCGCCTTGGCGTTTTTGTTGCGCACGACCGACCCAACAGCCCGTGCGCTGTTCCGGGCCACGTTGGTTTATCTGCCGGCGTTGTTGTTTTGGCTCGCCGCCAGCTCCTTTCGCCCCTAGCGATGGGCCAGGTGGTTGACTTCGTTTTCCCAGTATCTTAGGCTACGGCAAGCGAGTACAAGACAAAAAGACACACATATCTACTTTTTACCGCGAGGTTCAATCCGATGCCCAAACACACAGAACCAAAATGCCTTCCAGGGCGATGGCCGAAGCAGGCGCTGACAGCTTTCGCCTTGCTCTCGATGATTGCCCTCTGCCCCATGCTGGCGGGCTGCGGCTCCAAACCCATTGAGCTACCGGTGATCGAAGCGACGCTGGTCGGTTCGGGAACCATAGGCGGCCGCGTGACGCTGGAAGGCACACCTCCCGAGGAGCAGCAATTGCCGCTCGATGCCGCTTGCTCGGCTTCCTGCAAGGCCCACGGCGACGAAATGCCGCGGTTCACTCGCACCTACGTGACCCAGGATGGCGGTCTGGGGGATGTGCTGGTCACGCTGGTCGATGTTCCCCCTCAGCCGATTCCCGCCGGAACGGCCCCGCTGACCATCGACCAACGCGGCTGTGAATACCGTCCGTATGTGGCCGCTTGCCAGGTCGGTCAGACGATCCGCGTCACCAACCTCGATCCGTTAACGCACAATATCCACACGCTGCCCGCCGTGGCCGGCAACAAGGAAGTGAACAAGAGCCAGGCCGCCGAGGCCAAGCCGCTGGAGTTCGTCTATGACAAGCCGGAAGAGTTCCTGAAGTTCAAATGCGACGTCCATCCGTGGATGTTCAGTTACGTCAGCGTATTGAACCATCCGTTTTACGCTGTCACCAGCGAAGATGGCCGCTTTGAGATCAAAGGGCTGCCCGATGGCAAATACAAGGTGAAGTTCAAGCATCGCAAGGCGGGCGAAAAGATCGAAGAGGTCGAGATCAAGGACGGCCAGGCCACGGTCGACGTCGTGTTGACGGTGCCGGCGGCTTAGGAGCGGACGAAAAATAACTCCGGCAATTCTTTTGGCCCTCGCCTAACCTCTCCCAGAGGGAGAGGGATCTGTTCGTCGAAGTTATTTTTCGTCCTCGGATTAATGCTTTGGTCGCCGCACGACTCTAGGTGTAAGCACGCACAATAAATCGATGTCAGCGCACGAGCTCGGTTTCATCCGGAAGTACATTTTTTCCACCGATCATAAGGTGATCGGGATTCAGTACGCGCTCACGTCGCTCACCTTTCTGTTCCTCGGTCTCTCGCTGATGCTCTTGATGCGGTGGCAGTTGGCGAATCCCGGCCAGCCCGTGCCGGTCGTGGGCGGGGCGTTGGAGAAGCTGCTGGGAGAGCCCGCCGGCGAAGGCAAAATCTCCGCCGACTTGTACAACTCGTTCGGCGCCATGCACGGCACCATCATGATCTTCCTGGGGATCGTGCCGCTGGTGTTCGGCGCCTTTGGCAACTACGTGGTGCCGCTGCAAGTTGGGGCGGTCGATATGGCGTTCCCCAAATTGAACATGTTGAGCTACTTTCTGTATCTGCTCGGCGGCATCATCATGTTGGTCAGCTTCTTCGTGCCCGGCGGTGCGGCGCAGGCGGGCTGGACCTCTTACCCGCCCTTGGCCACGATCATACCGACCGATGGCCAAACCTATTGGCTCGTGGCGATGCTGTTTCTCATCACCTCGTCGCTGCTGGGTTCGATCAATATCATCGTGACGGTGATTCAATTGCGGGTGCCCGGTCTGACCTGGATGCGGCTGCCGTTTTTTGTCTGGTCGCAATTCGTCACCGCGTTTCTCTTGCTCTTGGCCTTTCCTCCGCTGGAGGCGGGCGCTATTTTGCAGTTGATGGACCGCCTGGCAGGTACAAGCTTTTTCATGCCGCACGGCCTGATCCTATCCGGGCAACCGGCCACGGGCCTGAGCGGCGGCGGTAGCCCACTGTTATGGCAGCACCTGTTTTGGTTCCTGGGGCACCCGGAAGTCTACGTGCTGATTCTGCCGGCGATGGGGATTGTCACTGAAGTCATCGCTAATAACACCCGCAAGCCCATTTGGGGCTATCGGGCCTTGGTCGGCTCGGTGTTGGCCATCGGTTTTCTGTCAATGGTCGTCTGGGCTCACCACATGTACGTCACGGGCATGGGGGCGGGCATCTCGATGTTCTTCCAAACGACGACCACCATTATCTCCATTCCCTCGGTGATCATCATGACGTGCCTGATGCTGTCGCTGTGGGGTGGTTCGATTCGCTTCACGGTGCCCATGATGTTCGCGATCGCCTTCTTGCCGATGTTTGGCATCGGCGGTCTGACGGGCCTGCCGCTGGCGTTCACCATGTCCGATGTGGCGCTGCACGACAGTTATTACATTATCGGCCACTTTCATTATGTGGTGGCGCCGGGGACGATCTTCGCCGTCTTTGCGGGCGTGTACTATTGGTTTCCCAAAGTGACCGGAAGGCACATGAACCGCGCCCTGGGCTATCTGCATTTCTGGGGGTCGCTGGTCTCGATGAATTTGATCTTCTTTCCCATGTTGGTTCAGGGCATAGGCGGCATGGGACGACGTATGTCCGATGGCGGATACATCTACTCGGCGGCTCATCCCGCCAACGAAGGCGTGATCGGCGCGCTGAGCGATACCATCATGCACTTGAACGTCGTGATTGCCTGCTCGGCGCTGTCCCTGGCGGCCTTCCAACTGCCTTTCATTTTCAATTTCTTCTATAGCGCGTTTGCCGGCCGCCGCGTCGAGAGCGACAACCCCTGGCAGGCGACGACACTCGAATGGCAGACGCCCACGCCGCCCCCGCATGGAAACTTTGCCAACGAGATGTTCGTCTACCGCGAGCCGTACGCTTACAGTCTGGCCCATTCAACGCATCCTTCGACTTCCACGGCGGAATCGAGTGCCGCAGTCAGCGAGTTCCTCGATTTCGAGCCGCAAAACCAGCCCATCGCCGCCACCAGGACGAGTCGAATGCCCGTGAAGCAGGTGGCAGCCGTATGAAGATTCCCTACACCACCGAAATTCGCGAAGACACCGGCCTCTACAACGGCAAGGTGGGAATGTGGTTGTTCTTGGCGTCTGAAGTGATGCTGTTTGGTGCGCTCTTTTCCGCCTATGTGTTTCTGCGCATCGGTGCTTGGGAGGGGGAGTGGCCGCACGGGCTGCTCAACATCCCGATCGGAGCGTTCAATACGCTGGTGCTGATCACTTCCTCCTTGACGGTAGCCATGTCATGGACGGCGCTCAAGGCGGGCGATTTTGGGCGCTATCGCCGGTTTCAAATCGTCACTCTCGTTTGCGCGGCGCTGTTCTTAGCAATTAAGGGTTGGGAGTACTCCGATAAGTTCAGCCACTATGAGATCTGGTTGAATAAGCCCCTGTCGTCCCAAGAATATCCGCACTTGGCAGGCCACTCGAGCGACGCAGGTCAAGAGATCACTTCGATCATTGGCCACATCGAGGGAGCCGGCCCGTTTGCGACCTTGGCCTCGTTGCAAGAGGCAGGCATGTCGACGCTCACGCTCCACCCGGATGCGTTTCACTACCGATTGTCGGCACGTCAGCAGGCCGAGCGACGCAAGGCGGAGAGATCGCCGGGAGTCGAGACGGCATATGCCGCGACTGCCGAGCAGGCAAGCGTGCCAATCGATGTTTCGCGCATCGCGCGGATCTCGGCGTTCATACCGAAGCACGGAA
>DATFDL010000160.1:0-2782 GCA_035252155.1 Pirellulales bacterium | reverse complement strand
GGTGGCGGTTTGTCGGCCATTCGCTGATTCTCGGATTGCTAATCGCTGCGCCAGCGGTTGTCAGGTAACCGTCCACGACGGCCATTCTTGACCGTGCGGGTAAGTTGCAAGGGTCCGGGGCGATTCGGATTCTTTGCAACGGAGGTTGGTGATGGCTCGTGCGGCAGATTGGTCAAAACGTCGGGACTGGCAGCAGCGGCTGCAGCGGTTTGAGCAGTGTGACTTGACGGTCGCGGCTTTCTGCCAGGCCGAAGGTGTGTCGGTCGCTTCGTTTCAGCAATGGCGAAGAGTTCTTGGTCATCGCCCCGCCGCACGGCGCTACGCGAGGCAGATTTCGACAAAGAACCAACAAGCGTTTCTGCCCGTCGAGATTGTCGGCGCAGCGACGATTGAAATTCACTTGCCCAACGGCGCTCGCTTGATGGTTCCTGCAGGCGACTTGGCCGCACTCGAGGCAGCGGTGGTGGCCGTCGGGCGCCTGCCCGCCGCAAGCGGGGATCACACGTCATGCTGAACCTCCCGACTCAGTCCCGCATCTATCTCTGCGCCACGCCCGTCGACTTGCGAAAAGGCTTCGACGGATTGAGCGGGCTCGTAGAGTCGGTGTTTGAAAAGAATGTTCTGGACGGGCATCTGTTTCTGTTCGTCAACAAGCGCGGCGACCGCCTCAAGGCGCTGTGGTGGGACCAGGACGGGTTGGTCATTTGGTACAAGCGTTTGGAACGCGGATGTTTCGAGCGTCCTGCCGCGCGAGCCGATCAGAAACACGTCACGCTCGACGCCACCGAATTGGCGATGCTGCTGGGTGGCGTATCGCTGGCCAGCGCCAAGCGCCGCAAACGATTTTCGCTGGCGAGTTGAAAAGTCGCCTATCGGCGGTACAACCAGAAGACGCCTGGCGCGCTTCTGGTTTTTTTATGCGCTGCTGTAACTTCTTTTAGAATTGTGTCACTAATCCTACATCATGGACGAAACTTCTTCTCCGCGACTGGATGTCCCGCCGTTGCCCGACGCTCTTGAGGCGTGTCATGCGTTGCTGGTCGAACAGGCCCGCGCCCTCTGCGAGATGCAGCAGTCGCGGACCGAGCTCACGCAGGAAAACGAAGAGCTGAAACTGGCGATCGCCAAGTTGTACCAGCAGATGTACGGCCGCCGCAGTGAGCGGGTGGCGGATGATCCGAACCAAAAGAAGATCGATTTCGGTGACGACCCGCAGATTCAAGACGCTCTGGCCGACGCGGCGGCCGAGGCCGAACAGGTCGTGGAAGGCTATGTGCGGCGAAAGAAGGACAAGAAGCGCGAGCCACGCCGCGAGAAGTTCCCCGAACACATCGAGCGTTATGAGGTGACCGCGCCGGTTACGCCCGAGGAGACCCACTGTGAGATTCACGGCGAGCGGCAACTGATCGGTTACGATCAGACGGAGACCCTGGAGTTCTTGCGGCCGGTGTTGCGTGTGCGGGTGACGAAGTACCCGAAGTACGTTTGCGCGAATCAGCCGCAATGCGGCGTGAAAGAACCGCCGCGGCCCCGGGGTCTGGTGGAAGGCGACCGCTTTGACACGAGCATCGCCGTTGAGATTGCCACTGCCCGGTTCGGCTATCATCTGCCGTACTATCGGCAGCAAGATTGGTTCAGCGGCAGCGGCTGGACACCGAGCCGCTCAACGCTGATGAACCTTTCGGCCGCGGTGGCCAAAGTGCTGAAGCCGCTAGCCGACTACTATCGCAAGCTCTTGTTGTCCAGCGGCGGCCTGGGCTGTGACGAGACGCCGGTGCTCTTAATTGTTCCGGCGACCATTCCGCAGGTCGATGCCGACGATCCTCGCTCGACACGCATTCACGAAGTGCTCAGCCAGGCCCATCAAGAGGGACGCAAGAGCGTGAACGCGCGGATGTGGGCTTATCGCCCCTTCGAGTTGCCTTTCAACGTGTTCGACTTCACAGTCAGCCGGCACCGGGACGGCCCGGACGAGGTGCTCGACGGTTACTCTGGCAGCTTGATGGCGGATTGTTGGTCGGGCTTCGAGGCGATTGAACTGCGCAGCGATGCGCGGATTGTGCGCGGGGCGTGTTGGTCGCATGCGCGGCGAAAGGTGTTCGACGCGCGCGACAATGCGCCGCAGCAGACGAGCGTGCTGTTGGCCATGATCCGGGAGCTGTTCGACATCGAGGATCGCGGCAAGCGGCTCTCGGCCGACGAGCGTCGTGCGCTGCGCGAGCGCGAGTCGCGAGGGGTATTGGACCGCATTCGTGCGTACCTCCACAGCGACGCGGTGGCACGGGTGCTTCCCAAGAGTCACTTCGGAAAGGCGCTGACTTATCTGAACAATCATTGGGACGCGTTGCAGGTCTTCGTCACGGACGGCCGCATGCCGATCGACAACAACGAGGTCGAGCAATTGATGAAACAGATTGCGATCGGCCGCAAGAACTGGCTCTTCCTGGGAAGCCTCGCGGCGGGCAACCGCGCCGCCACGCTGCTGACGATTATCAGCACGGCGGTGCGAAACGATCTCGACGTGTGGGCTTATCTGAAAGACGTGCTCGACCAATTGCTGGCTGGCTCAACCGACTATCACTCGCTTCGCGCCGACGTCTGGAAGCAATCGCATCCCCAGTCGGTGCGCACGTATCGGGCGGACGAGCGTCGCGACGCCGCCGACCGCCGCCACTATCGCCGCGCCAAGCGTCGGCTCTCCAGCCGCACCGGCAAGTAGCCGCGCCCGTCATCGCCCGCCGGCCGCCGCCTCCGGCGCGACCTGTCGCTCGTGAACGGTTAC
>DATFDL010000159.1:0-4753 GCA_035252155.1 Pirellulales bacterium | reverse complement strand
AAGATCTTGAGCGCCGTCACCGGGCATGAGGTGTTCGACCCCACGATCTATTACTTCTACAAAATCCCCACGATCATCGAGCCGCCCACCGTGGCCTGGATCGTCTGCGGCGCGATGGTGATCGCGGTGCTCGCCAGCGTCTTGCCGGCCCGCCGGGCCGCCCGGCTGCATCCCGTCGAGGCGCTGCGGTATGAGTGACGTTTGCCAGTCCGTGGTTGCTTCAATTATCATTGAAGCTGATGAGTCGACGCCAAAAACGCCACGAAGCCGAGTCGCGATTGAGCTTGTTCGCGAAGACTCTCGGTTGGCCAGAGTTGCGGCAATTTGTGAAGACTTTCGATGACCTCGGTCGGACCGTGGTCTGGTTCGAAGCCGGCAACGCGAACTTTTCGCGCACGCACTGCGCTTTGCAAATCAACGAGCACCCTCTCGGCTCACCGCGCTCGTTTACTGCAGCCGTCCATTGTATTCGATATCGTATCTCTTCCGGTTTCCACTGCTTCGCATGCGAAAACCTGCGCGAAGCGTTATCAGAAGCGGAACGGTTATCTCCGTGGCTGGCGCGCGAATGGTTCACAAGCGCCGTGCGGCGGCGCGAGTATCGCCTCGCCCACCCCGAGTGCGCGGGCTATACTTGGAAAAAGCTGCGCGAAGCTGGAGAGTCTCACTACCCTTGACCAGATGACGCCAACTGGTTCCCGTGATAAGATTCATCTATGCAACCGACTGCCGTCAACCACATTGAAATGAGTCCTGGCGTCTGCGGAGGCAAGCCGCGGATCGCGGGCACGCGCATCCGCGTGGAAGACGTTGTAGTCTGGCATGAGCTACAGGGGAAGTCGCCCAACGAAATCGTGGCCAACTTCCCGCACCTGTCGTTGGCCGATGTACATGCCGCGCTCACCTACTACTTCGACCATCGCGAAGAGATCCAACGCCAAATGCGCGAAGCGAGGGAATTGTCCAGCGCCATGAGGACGTCGATTCCTTCCAAGTTGCGACCCTTGGCCGGCGACAGCAATGACGCTTCGTTACCACCTGGATGAGAATGTCGATCCGGCGGTGGCAGCGGGTTTGAGAGGTCGTGGAATCGACGTCACCACGGCGAACGACGCAGGCTTGCTCGGTGCCGACGATGAGGAGCACGTGCGTTTTGCGGTTTCCGAAAAGCGCGCGATCGTGACCCACGACGAGGATTTTCTAGTCCTTCACTCCCGAAGAGTGCCGCACGCTGGCATCGTATTCTGCCACCAGGAGGCGCGTACAATCGGCCAGATCGTCCAGTCGCTAGTACTCATTGACGCTTGCGTCGCCACCGAAGAGATGCGAGATCACGTCGAGTTTATCTGAAGTAGCGGACGTCTATCACGATCGTTTTTTTCGAGTGGGGCGAGGCGACGTCTCGGCCTCGGCGAACAACTCTTCCAGCGACACCGAGAAGCCGGACAAGACCTTTCCGCCGGTCAAGTTTTGGTGCTTCCGTAGCAGCTTCGACGACTTCTTGCTGCTGAATACTTCCACGGTGCGCTTGCGCAGATCGACGAACCAGACCAGACGCACGCCGGCATCGAAGTAGTCGTCGAGCTTGCGCGACATCTCCTTTGGCGTGTTTCCTTCGCTCAGGACTTCAACGGCCAAATCCGGCACGAGGTCGGGCAACTTGCTCGTGCCGCGGCGTTTGGAAAACCGCTTCCACGACACGAAGGCGACGTCGGGAATGCGCACCAGCCCTGGGAACAGCCGCAGCATGCCATCGGGACCAGACACCTTGCCGAGCTTGTGAGCTTTGACGAAGTTGTGAAGCAAGGCCGCCAGCGCAACCGTCAAGCAGGATTCGTCGTAGCCCACGGTCTTCTCCACCAGCACGCCATCGACCAGTTCGCAAAGCCGATCTTCTCGCTCTTCGATCTCGACTACGTCGTCTTCGGTCGCGGTCCCTGGCGCGGGCACGTTGCGAATGCGCCAGGCGGGCATGTCTCCAAACAGCTCCGCAAGGTCGTGAATGGTCAAGCTGGCGGGCGAACTTTCGACGATGGCCATGGCGCAATTCTGGCACGTCGATCCACCAGCGGCAAGGCAGCCGGCCAGCGTCGGAAAATACGCGAAAAACCCGCTGCAAACCGACCAAGCCAGCCTTCCAGTAAAAAACCGGGAGGGGCGTGAGGCAGGGGTCGGGATTCAGGGGTCGGGGGTCAGGGTAGAACCCTATGAGAATGCCGTAGGGCTTTCGGGCATCGAGGTTGTGGGCCAACGCCATCGAATGCTGGCCGCTGTACCCTTACGCCGCAGAGGACCCCCATAATTATGGCTGCGAACACCGTTGGACCTCGAGCCGATGCCACATCGCAAGCCTTTGTGAGCCAAGGTGTTACAGTCACGAAACGGCCGGCGAGCTTTTTATTTTTGTCAGCGCAAACCTTTTTTTACCTCAACGGTAACTGCCGAGCGCCACACACGATTTGGGATGACGTTTCGATGCGGGGCGAAAAATGATCTTGGCAACTTGCGATTCCGTCACCTACTCTCTCGGCCGGGGCGGGAGGTTTCGCGACCCTCCGGCGAAACTGGGACTAGTCCCAGTTTTCAAAAACATCCGCGAGATCATCGACACACAGAGGTCGGGCACCATGAATGAAACCGCATCCGCCCAAACGAAGCTCCGCACGCCACGCCGCCGCGCGGCGTCGGCCACGAAGGCACTGCCGGCCGCCAATCCATCAGCAACGCCAACCGTGGGCCCGCTGCGGTCGGTCGGCCTGGTCAAAAGCTATCGCAAAGACCGCGTGACCATTCCGGTGCTGCGCGGGGTCGATCTGGAAGCCCGGCCCGGAGAGTTTCTGGCGATCATCGGTCAGAGCGGGTCGGGCAAAAGTACGCTGTTGCACATTTTGGGCACGCTCGACGCCCCTGACGCGGGCGAGGTGCACTTCGGCGGGCGGCGGATCGACAACCTGCCGCTGGGCCAACGCGACCGCGTGCGAAACCACCAAATCGGCATGATCTTTCAGTTTTATCACCTGCTGCCCGAGTTGTCGGCGTTGGAGAATGTGCTGTCGCCTCTGATGATCGCCAGCAGCGTCTGGGGATTTTGGCGGCGGAAGCGAGAGCACACGAGACGGGCGAAAGAGCTGCTGGAGCTGGTCGGGCTGGGGCATCGGCTCACGCACCGCCCGCGCGAGCTGTCGGGCGGAGAGATGCAACGGGCCGCCATCGCCCGAGCGCTGATCGGCAATCCGCAGGTGCTCTTGGCCGATGAGCCGACTGGGAACCTCGACCGCGGCACGGGCCAAGAGATTTTGGGCATCCTGCGAAACTTGAACCGCCAGCAGAAGCTGACGATCGTCATGGTGACGCACGATTTGGCCATCGCCGAGATGGCCGACCGCGTGGTGCGGCTGGTCGAAGGCCGCGTCGAGCGGGCCTGACGCGCAACCGGTCCTGACCATCAATGCGGTTAGCGCTACCGCTCAAGGTCTGTAGGGAACGCCCTCCGTGGCATTCCGTGTGGGCGGGTTGACGTCGATCCGCAGTTCGCGGAACGCCACAGAGGTCGTTCCCTACAGATTAGCTTGAACCGCTGGCGGCGGCCCACTATAGTCGTGGCGATGCCGCTGTTCGACAGCCAGTTTCTGAAAAAGCTCGAATATCTCTCGCTGATCTCGCGGCGGGCGTTCCGCGGATCATTGTTGGCTCAGCGCCGCACCATGCAGCTTGGCGGCGGCATCGAGTTTGCCGACCATCGCGAGTACACGCCGGGCGACGACTTTCGCTATCTCGACTGGAATGTTTATGCTCGGCACGACGCTCTGCTGCTCAAGCGGTTTCAAGAAGAAGAAGATCTGCACGTCTATCTGTTTCTCGACTGCTCGCGGAGCATGGATTTCGGCGCGCCGAACAAGTTCGATTTTGCCCGACAGGTGACGGCGGCACTGGCCTACATTGCATTGGCCGATCTCGACCGAGTGGCGGTCATCGCGTTTTCCAACGAGATCGTGGCCGACTTTCCGCTCGCGCGCGGCAAGGCCCGCATCTTGTCGCTCTTGAAGTTTTTGGAGGGGCTGACGCCGCAGGGCGAAGTGACCGACCTGGCCCGCGTGACCAGCGGCTTTGTGCATCGCACGCAGCGCCGCGGGCTGGCGGTGGTGGTGAGCGACCTGTACGACCCCGGCGGCTTTGAGCGCGGGCTCGACGTGTTGCGGCACCGCCGCTACGAACCGCACGTCGTGCAAATCCACGATCGCCGCGAGGCCGACCCCGACGTGCTGGGCGACATCGAGCTGTTCGACATCGAGAGCCAACGCACGCGCAAGGTGACCGTGACCGAGCGCAACCTGCGGCAGTATCGCGCCATTTTCGATCGGTTTCAGCAGTCGGTGCAGCGCTACTGCCGGACGCACGGGCTGGGCTGCACCCGCGCCTCGACCGAGGTGGCCTTCGATGAGCTGATCTTGCGGATGATGCGGCAGGCCGGCGCGGTGGGATAACAGCAATCCGAAGCGCAAGCGAGGAACCCCTATTGCGTGTCCTTGCTTGCGCTTCGGGTTGGTATGACAGATGACTCCGGGGCTATCCCGGAGAGCCGGTCGGTTGCCCGAGCAGAGCTTCGACGGCTTCCAGGTGCGCCCGCTCCATGCCAAGCGTCTCTTCGGCTAGCTCGCGGGCTTCGCGATCGTTAGCCAGCCGAGCCACCAGGCGTTCGATCTCGGCCACGTCGTGCCGCTGACGATGGTGCAGTTCTTTCAAGAGAAAGTCG
>DATFDL010000158.1:0-12404 GCA_035252155.1 Pirellulales bacterium | reverse complement strand
CCAGTTCGTGATCGAGCCGATGGAGCTCGCCCAGCTCTGCGTCGTACGGCGTCGGTGGCTGGCCGCCCCAGCCGCCGTAGCCAAGCGGCTGCCCTCCCGGATAGCCGGCGTTCGCTCCAGGCGGAAATGCGAAAACGGTATACCCTGGGCCGGGAGCGTTCGGCGCGCCCCCGCCGGCCTCGGGCCGAGGCGGCACGGGGCTGTTTGGTGGCGCGCCGCCGCCCGGTGGTTGCTGAGAGACGGCGATTCCCGCGGCCAACAAAACGGCCGCGGCGGTCAGAACGATGGTTCGTCGCATGGATAAATGCTCCTTGGGAGGAAACGGTTAATTGGTGTGGGTTTTGAGGTATCAGGCTGCCCTGGGTGCCACGGCATCCGTCGCAGCGCGATTAACGTCGTCATATTTACACGCGTAAATCGCTGCGACGAACGCCGTGCGGACCGCGCGTCGGCGCGATTTGAACCCGGCGCCGCACGGCGCCCGCGCGGCGATTCGCATCGCGCGTCGGGACATTGCCCAACCGCGCCGCTGCGGATGCCGTGGCACCCAACAGTGACTTCCAGGGAAGATCGCAGTTTGGTACTTCGGAAACCGCATCGCACTGTTTTGTCAAGGCACTCCCTCGGCCCAGCGGCGCTCGACGGCGTCGGCCTCGGCGTCGATCGCTTGCGCCGAAATCGTTTGCGGCGAGATGACACTGGCGGCGGGTCGTTGTAGCTGCTGCTCGACTTCGGTAATTGCGTGATCGGTTTCCGCGACCTCACGATCGATCTGGTTCCACCCGGCAATGGGTCGCTGCCATTCATGATCGCTGTCGCGCGGCTGTTCGCGCGAGTCGACGGCAACGGGTTGGCCCTCCGCGCGCTGGTGCGTTGTCTCGCTGGGCGGCCACCAATGCACCGCCGCGGCCAGGCAGACGACGGCGGGAGCGGCGATGAGCGCGCCTCGCCGAAGCAGCCGCATCGCGCGCCGCCATCTAGCCCGCCGTAATCGCGCCGGCCGGGGCGCGAGCGCCGGCTGCTGCAAATGAGCCAGGTGCCGCGAAAGCAGGTCCGACACTTCTTCGGCAGATTGGAATCGCTCGGCGGGATCTTTGGCGTGCAGGGTCTCGACGATTTCGGCGAACCAATCGGGGATCTCGGGATTGGTTTCGCGAATCGGCCGCGGCATGTCTTCGCACAATCGCCGCCACACGCCCAAAAAAGTCTCGGCGCGGAACGGCGAACGGCCGGTCGCCATGGTGTAGAGCACGCTGCCCAAGCTGAACAGATCAGAGCGGTGATCGGCCGGCTCGCCGCGGGCCTGTTCGGGGGCCATGTATTGCGGCGTGCCCGCCACCACGCCGCTTTGCGTCAGGCTGGCGTCGTCGATGGTGCGGGCAAGGCCGAAGTCGGTGATTTTGACGCGCTCGACGCCATTTTCGAGCAGAATATTGGCGGGCTTGATGTCCCGATGCACCAGGCCCTGGGCGTGGGCGGCGGCCAGTCCGGCGGCCACTTGCATGCCGATGCGCAAGATCTCTTTCAGCTCGAGCGGCCCCTGGCGATCGAGCCGCTCTTGCAGCGAGCAGCCGGC
The DNA here is from genome assembly GCA_035252155.1 of Pirellulales bacterium. Lineage (GTDB taxonomy): Bacteria > Planctomycetota > Planctomycetia > Pirellulales > JAICIG01 > JAICLL01. Next base: position 10,828 of record DATFDL010000158.1, on the reverse strand, counting down.
GATGTAGGGCATTACCAGATACGGCAACCCGTCGTTCTCGGCCACGGCGTGAATGGCCACCACATGCTCGTGAACTACGGCCGCCGCCGCCTGGGCCTCTCGGGCAAACCGCCGCCGCGCGGCCCCGCTGGCTGCCAGGTGTGGGGCCAGCACTTTGACGGCCACAAAGCGGTTCAGCGCGGCGTCGAACGCCTTGAGCACCACGCCAAACCCGCCCGAACCGATCACATCGCTCACCTGATACCCGCCCAGCCGGCCAATGAACGCGCCGTCGTCGCTGGGAGCAAGAAAACCCAGCCACGGCTGCTGGTCAGGGCGTGCGTCGTCGAAGGCGCCTTCGGAGGATGGCCTTCCAGGCCGTCCCGTGTTGGTGAGACGGCCTGGAAGGCCATCCTCCACCGTCGCAAGATGCGACTGCGCCTTGCGCCACCAATCGCGGCCAGCGGCCAGCGATTCGAGTTGCTCGCGGCATTCGCCGCACTGCTCCAGATGCGAGGCCAAGTCTTGGTGGGCGTCTTCGCGCAGCCGGTCGTCGAGCGCCAACTGCAGCCGCGCCAGATCGCAAGAAAAACGGGGCGAAACCATGACGATTACTCCGGGCCTTGGCGGCCTTCGACTTCTTCGATTTTCTCTCGCAGCCGGGCCATCACCCGACTGCGGGCGATATAGACCGCGCCTACGCTCAGATGCAGCTCTTCGGCCACTTGTTGCGGTTTGCGTCCGTCGACGCCGGTGAGCCAAAATGCCCGCCAAGTGGCTTCGCGAAACTCGCTTCGCACCTGCTCGGCGGCCCAGTGAAAAAGCTGCCGCTCATACTGCACGTCGAGCAGCCGCGACTCTTCGTCCTCGGCCGGCTGCTCTTCCAACAGCCGTCGGGCGTCGCTGGTGCCGGTGGCGTTACACTGCCGCTGCCGCGCGCGGAGCGAGTTGATCATGATGTTGCGTGCGATCTGAAACAGCCAGGGCCGAAATGCTCCGCGATCGGGCCGGGCGTGCCACCGCTCGATGGCCTTGGCCGCGGCCTGGAACACTTCCTGACACAGGTCGGCGGCATCGGCATCTTGAAACCCTCTGCGCCGCGCCAACCGGTAGACCAGCGGCTCGTAGATCTCCATAAACTCTCGCCAAGCCTGCTCATCGGACGGCTGGCAGAGCCGGGCCAGCAAGCTATAGCGGGTAGTGGGTGTGCTTTCCATCGGGGAGTTTCCCTTGGCTACCGTTATAGACAACCGCCGGGGGAAAATCTTTCATTTGATCTTCAAGACCGGTAATGGGCTCTGGTCGGTTTTGACAATCGAAATCAGCAACGGGCCCTAGGATGACCTTCCTAGGTCGTCCGTCCAACCTGCGGGGTGCAATGGGCGACCTAGGAAGGTCGCCCTACGCATGCCACAAGTGTCATGACTACCGAATTCGTTTGTCAAAACCGATTAGGGAACGCCCTCCGTGGCGTTCCGCCGGGGGCTTGACGTCGAATGGCAGGTCACGGAACGCCACGGAGGGCGTTCCCTACAGACTCCGGGGATTGTCGCTGACATTGCACGGCCGCTAGAATTCCGCTTGAGGGACCGTAGCTCAATGGTCAGAGCAGGGGACTTGGCTCGCCGAAACCTAAACGATTTCGCACGGTTTCGGCGGTTGGGTTGCCGCCGCGTTTCCGCTTGCGAAGGGCGGCGGTAGAATCTGTCAAATTCGGGGAAGGCTAAACCTCGGCGTCCGAGGCAGGCTAATCCCGAGCCAAGCCGCCTCGTGCGTGGTAAACGTACAAGCGCGGAAGGTGTAGAGACCAGACGGCAGACACGTAATGTGAAGGTATGGTCCAGACCACGAACCCGAAAGGGGCGGCGAAAGCCGAAGTGGCAAGCATAATCCCTTGGTTGCAGGTTCGAGTCCTGCCGGTCCTATTGATGTTTTACGCGGGCGTGAATGCGGCGATGTGGGACAGCCGCCCTCGGCTGTCTCGCGGTCGCCTTCGGCGACCACCGCACAGCCGAGGGCGGCTGTGCCACACCGGCAGCGGATGTCGCATCCCGGCCACGCTTCTCACGAAGCCTGCTACACACGTCAGGGCTTATGAAGGATCGCCTCGGCGGCCAGCGTGCCGATGCGGCCGGCGAGGCGGTTCACGTTGCCCTTGCCGTCGGGATGCACGCGGTTGCTGAGAAAGATCACCGTCAGCTCCAGCTCGGGATCGATCCAGAGCGCGGTGCCAGTGAAGCCGCCATGCCCGACCGCACGCGCTGAAAATCCTTCGCCGCGGTTCGACGAGTAGCCGGTTTTCATGTCCCAGCCCAAGGTCCGCAGGCCGCCGCCGGGCACGGTTTGGGCGGTGAGCATGGTGTCGACCGTCTCGGGCGCGAGCACGCACACGCCGGCGTATTCGCCGCGGCCCAGCAGCATCTGGGCGTAGATCGCCAGGTCTTCGGCGGTCGAAAACAGCCCGGCGTGGCCAGCGACGCCGCCCAGAGCGTAAGCTCGTGGGTCATGTACTTCGCCTTGAATCCAACGATCATTGCGCCGTTCAGTGGGCGCCGCTCGGCCGCGCAGTTCTTCCGGCGGCAAGTAGCCTGTCTCGCTCATCCCCAACGGACCGAACACTCGCTGGGCCATGAATTGATGCACACCTTCGCCCGACACGCGGCGCACCAGCTCGCCCAACACAATAAAGCCGACGTCGGCGTAAACAAACGTACTCGCGGGTTCGTGGGGCGGCTTGGCGGCGAAGATTTTCTGGATCGCCTGATCCGGGCCTGCGGCGAAGTCTTCGATCGGATTATCGGCGATCAACCCCGACCGGTGCGTGAGAAGTTGACGGACCGTAATCGCAGCTTTGCCCTTTTGGCCGAACTCGGGCAAGTATTTCGCCGCCGGCTCGTCGAGCGTTAAGCGGCCTTGTTCGACCAGCAGCATGACGCTGGTGGCGGTGGCGATCGGCTTGGTGAGCGATGCCAGGTCGAAAACCGTGTCGCAGGTCATCGGCGTTTCGGCGGGCTCGAGCGAGCGTTGGCCGTAGGCCTTGAGCAGCACGATCTTTCCTTGCCGCGCGATCAAGACCACGCAGCCGGGCATCTGCTTGTTGACCAACGCTTCGTCGATCGCGCCGTCGATTTCGGCCAGCTTTTCAGCCCGCATGCCCGCTTGTTCGGGCTGGGCATGAGGCAAGCGCGTGGCGGCGGATGCCACGGCAGTGAACAACAGGAGTAAGGCAGTGACAGGTAACCCAAGAGCAATTCGGCGGAAAGTAGCAGTAGCCATCGCTTGAAATCACTGGTGGCCGGCACAGAGCCTTGGCGATGCCCCGGTATCTTTCAGCCGGGGCATCGTTACACTCTGCCCCAGCCACCGTAGGCTGTCAATGTAACCTTGAGAGATCACTGAGGAGGCGATGGCTGCTCGCGTGCCAGATATGCCTCAGTCTGGTCGATCGCCGGCAGTGTGCCGCGCTCGAATACGAATTGCCGGCGGTCGACCGGCTCGTCGAAGACCACGTCGCCCAAATTGAGCGATACAAACGGGCCGTCGCTCTTTCGCCCCTTGCCCGAGGCCTCGCGGACGTATTCGACCCGATAGAGAAACAAATCGTCGCGGCCCAACAGCACAAACACGCGGTCGGGCAACATCGGCGGCAGCTTGGTCAGGTCGGCGGGCTGGCCGGCTTCGATGGCCGCCTTCTGCTCGGGCAGCCAACGCGCCAGCATCGCGGGACGCCAGCGGCCGCTGAGGGCGTAGACCGCCAGCGTCTCCGAGGGGCGCGTAAGCTTGGCTTCGTGTACCGCGTCGAACTCGAACGACCGCTCCAAGGCCAAGAGCAACTCGGCCAGACCGCCGACGCCGATCACCGGCACGGCCGCGCCGGGTTGGGCGGCCCGTCCCTCGATTACCCGTTGTACATCGACCCGGGTGAGGGTGGGAAGCGCATCGACCGATCGCAGCGTCCACAGCGTCTCGCCGTCGCAGCGTTGCTGCACCACGGCGTCCTCCGACTCTTTCATTTTGATCGTCAAGTCGAGCAGCAGCCAGCGACTGGCGACGGGACCTTGCAGATAGCTGCCGCGGCCCAGCAGCTCTTGTCCGTAAAGACGGACTGTTTGCGAAAGGTTTGCTGAGACGCTCTTACGCCGGGCCAGGGCTTCACCCGCCCGTACCAACAAACGCCGGGCCTGGTCGTCGGGGGTCGGTCGAGGCGGCTGCGCCTGCACGACCGCCAGCATCAGGAAAAATCCGCAGATCCACGCCGCCGCAAAGCCAGACGTCCCTGTGAAGCTAGGCAACCATCTTGTCATCGTTAGCGGGCGAATTTCCTAAAGGATGGCCTTCTTGGCCGAATAGCCCGAGGATGACGGCCTGGAAGGCCATCCTCCGTGGCGTCAGTTCGCACGAAGCCCTCCATGCATCCTTGTCCGACTGCTTGGGGTTCTTCGGGTTCTGCTGGATTTGCCAAAGAAACCAGTTCTGCCGAACCGACGAATTAGCAGGGGAATTATAGGGGTCGAGGGGGAATCCATGAAATACCGATTGGCCTTAGTCGGCGCGTTGACCTTGGCGGGCTGCAAAGCGCCGTTCACCAGCAACTTGCCTCCCGCGGAACAGATCATGCATCCAGGCCCCGGTGTCGATGGTCCCGGTCCCGGCGTGATGATGCTGGGCAACCCGGCGCCGTTGCCCCCCTCGGCCGCCGCGGCCTCACAGATTCTGTTCACCGGCCCCGAAGGCATGATCATCACCTGGGACGTCTCGGCGCCCGGACAATTCGACTCGGAGCCGTTGGTCGCCCCCGGCCGATTTAACTTTCCACAAGGCGCCATTTACCGCCTCAAGTTGACGAATATTCCCGGCCGCGAAGGAGTCGAGCTTTATCCGACGCTCGAAATCGCCCCGTCGCTGCCGCGCACCGACGCCTATCTGGCACACAACGGAGTGCCGGTGCAATTCACCGAAGAAGACTTCGATCAGGTGCTTTCGGGCAATTTTGTAACCAAGGTCATTTATCTGCCCGATCCCGATTTCCAAGAGCTGGCCCTGGCCGGCGTCGAAACACTGGTCAGCACGCGGCTCGATCCGGGTATGGACCCGATTGTTGAAGCCGACCGTCGGGGCGCCATTTTGGCGATCATCCGCGTCGGCAATAAAGATCTGCAAGTGGGCGGCTCGGAACAGATGATGGGCGTTCCGCCCGGCATGATGCCGCCGGGCGGGATGGGGCCGGGTTACTGCGGACCAGGCGGCCAAATGCCGCCGCAGTTCATGGCAGGCGTCACCGCGCCGCAATATGGCATGCCGATGTCGGGTACGCCCATCGGTTTGCCCGGCCCGCCGCACGTGCCGTTGGGAATTCCCGCCGGTCTGCAGCGGCACACGATCAGGAACCACACGTTCGTTCACATTCCGAAGCCGACCGAAAAGATCGGCATCCACGTCAAGCAGCATCCCGGCATGACCTACCCGAAGCCCGCCCGGCACATTTATGTGCACGAATGGGCCCGCGCTCCGTGGTTATTGTTCAAGATGCCGTGGAAGAAGCATCATGAGAAGGTGGGCACGCCTCAGCCGATGGCGGATGGCGAATGCGTCGATGGGCAATGTGTCGATGCGGCGCCGGCGGCGGGGTAAACGCTTGGGGAACGGCAATGCAGTGGCTTCGGATGTAGGCTGGTAGCTGATTTCGTGAGAAGTCAGGCCGACCTCTCGCGCCGCCGCCCAGAATTCTTACGAATTCTGCTACGTGGGAAAAACAATTACACATCTCCATGACAATGGTCCGACAGCTCCGCTGGCCCGTCGTCGGGCGATCCGACGACCGGGTTCGTGTTGCACGCACCGTCGCCGTGGCACTCGTGGTCTATCTGGGGGCGGCGGTGGCCGTCCGCGGACAAGATGCGCGAGTGCACTATCGGCACGGCGGCTTGGCCCCACCGGGAGCGATTGGAAGTGTGCAACTACAGCGGGGCGGACCATTGCCTGGATATTTTCAGCCGGTCGAGATCCGCGCGCCGCAGGGCGCACGGATCTCGCTGGCCGTCAGCGGTGCGTTCGACGCTCCCCAGGTAACGCCGCTGCGCATCGGGCTGCTGATCGCGCCCGTCTATCGGCTCAAGGTGTCGAATCTGCCCGGCCACGAGGGGCAAGAGGTCTTCCCGACGATCGAGCTGATCGATCGGCTTTATCCGCCGCGCGGCCAAGAGCGGCGATTCCCGGTGCCGATCGAGTTGACCGCTGAAGATCTGTCACTGGCCTTGGACGGCAAATACGTCACGCGCGTGATCTATTTAGAAGATCCCGACATGGCATTGCCCGTTGCCCAGCGGCCCGACCAGCAAGAATGGTTCGACGCCGGGCCGGGCGTAAACCCGGTGCAAGAGGCCGACCGCTGGGGCCGGCCATTGGCCATCGTGCGAATGGGCGGGCGCGTGCCCGACGATCGGCGCGGTCCCGATATGCAGTTTCTCGGCGGCTGTCCGCCGTTCACTTTTTTTCGACCGTGGCAGCCGGGTGAGCCGCCAAGCGTAATGCATCCGCCGTTCGCTCCGAATGTCGCCGTTCGCTCTGCGAACGGGCGGCCGCCGGTAGCCCCGGCTCTTGCGGCCGGCGGTCACCGTGCTATGTCAACGCCACGGGCGAAGCGGAAGCCAGCCCAACCCGCCGCGTTTCGCCGGACCGCGCCGGCGGGAGGGCAGCCGTAGTGTTGCGATTCAATCGATTTCTCGCGTCCGGGCAGCGCCGCGGGGTGCCACGGCATCCGCCGCGGCGAATTATACTTAACGCGGGCGTGAATGCGGCAATGTGGGGCAGCCGCCCTCGGCTGTCTCGCCGTCGCCTTCGGCGACCACCGCGCAGCCGAGGGCGGCTGTGCCACACCGGCGACGGATGTCGCATTCGCCGCCGCGTGGGAGATAAGCCACATTTCGGTTCAAAATCACGCGCGCCGCGGCGGATGCCGTGGCACCCGTGGTGCGTCGTCGCGCTGGCGACATTGATACTTAGCTCCTGCCGCGCGCCCTTATCGCTCAACCCCTGGAAGGCCGGCAAAGCAAAAACGCCACCTGATGCCTTGCCCGCGACGGCCTACACGGGCGTGCCACCGGGATTCCCGATCAGTCCGTCACCGGGGCTGCCTTTACCCTACAACGTGGCCGGACCTTGGTCGCCGCCGGGCATCGCTCGGCCCTGGCCGCCGATGGAATATCTGCGCGACGGCGGAGATCGCGGCGCGCCCGTGGCCGTCTCGCCCAATTGGGAAGTCTATGGCCTCGACCTGGAAGACACCGTGGCCCATTACGACACGCTCGATGGCCACACGATGGTTCAGCCGTCGAACGAGGTGCACGTTTATGCTCCCCGCTTCGGCGCGGTGCGCGTCGTCAGCCGCATCGCCGCCAACGAACAAATTCACCAGGCGATCGGCGTCGATGTGCCCGAAGGGCTGGCTCGCCAGCAGCGGGTGGCCGTGCCCACCACCACTTTGCAGCGGCTGCAAGCTCGCGGCGAGTTAGGCACGCGCATCGCCAGCGCCTATCGCTCGCGTCAAGGCGACGGCGCGCTATCCAGCTCGTTGACGGCCAAGGGCTTTCAAGACACGTTCTTGCCGTTTGAAGACCTGACGGCCATTCGCAACGGCGGTTACGACCAGGCCGAAAAAGCCCGCCTGGCCGAAGGCGTGCAGGCTGCTCTGGCCTGGTCGCACGATCAGGCGGTGCAGGTAACGCTCAACCATCAGGCCGCGGTGGCTTACACGCAGAACGAACGCACCGAAGAGGTGTTCACCGTTAAGGACCTGCGCGATTCGCCGCGCTTGCGGCTGATCAAGGTGGCCTCGACGCAAACCGCCGAGCCGGGCGACACCATCGACTTCACCCTGCGGTTTGACAACGTGGGCGACCAGGCGCTGGGCAATATCGTGCTGGTCGACAATCTCACCACGCGGTTGGAATATGTGCCCGACAGCGCGCAATCGAGCGTGGAGTCGCAATTCAGCACCGAGCTGAACGAGGCCGACTCGTTGGTTTTGCGCTGGGAAATCGACGAACCGCTCGAACCGGGGCAAGGCGGCATCGTCCGCTTCCGCTGCAAGGTGCGGTAGTGGAGGAAATGGTTGTGGCACAGCCGCCCTCGGCTGTGTGTCGCGCCATGTGGCACAGCCGCCCTCGGCTGTGCGTCGCCGACGCCAGTCGGCATCGCGCAACCAGCCGAGGGCGGCTGGCCCACATGCCGAATTGGAGGATGGCCTCCCAGGCCGTCTTCGGCTGCCGATGCGCACGGCGCTGCGCATTTTGGCCCATGGAGGGGGGCCGAGTCATTGTGATGTTGAATCCGGTTCGCCCTCGGACCACTCGCCGAGTTCCTGAAGCTTCGCGATGAAGTCGAGCGGCAGGCATTCGTGGCAGGGCTGCTGGATTGTCGGGCAGACCTTGTGCTCGACCACGAAGTTGAGATAGAGACGCTCAAGGTCGGCCGGCGTGCCACTTTGCACGCGCCAGGCGCCGCCAATCTGCTTCCCCTCTACGGTCACCTCTGCCTTGCACGTGCCGTCGTCGTTGCGCACGCATCGAAATTCGGCGTTCATGTATTGGAGCATGGCAGGCTCCCTTCGGTCCGCGGCGCCAGGCGGCCTTCGGAGGTAGGCTAACGCTCGGCGACCGAATAAGCTATGCTTTCCAAATTGAGACGCAATTCTCAATTGCTCCAACTCCAACGGCTGGATCTGGAGAAAACCACTGTCGTTTTTGAGTGGAAGCCGCGGCTGTGGCTGACGACGGACTGATAATCGCGCTACACGATGCGCATGGCGTCATCGTCTGGATCTCGGCCGCGCCTGAGGGTGCGACCGTCGAAGAGGCCCTTGGAACACACCCTTGGGACTGGGCGCCGGAACGTGAAAAATCGCGTGTAAAGGCGTACTTTTCGACAGCGATTACCGTCGGCGAACCGCAGTGCTTTGATGCTCAAGTTGTGGTCGCCGGCCGCGAGCTCACGCTCGATTGCCAGATCGATCCCACGGGAATTGGAGGGGCTCCAATAATCTCCAGAACGCGGGTCCTCGACCGCAAGGTTTCTCTACTGACCGAGCGCGAAAAGGAGGTCGCGGTGCTGACTGCCCGCGGCTTGAGCGCTAGCCAAATAGGAAAGGAGCTCGGCATTTCCCGGAGCACGGTCGATTCACACCGATCGGCGCTTCGCAAGAAGCTGAAAGCGAAGACGCTGGCCGGGGTTGCACTGTTCGCGATGCGGAATCTGGCTATGCCGCCATGCGGCCCGGCTCGTTCTCGGTGAAAAGATTCACGGTCCGCAGCATGTTGCCGTCGGCATCGTAAAACTGCACCAGGCCGGCGTCGACCAGCCACATTGCGAAAAAACCCTCGACCTGGTACGACCGGCCGCGATAGGAACCATCGTCGATCAGAATCGTTTCGTTCACGTCGGCCAACTGGTCGTCGTCAACGCCAAGCTGTTCGAAGACTCGCTTGACGACCTGCCGCACTTCATGGGCTTGCGGAAGAACTCGCATCGGGCAACCTCCGTGTTGCATTGCCGGCCGGCTTCTTGCCAGCCACCGGCGGATTACTCTATCGACGGCCGGACAAAAAGCAAAGCCCAGTCTCGTAGGGCGACCGGTGCCGAGCAATGCTCGGTGGCGGGCAGTGCCCACCCTACACCTAGAACTTGCATCGTCGTTTGGCTGCGATGTACTCCAGTTTTTCCAGTCGGCGTATAATCGGGCAACTCCCTAAAGCCCCACCAGCGGCGGACCAATGCCAGCCGAACCGCTTCCCTCGAACGAAGACATATGTCAGGAGGCGAGAGCGGCCGCCTCGGTGCTTGTGGCAGAGTTGACCGAGGGCGCCCGCCTCAGCTTGGAGTGGTGCGACAAGGATCTGGGCTTTGCTCTGCTGTCAACCGCCATGAACCGTTGCCTGGCCCGTTTGGCCGCGACCGGTTGCTGGGGCAAAGCCAATCAGCTCGCCTCGGGCGAATTCTGGGCGATCGCCGCGCCCCTGCTCGACGTCGGCTGGCTGCAGCCACGAGCGCGGCACAAGCCTCGTGGTTACGCCGGCGACTATGAAATGTTCGTTCGCTTTTGGCTGCGGACGTGCGACGAACATCCGTTGGGGCGGCTTTTCGACCATTACTTTCAGTCGCAGGCCGCGGTCGAGGCGGTCCGCTCGCGCACAAGGCAGCTTGCCGCGTCGATCGCCGCGCACGCGACGACACGCGACGGGCAAGGGCCGTTGCATGTGGTAAGCGTCGGCTGCGGGCCCGCGATCGAAATCGAACTGGCCGCCCGTTGGCTGCCCGAAGCCCTGCGGCGTGAGCTACGGGTAACGCTGCTCGATTTCGACCCCGACGCCCTCGATCACGCGCGCGGGCGGCTGGCCGGCGTTTTGGCCGAAGAGCAAGTGATTACGCTCCGCGACAATCTCTATCGCTTACCTCAACGGCCACGCGCCGCCGCGTCGATGCAGGGGGTCGATTTTCTCTATTGTTCGGGCTTGTTCGATTACCTGGCTGACGATGTTGCTCGGACCATGTTGAGTTTTCTGTGGCGACAATTGGGCAAACAGGGCAAGCTGCTGGTCGGCAACTTCGCCCCGCACAATCCTACCCGTGCCTACATGGAATGGGTCGGCAATTGGTATCTGATTTACCGCACAGTTGGCGAATTGGCCGAGTTGGCGTCGGCGGCGGGTCTGCCGCGAGACGCCTTCACGGTGTGCGCCGAACCGCTGGGAATCGACTTGTTTTTGCAGGCGTCGAGCAAGTGAGTTTGCCGATCCGATAAAGAGTAACAGAGAGGGCAGAGATGCCGCCCACACGAAGCGGATTCTGTGCCGCT
>DATFDL010000157.1:0-7998 GCA_035252155.1 Pirellulales bacterium | reverse complement strand
AGGGGCGAGTCGACATTCACCCGCAGTTCGCGGAACGCCACGGAGGGCGTTCCCTACAGACCCAAACGGTATTGCCGGCTTTGTTTGTCAAAACCGATCAGTCATTCACACCGCGCCGGTAAACAGCGCCTCGATTACCGTGCCCTGGTTCAACTGCATCGGGCGGCCTTGGCGATCGCGGATTTCGGACGCCGGGTCGACGCCCAACAGGTGCAGCACCGTGGCGCCGACATCGTCGGGCGTGTAGGGCGTGGTCAAGGGATACGCGCCGATCTTGTCCGACTTGCCGATCACTTGGCCGCCCTGCACACCGGCTCCGGCAAACAAGCCAAAGAAGCACGGCCCCCAGTGATCGCGGCCCGGCGCCGCTCCGGGACGCTGCCGGCTGATTTTCGGCGTGCGACCGAATTCGCCCAGCATCAGCACCAGCGTGTCGTCGAGCAATCCGAGCGCCGTGAGATCGTCGAGCAAGGCCGAAACGGCCTGGTCGAGCGGCGGCAGCATTCGATCTTTCAGCGTGGGAAAGATATTGCTGTGATGGTCCCAGTTTTGAACGCGGCCCATGTTGGCTTGCACCAGCGGCACGCCCACCTGCACCAGCCGGCGGGCCAACAAAAGCGATTGGCCAAAGCTGTGCCGACCATAGCGATCGCGCACTGCGTCCGGCTCGCGCGTCAGGTCGAACGATTGTGTCAGCTTGCTCGACGTGAGCACCGAAAAAGCCAATTGCTGCTCATTGCTGAGTCGGCGGCATTCGGCGGCCTCGGCCATTTGCCACTGCTGCCGATTGAGCTCGGCGAGCAGCGATTGCCGGTTTTCGAGCCGTCCCAGCTCGACGCCCGTCGCCAGACGCAGGCTATCGACGCGGAAGTCGGGCTTGTTCGGGTCGCCGGTGATTTGCCACGGGTCGTGCTTGGCGCCGAGAAACCCGGCGTGCTGGCCCGGCCAGGTGAGCGGACCTTCGAGCAGAAACGTTGGCAGGTTGACGCCCGTCGGAATGCCGTCGTGGCGCGGGCGGAAATAATCGCAGGCTGAGGAATAGCAAGGCCAGTCGTCGCGCGAGGCCACTTTATCGAAGAACGCGCCGGGCTGCAGATGCCCTGTCAGCACGTGATGCGTCGACATCAGATGGTTGTTGTCGCGGTGCGACAGCGAGCGGACCAGCGCATAGCGGTGCGCCCGCTCCGCCAGTTTGGGCAGGTGCTCGCACACCTGGATGCCCGGCACCGAGGTGGCGATCGGTTGAAACTCGCCGCGGATTTCAGCCGGGGCTTCGGGCTTCGGGTCGAACGTATCGTGATGGCTGGCCGCCCCCGTGAGAAACACCAGCACCACCGACTTGGGCCGCGAGGTTGCCGCGGATTCCCTCGCCGTCGCCTTCCGCCGCAAAATGTCGGGCAGCGTCAACCCCAGCAGCCCCGAACCGCCCACGTGGAGCCATTGCCGACGTGACAGGGCGGGCGATTGACGTGGGCCTGAAGCAGTGAACGGCATGAGGCGAGAATTCCTTTGTGGGCTGTTCTACCGTGTGGACGTAGGGTTGGACGAGCTTGCGAGTCCCACCAATTACATCTCGCGAAGCGGCCGATGGTGGGACTCGCAAGCTCGTCCCACCCTACCGCGAATTGTAACACGCCCCCTTTCACAACGAAACCTTTGCTTGCTTGACAACGCTTCGCGCACGAACGTAGCTTGACTTTTGGCGGCGGCGGTCGTGCTCCAAGCTGGTGGAATCAAGCGTTCAACGATTTGATTTCTGCCTCTCCGGGGATACCCCGGGGCATCGCCTCAGTGAATCGTTGTGTCGCGTGAGCGGCCATGCGCGGCTGCGCATAAATGCTCACGCCAGACCAGACTCGTTGGAGCACGCCGCCGCCGTGCTTATGATTTGCCTCGCATGATGGCATGAAGACGCTCGCAGTAAGCTTGGCAGAGGCCTTTTTGGCCGGGCCATGGGAAGTCGACGAGATGGTCACGCGCGGCGCGCGGGTGCTCGGCAAGCGCGCTCGTTGGCTGCAAGGCCTGGCCCAGCGGATCTATGCCGCCTGCGCGCAACTGGCCTACCGTTCTCGCGCACACATTGCCAAGTTGATCGCCAGCGATCCCGGCTTCCTCAATGCCTGCGTCGATGGGGAACCGGAATTTCAGAACGTTTTTTGGACCTCTCCCGCCGCGATGCGCCCGGCCGCCGGCGCGCCGCAAAATTGGAAACTGCCCGAGATTGCGACGCCCGGCAAACTTGCCGACTGGCTCGAACTCACACCGGGGCGGCTTGCCTGGTTCGCCGATTGCCAATCGCGCGAGCGCCGGTTGCCCGTGGGTCGCTTGCGGCATTATCGCTATCGCTGGATTCGCAAGCGGCATGGCGAGGCGCGGCTCATTGAAATCCCGAAGGTCGAACTCAAGCAAATTCAACGGCGCTTGTTGGACGAACTGATCTCGCGGATGCCGCCGCACGAAGCGGCGCATGGCTTTCGCACGGGCCGCTCCATTCGCACGTTCGCCGCGCCGCATGTGGGCGCTCGCGTGGTCCTGCGCCTCGATTTGAAAGACTTCTTCCCAGCGATCACGCGGCGGCGAGTGTTGCCAGTTTTTCTCACGGCCGGCTATCCCGAGGGCGTGGCCCGGCCGTTGGCGGGCCTTTGCACCAACGCATCACCGGCCGACGTTTGGGAGCAATTCCCGGGCGCGGGTAAGCCGCGCGAGCAGTGGGCCAGTGAGTCGCTTTACGCGGTCCCTCATTTGCCGCAGGGCGCGCCGACCTCGCCGGCGCTGGCGAATCTGTGTGCGTTCCGGCTCGATTGCCGGCTGACGGCGCTAGCCCGCGTGATGGGTGCCAACTACACGCGCTACGCCGACGACCTGGCGTTTTCGGGCGGCGACGAGCTACGCCGCGCCGCTCGGCGGTTTCAAATTCAAGTGATGGCCATCGCGTTGGAGGAAGGATTTAGAATTCACGCCCGCAAAACGCGCGTCATGCCGCAAAGCTCGCGGCAGCGGTTGGCGGGCGTCATCGTCAATCGCCATCCAAACGTTTGCCGCAGCGACTTCGATCGTCTGAAAGCCATCCTAAACAATTGCGCGCGGCACGGCCCGCAATCGCAAAACCGAGAAGGTCACGCCGATTTTCAGGCGCATCTGGCAGGTTCAATTGCCCATGTCGCGATGCTCAATTCCGGCCGCGGGGACAAACTGCGCCGAATTTTTGAGCGGATCCTTTGGTGAGTCGTGCGGTGTCGCTTGCAAAATCAAGCCGAACAGATGACACACGGCGTCCATCGCGGCGGCCATCCGAGTGAGCATTTCCATGCCGCACGCGCCGCGACGGATGCCGTGGCACCCAAGTTATCAATCGATAAACAATTCACTTTAACAATTATGGCATGCTCCTAGCTCGACCGCTCCCCGGCTCGGTAGATGATGCCGGCGCCGATCAGCGACATGCCAGCCACAAAGCTCATCGCGGCCAGTGGCGAAACCGTCCACAACAGCCCGACCAGGGCGCTCGACGCGAAATCGCCCAGACCGTTCACTGTGGCCAAGACGCCAAAACCCACGCCGCGTGTTTCCTTGGGAAGTAGCTGCGCCGCGGTCGAGTTTTCCAGCGTCTCCCACACACCCATGTAAAGCCCGGAGAACGCGAACACCACGGCAAACTTGGCAAAGCTAACGCCCGGAAGCACCAGAGCGGTGGCCGGCACCACCGCCACGCTGTAGCCCAGGGCCAGCATGATGTGCTTGGGAAAACGATCGGCCAGCATGCCGCTGACGTAGCACGAGACGGTGTAGACGGCATTGTAGCCGACATAAAAGAGGATGGCCCACCACGCGGCTTTCTCCAGACCGAGCTGGGGCGTCCAGGCTTCGGTGGCCCAGAGGATCAAAAGCGTGTTTGAAAAATCGCCCATACCGGCCACACCGACGCCCACCAGGTATTGCTTAAACGCGGCTGGCAGTGCCTTGGTGCTGTGCCACAATCGTGCGTGGGGCTGCGGCTCGTGCGGGCGCTCGCGCACCAGCAGGCCGATCAGCGCGGCCGCCATCAGGCCCGGAACCAGCGTCCACCAAAAGATGGCGCGCGGGCCGACCCAACCGACCAGCCCCATTGCCAACAACGGACCGATGATCGCGCCGGCGCTATCCATCGCCCGCTCGAAACCAAACGCCCGGCCATAGGTGGCGGGCGTGGTGGCCTCGGTCATGAGCACATTGCGCACGGGCGTGCGGGCGCCGCGGCCCAGCCAGCCGCCCACGCGGCCCAACAACACGTGCCACCACTGTGTGGCCAAAGCAAAGCTGGCCATGCCCGACGCCGTCACAAAATATCCTGCCACGGCCAGCGGCTTTCGTCTCGGCAGGCGGTCGCTATAAACGCCCGACAGCAACTTGGCAAAGCTCGCCAATCCGTCGGCCAGCCCCTCGAGCGGGCCGAGAACACCCGAACCGGCGCCGAGCGACTTCAAGAGGGCCGGCATGGCCGCGGTCGCCATCTCGTGCCCAACGTCGGAGCAAAGGCTCGCCAGGCCGATGCCCACGACCGTCCGGTTCAGCCACCCTGACGGCGGCTTCGGGTCTGCTGAGATCGTTGGCTCCGGCACTCGGCACCGCGTTCTAAGGTCGTCTTTCGCTCCGCGAATGAACGTCCTTCCGCGGAGCGAAACGCGACTTTAGCCCATTTCGAGCAGGCTGGCTAGGAACGACGGCCCGCGATCGTGTCTTCAACTTGGCTGGCATAGATCATGTGGCACAGCCGCCCTCGGCTGTGATTCGCCGCCTCCGGCGGCGTTGACCCGGCTACAGCCGAGGGCGGCTGCGGCACATTGCTTGGCAGCGAATCGGCGGCAACTCAACTTTAGGGCAAACGTCGCCGCTTCAGCGCGTGGCATTCATGTCTTGCAAAATCTTCTTGGCTTTTTCCAGCTCGCGTTTCCGCTTGGCAGGCAGGTTCTTTCCACCGCGATTGATGAAGAACTGCACCATCTTGATGCCCGAGCCGATGCCTCTCGGGCTGACCTTCTTGCTGGCCATCGATTTGGCGATGGTTTGGGCGTCTTGTTTGAAGATGCCTTCGGGCGGAAACGTCGAGACAGTCTTTACTTTGTGGCTCCAGCGGCGATCGCCAGCTTTGGTTGCCGCGGAACGTTTGGATTTCCGAGTTCGGTTTGTCATGATTTCTCTCCAGATGCCGCTGCTCGCAGGAAGTTGCAAACTTCGTGCCCCGCCAGCGGGCCGATGGAAGGTGGATCGTAGTGGAAGGCCGGTCGGGCGATTACGCCACCGTAGACATCACGCTCCGCGTGATGAACCATCATGCGGAGCATGATGCCTGCGATGGCCGGGCGGCAATTCACGGCGCCAGGTTCGGCGGCGATTCCGCTTGCCAGGGAAACCAACTGGACGGCAAGTTCAAGATGTTGGCGTCAGGGTTCAAAAACACCAACACGTAATAGCCGAGCACCAGGCCTATCACGGCAGATACCAAGAAACCTAGGGCGTTGAGCGGTGCGGCGAGCCCGCTTTTGCGCGCCAGTGGTTTGCTCGGCGTGGATGAGTCGTAGGCAGCCGGGGGCGGCGCGATAGGCGAAGGCGCCGCCGCTGGCGCCACGGGCCTGTTCGCGGGAATCGATGCGGCCGCGGGCTGCGTTGAAGGCGCGGTGGGAACAAAGCCTTGCGGACCGGGCGAAACGAGTACCGGCTTGGTCGGATCACGCTGCGGCGCGGCGGGCGCCGCCGCGGTTGGTGCGCTCACCGCTGGCGATGGGATTGCCGTCGGCGATGCGGCAGTGATGTGCTCGGCCTCCGAGACCGGAATGAATTCGGGCTGGGCCGCCTGCCGCAGATTCAGCTCTTCGGCAATCATCGCCGTGAAGTCGTCGAAGCCGCCGCTGGCGCTGATCGCTTGCTTCCACCGCCCCAACCGCTCGTCGGACATCGAGCCTTCACGTTCCAATTGCAGCGTCACTTCGCGGTCGGTGCCCGGCACCATGGCCGACACGTTCAAGCGCCCGTTCGTGCCATATTCGTAGGTGATCTCGACAGGCCAAGCGGCGGGCAGCCCCGGCGGCAAGTCGCGCAAGGCGGTTCGCCCAATCGACGTGCATTCGCTCGGCAAGGAACTTTCGCCTTCGAGCACTTGCACCACCACCGAGCGCTGGCCGGCAGTCTTGGTCGAGAATCGTTCTTTCACCTTGGCCGGCAGCGGCGTGTTGCGCGGAATAATGATCGCGTTTCGTTTGCGGCCCGTGCTCGGATCGACCCCTTCGATGCCCAGGCTGTGCGAGTTGACGTTCGTCACTTCAAAGGGCGGCGGCTTGTTGCTGCCGGGCTGCGTGGCCAGCAGATATCCGGCATAGATGGCCGCGCCGCGGGCCACGGCTTCATCAGGATGCACTTTCTTATCGGGCACAATGCCCGACAGCTCTTCGAGCATCCGGCCGACCATGGGCATGCGGGTCGAGCCGCCGACCAGCAACACGCGTTGCACGTCGTTCCAAGTCAGCCCGGCGGCCGCGAGCACCTGCCGCGTGGTGTAAGCCGTGCGTTGCAGCAGATCGGCGGTGAGCTGCTCGAACTGGTCGCGCGTCACCTTAACGGTGGTCGAGCTGCCCGCATGATCGACTCGTATGGTGGCGTTTTGCCGGGCGCTGAGCGTGCGTTTGGCCTCTTCGACTTCGTTCAACAGCCGGTGCAAACTGGCCGGATTGGTGCGGGGATCTTCGCGATGCTCGTGAATGAACGCCTCGGCGGCGTGATCGGCCAGCCGCATGTCCCAGTCGCGTCCGCCCAGCCGCACGTCGCCATCGGTAGCCAGCGTCCGCAAATCGCCGGGCCGCATTTCGAGCAGAGTGACGTCGAAGGTGCCGCCGCCCAGATCGTAGACCAACACCTTGAGCGGTTCGCGCACCTCGCCGCCCGCCGTGAGATAGCCCAGTTCCTCGCCGAAGGCCAGGGCCGCGGCCGTGGGTTCATTGACCACGTCGAGCACAGGCAGGTTGGCCATCAGGCCGGCGTCGGCGGTCGCTTTGCGGCGCGGTTCGTCGAAAAAGGCCGGCACGGTAATCACCGCGCGAAAGTCCGGCCCCACCGCGCGCACCGCATCGGCCTTGAGCTGCTTGAGGATCCAAGCCTGAATCACTTCAGGCGGCATGTATTCTTCGCTGATGGGATGCGAATAAACCGGGCTGCCCATGTCGCGTTTGACGCATTCGGCGAAACGCGCGGGCCTTAAGCGGCCGAGCTTGCCGGCTTCTTTGCCGACGATGACTTCGCGATCGTCGAACAACACCAGGCTGGGCGTGAGAATGTCGCCGTCGTTGTTGGGGGCCATGACGGTCTTGCCCGCGTCCGACAGCCAGGCGACGGCCGAATACGTCGTTCCTAGATCGATTCCAACGGCCCGAGTTCTCGACATCAGCGGCGGCGCGCGGCGCCCCTCGACAAGCAATGGGTTTGGCAACGACCAGGGCAATAGTTCTGTAGGGAACGGACTCCGTGCCGTTCCGCGACGCCGACTGGCGTCGGCGACACAGCCGAGGGCGGCTGTGCCACACGGCGCAATTGCCGATTTTGAAGGTCAAAACCAATCCGACGTCGATCGGTTCGACGACGGCTGCCGCCGGTGTCGCCCCCCAAGACTAATCGACCGAGTGCGTCGCGTCCATCGCTTGCAATCTTCCCGCACGAATCGCCACCGGCGTGACCTCGGCAAATTTTCCGTAACTTCCAGCGGCAGCGGGCAACTCGACGTGAACGTAGCGGCAGGCCGTGCCATAAGCGTAGCCGGGACGATCAACGACCGGCGACTCGACCATCACCTGCAAACAGCGGCCAACCAGGCTCTGCTGATAACGCAGGGCAAGCCGCCGCTCAAGTGCCTGCAATCGTTCGATCCGCGCTTGCTTGACCTGCGGCGGCACCTGCTCGGGCATTTCGGCCGCGGGCGTTGTTCGCCGCGGACTAAAGGGGAAAATGTGCAGCTTCGAAAAGCCGACTTCTTCG
>DATFDL010000156.1:0-12184 GCA_035252155.1 Pirellulales bacterium | reverse complement strand
AACGCATTGTTCGAGGTCTGTAGGGAACGGACTCCGTGCCGTTCCGTGGGGGGTGGACCAGTGCCGAATCGCAGATCTCGGAACGCCACGGAGGGCGTTCCCTACAGAGCCCTCTAGCCCCCAGCCTCACGCCCGGTCGTCGTCCCACAAGTTGTCGAGCGATGAAAACACGTGATCGACCGCGTGGTGATGGTGATCATGCTCGCCGTGATGGCCGTGATCGTTGTCGCCGCCTCCGGTCCAGGCGCTGCCGTCCCAACTTTGGCCGGCGTTGCCGGCGGCAAATCCGTCGATCGTGGCCAAACCGTTCAGCGTGCTGCTCATGTTGACTCCCAGGCTGTCTTGAACCGAGAAATGAACCGAAGTCTGCATTGCGAAAGCGGCGCCCATGCTCACCACACTGTGGCTGGCAAAGCCGCCGGTCAGCCCGGTGCAGATGCCCGTGCTGGCCGTGATCGTGCCGGAACTGCCGACCAGCAGTTGGCCGCTGGCGCCGACGCCTTCGATGAACGAGGTGTCGTGGGTGGTAACCGAGCCGACCGTAATCGGCGTCGAGCCGAAGGAAAGGTTGAAATCGAAGGTCGCGACGCCCATCGTGCCGACGAACTGCGGCGGGGCTTCGGGCGAAAGCGACATGAGAATAGGCGTCAGGGTTTCATCGTAGGTGCCGATCGAGGTGGCGCCGCCGTTCAGATACAGGTTGCCCTTCATCTCCGACGGCAAGCCCAAGGGGCTGTAGCTCACTTGGGTGCCGGTGATCGACAGGTCGAACGTTTGCGGCGCGGTGAGCTGCGACATCTCGGCGGCAATGGCCTGGCCCACCGCGGCGAGATTGCCCAGGCCGGTGTCGGCCGAGAGCACTTCGCGTCCTTCCAGACGCTCGAACCGGGCGGTTCGCAGCCGATTTCTGCCGTAACGCGAACGGATCGCTTTGGACATGAAGACACCCTTTCAAGAAGTGAGAAACGCCCGATTGCCGACCGACCGGTGCACGAAGCACGGGTCACGGACGACGCGGACGGGCCGGAGACATCCGGATCGGCGAAGACGCCGAGAAAGGAGCCGTAAATCGTAATCAGAAACCGACATCGCAACCGCCCAACTGCACGTGGTGCAAGGGTTGCAATTTCGGCGGCCTGGCGGACTCGCTAGGCGAGTCCCATGGCTTTGCGTCCCGGCCTCGCGACCGGTTTGCCTTTATCGACTTGCTCCAGAGGAGCCACACCGCGAACGGGCGTAACAAACTCCTCTGTAGATTCTTTAGGTCGAAAACCGAGGGCTGTCAAAAAAATTTTCGGCAGCGTGTCGTAGAACGGAATTTATGCCGTTTTCCTCGGCGTTGGCTGGGGTTTAACTACAAGAACGGAATAAATTCCGTTCCACGAAGCTGGCCGTCGCCGTCGGAATTCGTATAGTCAAGGTATGCCCGAAAGTTATCATGTTCGACTGACCAAAGACTATTTGGTCTTCAGCGCAGCTCATTTTATTACGTTCAATGGCAACATCTGCGAGCGGCTGCACGGGCATAACTACCGCGTCACCGCCGAGGTGTTCGGACCGCTCGACGAGAACCACTATGTCATCGATTTCATCGCCCTGCGCGATACGTTGCGGGCGATTGTGGCCGAGTTGGACCATCGGGTGCTTTTGCCGACCGACCATGATCAAATCAAGATCACGGCCGACGAGCGCTCGGTTGAGGCCACCTTCGAAGACCGCCGCTGGGTCTTTCCGCGCGGCGACTGCATGCTGTTGCCGGTGCCCAACACCACAGCCGAAATGCTGGCGCAATACATCGCCCGCCGATTGCTGGCCGAGCTGACGACGGCGCCCGAGCGAGTGCGCATCGAGGTCGACGAATGCGAGGGCCAATCGGCGGTGTACGAGACGACGGGCTAGGCAGGGGTCGGCGGTCAGAGGTCAGAGGTCAGGGACGACACGGCGAGAGGGCGACACGGAGACACGGAGACACGGAGAAGGGGCGACGGAAAAGAATTACCGTCTGCGATTTCAACCCTGACCTCTGACCTCCGACCCCTACCCGCCCCGAGGCGCGTGACAAGCGTCCTCGTACAGATCGAGCATCCGTGGCAGGCAGACGTCGAGACTGTACTGCTGGCGGATCATCTCGGTCCCGGCCTGCCCCAGCCGGCTGTAATCTCCTGGTGCGTCGAGCACCCGCTCGGCGGCGTCGGCCAGGCCCTCGACGTCGAAAAAATCGACCAGCAGGCCGTTGCGGTCGTGCTCGATCATCTCGCGCACCGGGGCAGTGTTCGAGGCCAGAACCGTCGCCCCGCACGCCAAAGCGTCCATCAACGACCACGAAAGCACAAACGGCACTGTCAAATAAATGTGCAGGTCGCTGAGCGAAAATAGTTGCGCGAGGGCCGGAGTCGGCAGTAGCCCGGTGAAGATGAACCGCGATAGATCGCAGTCATCACCGGCGAGCACCCACTCTTTGAACGATTTTCCGCCGGTGAATTCCAGGTCGCCGCCGTAGCAGACGCGGTCTTCGCCCACGACGACGAACAGCACGTCGCGCCTTCGCTGGCACAGCAGCTTGGCCGCCTTCATAAAAATATCGAAGCCGCGGATACTTTCCATGCCCCGCGAGACATAGGTGACGATTCGCACGTCGTCGGGAATGACGCGGTCGCCGAATTGCCGCGGCACGCCGGTCTGCGGCCGCCACAGGTTGATATCGACGCCGTCGAAGATGGTGCGCAGCTTGTGCTGGTATGTCCGCGGCATCAGGCCGCGTTGCCAATGGGTGGGGCTGTAGCCCGCGTCGCATTCTTCCAGGTCCATCAGCAGGCTGGCGTTGCGGGCCCGCGCCCGCAAGTGATTAAGGGCCGGATACGGAAAATCCAGCCGATAATCCATGTCGGTCCCGCGCGTATGATAGTAGTACTCGAAATAGTTAACGATCGGGCAGTCGTACAGCTCGCGCAGAAACGTGGTCGAGAGAAAGCCGGAATGCCCGACGACCAGATCGGGCTTGATGTCGGGCCGCGCCTGCAGCGCCTCGAACACGGCGTGCGAATGCCAGATGGCGTTTTCGAAGCTGCGGCTGCAATAGTGCGTTTGCTGCGTGGCCCCGCCGCGAAGCTGATATTGAATGCGTTTGACGCCGCCCTCGTTACCGGGCGGCTGTTGCGAAACAAACGTTGAACGAAATCCCTTGCGCTGGACCAGATAGGCGGCGATATGCCCGAACTGCGCCGGAAAATTCTGATGGACAAAGAGAACGTGCATCCGGTTGCGGCCTGGGACGATTGATCCCACGCCAATATAATAACGCACCGTCACATCCGCCATTTGACAATGCACCTCAATCTACTCGCCACGTCGGCCGTCGGGCTGGAAGCGGTGGTGGCCCGCGAACTGAAAGCGCTGGGCTACGAGCCGCGGATCGTGCAGACGGGACGAATCGCCTTTGCTGGCGACGAAGCAGCCGTCTGCCGCGCCAACCTGTGGCTGCGCTGCGCCGACCGCGTGCTGGTGCAACTTGGCTCTTTCGAGGCGACTGATTTCGGCCAGCTTTTCGACCAAACGTTCGACTTGCCGTGGCACGACTGGCTGCCCGCCGACGCGGCCTTTCCGGTGAATGGCCGCTCCGTCAAGTCGCAGCTTTCGAGCGTGCCGGCCTGCCAGAAGATCGTCAAAAAAGCGATCGTCGAAAAGCTCAAGCAGGCCCATCATGCGACGACACTTCCTGAAATAGGCCCTCAATATACGGTCGAGGTGGCGTTGTTGGACGACCGCGCCACGCTCACGCTCGACACTAGCGGGCCGAGCCTGCACAAGCGGGGCTATCGACGATTGGTCGGCGAGGCACAGCTTAAAGAAACGATGGCCGCGGCGCTGGTGATGCTCAGTTTTTGGCGGCCCGACCGGCCTTTGCTCGATCCCTTTTGCGGTTCGGGGACGATTCCGATCGAAGCCGCGCTGATCGGTCGCAATCTGGCCCCCGGCCTCCGTCGCGGCGTCGCCGCCGAAGCCTGGGCGGCTATTTCGCAAAAACTGTGGCACGAGGCACGGCAAGAAGCTCGCGATCTAGCGAAGCCTGATTTGCCAGTGCGAATCATCGGCACGGATGTTGACGAAGAAGCTTTGAGTCTCGCCCGCTATCACGCTCAGCAGGCGGGCGTTGCAGAACAAATTCACTTCCAGCAACGTGACTTTCGCGATCTCGCCAGCAGCAAGGAGTACGGATGCCTGATCTGCAATCCACCCTACGGCGAACGAATGGGCCACGCCGACGAGCTCGAAGAGCTTTACGCCTCGATGCCGTTGGTGCTGCGGCGGCTGAAAACATGGTCGCACTACATCCTGACGGCGTTTCCTGACTTCGAGAAGCTCGTCGGTCGCACCGCCGATCGCCGCCGCAAGCTCTACAACGCGCGAATCGAATGCACCTATTACCAATTCCACGGTCCCCGCCCCGGCACGCCGATCGACGAAGGCGAGGCCGCCGTAGAACCCGCGCCAGTTAGCGATCCCCAAATCGAAAATCAAAAATCCAAAATCCAAAATCGGCCCCGTCCTGCCTTCGGCGGCTTAACCGCAAAGGCCCGCGAGCAAGCCGCGCTCTTCGGCCGCCGGCTCTCGGCCCGCGCGCGGCATTTGCGGCGCTGGCCGACCAAACGCGGGATCACCTGCTATCGGCTGTACGACCGCGACGTGCCCGAAATTCCGCTGGTGGTCGATCGCTATGAAGATTGCCTGCATCTGGCCGAGTATGATCGCCCGCACGACCGCGGCCCGGCCGAACATGCCGACTGGCTCGACTTGATGGCCAAGACGGCGGGTGAAGTGCTCGGCGTGCCGCGCGTCAATGTTTTTATGAAGCGCCGCGAGCGGCAGCTTGGGCTGGCGCAGTATGAGCGGTTCGCTGAGCAGGGACGAACCTCCGTGGTGCATGAAGGCGGATTGAGCTTTCGCGTCAACCTCTCCGACTATCTCGACACCGGGCTATTTCTCGATCATCGCCAGACGCGGATGATGGTCCGCGAGGCCGCGGCCGACAAGCGGTTTTTGAACCTCTTCGGCTATACCGGCTCGTTCACTGTCTATGCCGCGGCCGGCGGCGCGTCGGCGACGACTACGGTCGATCTCTCGAACACTTATATACAGTGGGCCCAAGACAACCTGGAACTGAACAAGTTGGCCGGCCAGAAGCATCGCTTCGTCCGCGACGACGCCCTGAGTTTCCTGAAGTACCATCGGCCAGGCGCGGTTTATGACCTGGCAGTCGTCGATCCGCCCACCTTCTCAAACAGCAAGAAGACCGAGCGCGTCTGGGACGTGCAGCGCGACTATCTCGAGCTGCTCACGCGGCTGGCGGAATTGATGTCGCCCGGCGGCGTCATCTATTTCTCGACGAATTTTCGGCGGTTTAAGCTCGACGAGCCCGCGTTGCCGCAATTCTCGATTCGCGAGATCAGCCGTCAGACCGTGCCCGAAGATTTTCGCAATCGCCGCATTCACCGCTGCTGGCGGCTGATATGCTAGTGACCCGGCACTTATTGCCACTCCGTGGCAGTGAACGGAACGCGCCGGCCAGCAATGTCAACCGCCACACCGCCAGTCATAGGCAAACACCGAAGATCGCACACCATGTCGATCCGCCGCTTGTTTCAATTCAAATTCAAATGGTTGATCGTGTTGGTCGCCGCCCTAGCGATGCCGCTGGGCTGGGTCGGAAACAAGCTCCATCAAAAGCGCCAAGAGCGCGTGGCAATTCAGCAGATTCGCAATTACGGCGTTTGTGACTTTTGCCAAAACTTGGAACCTCGCGGACCGCGCTGGTTGTGGCCAATCGTCGGCAATGACTTTTTCGACGACCAAGACCGGTTTGTGCTCTATTATTCCAAGACGTTCACGGACATGCCTGGGAATGGTCCGCCTTTCGCAGAGCAGGGGCTAGCTCCGCTTCGCTACTTGCCGACATTGGTGTCAGTTGATCTGCACGGTTGCGACGTCAGCGACGCCGGCCTGGTATATCTCGGCGAATTAAGACGGCTTAGGGAGCTCGACCTATCGGAAACGCCGGTCTCGGACGCGGGGCTCGCGCATCTCAGAGGCTTGACGAGCCTCAGGCATCTTTACCTTAAAAACACCCGCGTTTCCGACGCCGCCGTAGGCGAGCTCCAAAAAGCGTTGCCGAATTGCGAAGTCGTTCGCACCCGTATGGATCACGGCTAAACGCGGCAGCTAATTGGGACCGGCGAAAACTCGAGGGAACCGCCGCGCAGTGATTTACGCAAGCAAGCACACGCGTGACGACCACAAACGGTTCGCAGTCGACACCGACACGCGAGCCCGAGGCCGGAGCTTTATTTCAACAAGTCCCGCAGAGCGCCCATCAGCACAGCCTCGACCTCCGGCGCCACGCGCGACACACGCGAGGTCTCGTAGCCTCCTTGGGGATAGGCGGCTGCCGTGCCGATATAGCCGGGTCCATAATCGCCATAGGCGGCCAGGCACACCAGGGCATCGGGCCGCAACGTTTCGGCCGTCAACTGGTACTCGACGAACAGTTCGCCCGGCATCTGCACCAGGTACGCCGGCCCCAGCCGCAAGCACGACAAGTCGATCTTGTGGCCGGCCTGGGTCCGCCGCAGCCACGCCAGGTCGCGGGCGGCGCGGACGCGGTCGCGCACCTCGGCCGTCGAATCACCGAGCAACTCGACCAGCTTAGCTTCGTCCAGCGCGGGGCTGGCCGGCAGTGCAACCTGAACGGTGCGCCATTCGGCGTCGCTGGCCGACACGCCGATCTTCTTCGTGTTGTCCCAGGCGGCCGCCATGCCGGCCGCCAGCCGTTCAGCAAGCACGGGTCGCATTTGCTGCGAGCCGTCGTTGTATTTGCCGGCTGCCACATTGCCGCTGGCGCCGTTGAAGTGAACGTGGAAAATTTCGGGCTTTGCCTCGTCGCGCAGCCGCCGGGCAAGGCCGACAAAATCGGCGCTCACGCCGCCCGCGCCGTAATAACTCTGTGGATGTGTCGCGTAATAGCTGATCGACGCCAGCGGCCGGTCGTCCCGCCAGAAGCTGAGCAATCGGCAGTCGGGATCGATCACTCCTTCCGGCGCCGCTCGAATCGTTTCGTCGCGGCATGAGCTATAGCGGACGTATTGCACTTTGCCGTCGGGGCCCAGAATGCGTCGATTCGACGCCACTTGCTCCACGCGGCCGGCGCCAAGGCCGATGTGCGATATCGGTTGTAGGTTTTCGAGGGCCTCGCGCACGGCGGCGGCGGTGCGGTCGATCGCCTGGTGTGCAAAGGCTACGTGAAACTCGGCGCCAGACAACCCCTCGGCGGCCAGCAGGGCTTCGGCCTCGAAGTCGCAGCCGGGCGCATCATGCTGGTGCAGGCAGTGAACGGCCACGCGATCGGGACTTGTTCCTGCCGCCTTGGCAAGCGCTTGCCTCCAGGCGTCATAACCGCCGTTGCCGATGCCCACCCAGTCGACCGCGCAAAGCACGATCGGCGTGTCGCTTCCCGTCAGCACGACACCGCGAGCCGAAAGCGGATCGACCACTTCTTTGGCCGGCGGGCAGAGCGCGTCGCACAGCGGGCTGCCCAGCGGAGGCGTGACGTCCGCCTTAAACGTGGCGATTCGCAGTGGCTCGTCGGCCTTTGCCTGGGCGGCGCAAACACAGGTCGCTAGTAACAGTGAGAGAGACATGAGGCGCATGAGAGGGCCCTAGGCAGTGCGGGTTGTCAAACAAGGATTTTGCACCCCCGCTGGCTCAATGTCAAACTTTCCGGTGTGCTTCGGCATCTTCCTTGCAGCCCTGCCCACGCCAAGGGCACCGCGTGGCCCAAGCGTTCAAACAGGGACCTGCCCCCGGTGGTCGGAAATCGCGCAGCGCGGACGGCACCGTATCGCATCGCCTGCGTTCCCAACAACAAAGGAGGATCATCGCCATGTTCGTCTTTCGTCGCTCGCTGGTCGGTTTACTCGCTATTTCATGCTGCCTGGCGTGCCAATCGGCGCAGGCCCAATACAATCGAGCCGGGCAACCGGGCGCGATGGGCCGGCGAAATGTCGCTCGCCGCGTCGATTTCCGTGGCAATGAACTGCCCGCCCGAAATACGCAGACCGTGATCAATGAAGTCATCCGTCCCATTCCACTTACCGAGAACCGCTTGTCGGCCGCCGTCTCGGGCGTGGCCCGGCAGATTCGCGACCTGGTGGACGACGTGCGGCCGGCCATGCGTCGCGTCTTCCCCGACAAGCTCGAAGCGCTTTCCGGCACATCGGGCTGGGAACCCGAAGACCGGACCGCCCTGACCAAGGCGCTGCGCACTGGCGATCCCGCCGCCATCTATGAGGCCTGGCTGCAAGCCGAGCCGAACGATACTTCTGGCGCGGAGCAAATTGCCCGTGAAGCCGACGTGCAACGGGCCTTCAATAAACTCGAGCAAGGCGCCGAAGAGGGCCAGCTCTCGCTGGACGAAGTCGACGAGACTCGCGGCGCCCTCGACAAACTCGCTGCGATCGTTCCGGCCGCCAGCGATCTGACCGATGACCTTGATGAATTGGCCACTTGGGTTGAAATCCAAGAGATCTTGACCGAGGCCGAACCCGATGTGGGCGCGCCGCGGCAATTGCCGACCGGCCGCGTGAAACTGATTCACAACCCGAACCTTCGCTTCGGCACGGCCGTGGTGCTGAGTGATGATACGGTGATGGTGGGCTGCCGCGGACGGGGCGGCGTCGATATCACTCGCGGCAACGCGGCCGAGGCGCTGGGTCTGCCGGTGCTCTCGGAAGACCCGGTGCCCGACGCCGAAGGAGCGCCCATGCGGAGCGGCACGATGCTGGTCAATCCCAAGCGCACTGGGGCGAATGTTCGTTACGTGCTCAACGGCGAAGAATATCGGATGAAGCCAGGCAGCTCGCAGCGCCTGCCCGCCGGACAGCGTTGGGTGATTCAGTTCGACCGCGGTGGCCGGCAAGGCGCCACCGAGTACTCGCTGGCCGCCGGCACGTATTACTTCGAGCCGACCGATCGCGGCTGGGAGCTTTATCACGAGCGGTTCGATGTCACGATTGACAACTCGCGCAATCCGCGAGATTTCCATTTTGTGTTCGACGGCGAGCCGTTGGCCGTGCGCGGCGGACACACTCGGACGATCACCAGCAAATACCCGATCGTTATCGAGTACGACCGGGGCAACGGCACCGAAATGGTCCGCAAGGCGTTGAACTTCGCGGGCAACGTGGAAGTGGCGATCAACGCCGAGGACAACCTCTGGGACATTTTCCCCGAAGAGGAGAACCGCCGGCAGGAACGCGAAGTCGAGTTGTTCCACTAAGCGTTGGACAAGCTACGCCCTCTGTAGGGAACGCCCTCCGTGGCGTTCCGTGCAGGGCGGCGCGGCGCCGAATCGCAGGTCGTAGGGTGGGACGAGCTTGCGAGTCCCACCGCCCGCTCCGGAGGGTTCAGGTTTCAGGGTGCAGCACTTTTGTGAGCGCCGAATTGCTTGCGCGTAGTGAACAGCCCGAAATCCCTAAACATTCACACCGTTAATCGTCGGCGCGAGCCTATCGGTCCCGAATGAAACTGCTGAACCCTGAACCCTGAACCCTTTGGACGGGCTCGCTTCGCTTGGCATACCCTACATCGGCCGGACGGTGTCAGGCTGGAAAGCCCGACCTACTATCAACCCCGCAGCCCGATTGCCTGCAGGCGGCGATCGGTCTCGCGGTAGGCTTCCTCGACCCACTCCACGATGCGTTCCGGGTGCGGTGAGTATTCCAGTTCGATCGAGATCGCCCCGTCGATCCCCAGCGCCTTGATTTCGCGCAGGTACGGCCCGAAATCGACCACGCCCCGGCCGGGCGGCAGATCGCCGTGGACCTTGCCGTCGCAGTCGGAGATGTGCACGTGCCCGGCACGCCCCGCGAGCCGACGCAATTCCTCCGGAGCGACGTGCGACAACGCCAGGTGCGAGACATCGATGTTGGCTTTGACGGCCGGTACGCCGACGTCGTCCAAGAATCGCAGCATCGTGTCGACGTTGTTGATCAGCGAAAGTGAAAACGGCTCGAGCTCCAGGACAATTTCAAGGCCCAGCTCGCCCGCTCGGTTGCCGAGCTGCCGCACCGTGTCGACGCCCCATTGCCATTGCTCGTCGGGCGGGATCACCTCGCGGTTCCAAATATACTCACCGATCACCAGCAGCACGTTCTTGGCTCGGTATTCATACGCCAAGTCCAAGTAAGCCTCGACGCGGCGCACGTGAAACTTCCGCACGCTGGCATTGAAGTCGATCAGGCCGACCGCCACGCAAGCCAGCGAAATAATGGGCAACTCCAACCGATCGCATTCGTCCTTGATCAACCGCCGCTCGCGCACGTCGAACTCCAGTGGGTCGGCGAAGATATCGACGCTGTCGAACCCGATTTCCTTGGTTTTTCGCAGACCGAATGACGTGGGTTGGTTGGCCTGCACCCAGGCGGAATTGATCAGTCCGAGTTTCATGGCCTGATGATACTGCCTGGGGAAGACGTTACAATGGGGCCGGCGATTTATGAGGAGCACCCATGCAGTTTTTGGCGCGACGATACGATACACTCGACGCGGTACGCGTCGATCTGGACGACGGCCGCATCGTTCGTGTCGCTCCGTTGGCCGACGCCGGCGCGTCGGGTCAGTCGCTGCCCTGGGTCGCCCCCGGCTTTGTCGATTTGCAAGTCAATGGCTACGCCGGACAGGAATTCAGTTCGCTTGAATTGACGCCGGAAAAAGTGGCCGCGATTGTAAGGCAGCATTGGGCCTTCGGCGTGACGCAGCTTTGCCCGACGCTCACCACGCAGAGCTTCGACTGCCTGGTGCATGGCTTGGGGGCGATCGACTTCGCGTGTCGATCGCTGTCTGACGTGGCGCGATCGGTGCCGGGCATTCATTTGGAAGGACCGTATTTCTCGACCGAGGATGGCCCGCGCGGAGCGCATCCGCTCGAGCACTGCCGGAGGCCGAGCTGGGACGAGTTTCGGCACTTGCAAGAAGCGGCCGGCGGCCGGATTCGCCTGCTGACCATGTCGCCCGAGTTCGACGAAGCCCCGGAATTCATTGCCCGAGTTGTGGCCAGTGGGGTGATCGTGTCGATCGGGCATACGGGCGCCAGTGGAGCGCAAATTCGCGCGGCTGTCGATGCCGGGGCCCGGCTCAGCACGCATCTGGGCAATGGGGCGCACCGAATGTTGCGGCGCCATCCGAATTATCTGTGGGACCAACTCGCCGAAGACCGGTTGACCGCCAGCTTGATCGTCGATGGGCATCACCTGCCGCCCGAAGTAGTCAAGACGTTCGTGCGGGCCAAAACGCCGGAGCGGTGCATCTTGGTGAGCGACGTGTCGGGGCTGGCCGGTCTGCCGCCGGGCCGGCACACCAGCAGCGGCGGGGAGATCGATATTTTGCCCGACGGCCGACTGGTGATCGCCGGGCAAGACCAGCTTCTGGCCGGCGCCTCGCTGCCCATCGGCGTCGGCGTGGCCAACGTCATGCGGTTTGCCGAACTCGATCTGCCCACGGCCGTGGCGATGGCCAGCGCTCAACCGAATTTGTTGTTGGGTCACCCACCGGGCAGCTTGCGGCCCGGCGATCTGGCGGACCTGGTGCTATTCAATCTCTACCACGATCCCGCGCCGCGGTTGGAGGTACGAGCCACGATCGTGGGGGGCGAATTGGCCTACGGCCGACTCGTCGCCGCCTGACCCTTGTCTCTAGGCCGTGACTTGCAAGTCATTGCGGACGTCGGCAACCCCTTCGACCGATCGCGCCAAGGTTTCTGCCAGTTGCTGGCTCGCCGCGTCAGGCACGGAGCCCAGCAGCGAGGCCTTTCCATGTTCGACGCTCACTTCAATCCGTTTCGCATCGAGGTCGGGATGATGGGTAAAACGCCCGGTGATTTCCATCGCCAATCGTGCGTCGGTTGGCCCTTTGGGCTGCTGCGCGTCGTGGCGTCCTCGCTCCTCTGCTCGTTGGCGCTCGTCCGCCGTTTTTGGCCGTTCCACTTGATGAACGTGGGCCATGTTAGGATGCTCCTTGCTCAAAACCTCTAGTAAGAATCTCTGAATACCTACCCGAAATTCGCCTTTCGCTCCGCGAAAGTAGCGCTACTTCCGCGGAGCGAAAGGCGACAATAATAACGCCGTGCAACACGTAT
>DATFDL010000155.1:0-4148 GCA_035252155.1 Pirellulales bacterium | reverse complement strand
GCACCATCACGGCAGCAGGGCACTTCTCGATGAATCGTTCCACAATGCTCAGCAACATCCTTGTCGCCTCCTAAAGGTTAAAGAGCCAAAACCCTACGGGGAGGCGACTTATAGCAGGTTTTCACCATGTTGAAAGGGGTGACTGGGCCCACCCTACCGACCGATGTGGCACAGCCGCCCTCGGCGGTGTGTCGCCGACGCCCGTGGGCGTCGCGGAAACAGCCCGGGGGGTCCACATGCCGTTTTGAGTGTCAAAACCAATTAGGGAACGCCAGGATCATTGACCCTGGGCACTCGCCGCGGCCTGCGCCTCGCTGGCACTGATAAAACCGTCGGCGTCGACGTCGATCGAACGGAATTTGTCGCGGTTGCCAGGGAACTCCTCGGGGCTGATCTCTTGATCGTGGTTACTGTCCATGTGGGCAAACCACGTCGGCCCCTCGGTCGGCGGAGTATAGGCGGCCGCCATGGTCATGGCGGTGGGCATCGCCCCGGTTGAAAGGCCACGGCCCAGCACGATGGTCATCGTTTCGGGCAGTTCGTCCGCCGCGAGTTGCCCGTCGCCGTCGCGGTCGAGCGAGGCTAACTGCTCTCGGCAGCGGCGCAGCTCGCGGGTGGTGAGCCGGCCGTCGTGGTTGGCATCCAACAGCGGAAAGAGTACGTCCTGGTCGTCGCGCACCACGGCCTGAATGGCGCTGAGCTGCGGCGAGCGCCGGCCGCGCAGCAACGACTCGATCTCGTCTAGATACACCTTGCCGTCGTCGTTGGTGTCCAAATCGTCGAAGTCGGCAGCCACCGGCCCGGCGGCCGCGACTTCGGCTTTGTCTAAATAACCGTTCTTGTCGGCGTCGTACATGGTCAGCAGCATTTGAGCCGAAGGTTCATCAGCCGGCTGCGGCGCGCGGTCGTCGCTGACGATTTGCAGGCGATAGCCGCCCAGATCGAGCAACAAGCCGCGCGGCGTGTGCGAAACTACGCGGTCGTCCGGTCCGAGCTCCGGTGAGAGGGCGATCAACGACACGCCGGCCACCAGATCGCCCGAGCGGCCAAAATTGGCCGCCAGCACCAGGTGCGGCGCGACGGTATTCAGCCGCTGCACTTCGTCGTAGCTCAACAGCCCGTCGTCGTCTTCATCGAGCGCCTTGGGCAGCGAGGGAACCAGGGCGAACGCTTCTTCCGCAGGCTGGCCGTCAATCAGATATAGTTCGGCGAAGGTATAGACGACGCCGTCCCAATCAGCCTGCGGGCCAAGCATCATCGCGGCCGGCGGGCGAAGATACGTGGTGCGCGACATCATCGCCTGGGCATCGCCCGCGAGGGTGTCGTCCATTTCGGCCCAGGTGACGGTACCGTCGTCATTGGCATCCCGGCCCAGCAGGCGCGGCTCGGCCAGAGACAACTCGTCGGCCGAGAGCCGCCCGTTGTCGTCTGCGTCGAGCGTGGCCCGCACGATTGAGCTGCGACGGTTCGAGCCGCGGTATTCGCTGGAGCTGGTCAGCGCGAAAGCCGAGCCGGCGCTTTTGGCCCGGGCCACAAACCGCCGCGCCTCGTCGCGATCGACGGTGCCGTTTTGATTGGTATCGTGGGTCTTGAAGAATTCCTTGCGGTTTTTCATGTCGATCGGCAGATCGAGCCGCTTGCCGAACAGCCGCTTGGGATCGGAAAAGACTTCGCCCCAGGTTGGTCGGCCGTCGCCGTTGCGGTCGGCCAGCTTGAGCACTTCGTCGACCAGCTCTTCGCGCACTGCGCGGAACGGCTTGCCGTCGATGGTCATCCGCAGCTCGATCACCAGCGGCCCACCCGGCGAGAGCAGCACGAACCGCTCGTTGGTTTCCTTCTCGGCGGTCGCTTCGGCCGCGGTTTCATCGGCGTTCGGCGCGTCGGCCTCGTTCGACGAAGGATCGTTTTCAACGGCGGCTTTTGGATCAGTAGATTCCTGCTTCTTGTCGGGTGGCGTCGCGGCGTCGGGAGTTGGATCGTTGTTTGCGAGCTTGTCGGGCGGCGCATTCGGATCTGACGGCGCGGGGACGTCGGCTTTCATCGGCTGATTCGCCGTCGGAGCGGCCGGCGGCGTACCGCGGTTGCAACCGACGACCGCAGCGCCCAGGACGCAAGCCATCGCCATCGGCAACCATGACGCGCGGATTAAAAACAACTCCGCATTCCGCATTCGACACTCCGCACTCGAATCAATGGTTAAGAATAAACTCCGGGCTGTTCAGCATGGCCCACAAAATATCGCCCAGCGCCTTGCGCCGTTCGTCGGCATCCGCCTTGTCTTGAACGTAGCGCATAAACTGCTCGCGTTCGGCGTCGCTCGGCGGACGCGACATGACGGCCAGAAACAATGCCTCCACTCGTTCGGCGTCGGTAAAAAACGGGGCGTCGATCGCCAGCAAAATTCCGCTGCGCAAGGGGTCGGTGGCTTCGTCGGTCAGCGCGCCATTCATCAAGGCCAACACCTGCGGAATGCCCGCCGAAAAATCGGTCGCGTCGTGCGTGGCCATATTGAACCGAGCGAGGAACTGCTGTCGATCGCCCATCGGCGGTTGGCCGGGCACGTTCGTTGCTGGCGCCGTCTCTTCGCGGCGGGCCGCCCGCAACAAGCTGTCATAGAGCTGCTCGGGCGTGAGCGTCTTCACCAGCATCCGCGCGAACAGCTCGGGCGGAGGCGGCTCGCCCTCGCTCAGCGATTCGCTCGCGCGCTGATACGCGGCGGTGTTCGTCAACACGCGGAACAGTTCTTTCAGATCGTAGCCGCAGTCGATGAAGTAAGCCGCCAACTCGTCGAGCAACTGCGGATGGCTGGGCGGGTTTTGCGGCCCGAACTCATCAACCGGATGCACCAGCCCGTGCCCGAAGAGCAACGCCCACACGCGGTTCACCGCCACGCGGGCGAAATACGGATTGTCGCGCGACACCAGCCAGATCGCCAATTGCCGCCGCCGGTTCACATCGGCATCTTCGCTGGGTGGCTCAGCCCCCAAATACTTGGGCGCGATCACTTGATCGGTTTCGGGCAGCATCACTTCGCCGGCCGTCGCGTCGACCAGCTCCACGTCGGGCGGTTGCATGCCGGGCGCTTGCTGCACGCGAGCAAAGAACGCCGCGTACGACCAAAAATCTTCTTGCCGCCAATGATCGAACGGATGATTGTGGCACTGAGCGCAGTGAATCTGCACGCCCAAAAAAATCCGCGAGGTGCTGGCTGCCAGCTCTTCGGGTTTCACGCCCGACGCGGTGTAAAACAGCGCCGCGCCGCCGCGGTTCGAGCTGCCGGTGGTCGTCAGCAGGTCGGCCACCACAATATCGTAGCGAATGTTTTCCGCGAATCGCCGCCGCAGCCAGGCCGTGAAGCCGGCCACTTCCGCCGCGCGTTCGTTTTGAGCGGCGGCCGGCAGCAGCATTTTGCTCCAGACCTGCGCCAGGTGCGTGGCATAGCGCGGATTGGCCAGCAGGCGGTCGATCAGCTTTGCCCGTTTGTCGCTGGCGGCATCTTTTAAAAACGCCGAAACTTCCGATCCGGCGGGGATGACGCCATTCAGATCGAGCGCGACGCGGCGCATGAATTGGGCGTCGTCGGCCATCGCCGCCGGCGACACGCCCGCCTGCCGCAACCGCGACTCGATGAGCTCATCGACGCGGGCCGACATTTCGGCCGTCGTGCGCACCGTCTCATCCTCGGCCCGAGCGACCAACGGCGCCGCGGCCAGCACCGACAGCACCAGCCCGCGTAGAACGGCCCCGCGCACCACAGCAATCTCGAGCGACATGATTGGGCCTCCTTGGGCTACCGCCGGGCAGAAGCGACACTTTGATTGTAGCAACGTTGCCAACCTCTCGCACGTAGAACGGAATTCATTCCGCTTGCTTGCGAGAAACAGCCACCCTAGCTGTTGCTTCTGTGCCGCAAGATATTCCATAACAAAGGTTTGGGGCGCGACCATGACACATCAAGCGTCGTTTACGCAAGCGCATTCCCCGCCCGTCATTTGCCGCCCCCTAGATCCCGCGTTCCGACCTCCGGCCTCTTTTTCCGCCCTCTCCCCGCATTATTTCCAAAAACTGGCTTGGTGGGTTTTCACGCGGGAAACCTTGTCAGATGAGGGAAACCTGGGAACGAGTTCGCGCGGGTCTGAACTCCAGTC
>DATFDL010000154.1:0-17580 GCA_035252155.1 Pirellulales bacterium | reverse complement strand
CTTTCTGCGCTGGCCGGCCATGGTGCCGACACTCGCGCTGTTGATGGGCTTGTGGGCCGGCTGCTGGTGGATTGGACGCACGCCGCTCTATGCTGAGTTTCCTGCGAAGGCCCGGGCCTGGGCCGCGGCCGTAGTTTTTATGTCGCTGGTTGGCGTGATGGCCTTCCAAGGGATCGCTCCTGTGATGGAGGAGCGGTTTGAACAATATCTGGCGGCGGTCGGTGGGCGCACTTATGAGCCGGGAACGGGTCAAGCGGCGGCGGGCCGATCTGCGCCGAATGATGGACACTCTTTGCCATGGCGCCGTTATTCACGAGAAGACCTGAGTCGCTTGGTCGCCGAAGGCAAGACGGTGATGGTCGATTTCACCGCCGACTGGTGCTTGACGTGCAAAACGCTCGAAGCCACCGTGCTTAACACGCAAGGCACTAAAGATTGGGTCATTAAGAACGGCGTGGTCACGATGGTCGCCGATATGACGCGCTGGCCCGATGACGAGAGCGAGCTCTTGAGCAAGTTGACACCCGGCAGTTCGATACCCGTGCTCGCCATTTTTCCGGCCGGGCGTCCCCACAGGCCGATCGTGCTGAGCGGTTTTTATACGCAGGCCACGCTGTTTGAGAAGCTCAAGGAAGCGGGCGCCTCGCGCGACGTCGAGCCGGCAGGCGAACTCACAGCGATGAGTCGGCCGTAAGTGCCGCGGCGGGGGGAGTGCCGACGCTCGGCGGTGGCTGGGGCAGAGCTGGCCGCCTTCGACGTAGTATTTCGAGCCCGCGATGTCGGCCAGCGATGCCCCGGCGATCGCAGCGCTGTGCCCGTAATTATGCTGCCGGGGCATCGCCGCGAATGAGCGCGGTGCTGAATTCAGCGCGTTTCGCGCGGCTCTGCCCCAGCCACCGCCATCAAGCAATTCTACGTGTCAGGCTGGAAAATCTGACCTACGCCGCGCGACGCTCGACGTGGCCTAGCCCGCTGGCGGCCTCCGGCCAGCGGCGCAAGACGATGGCCGCCATGTGCCCGCCAAAAGCCACCGAAAGTTTTAGGGCGTGCTCGATCGCCGTCCGCCGGCCGACCAAAGGGATGCAATCGAGGTCGCACTCCGGATCGGGGTCGGTGAGATTGACGGTGGGCGGGGCGAAGCCGTCGCGCAGCGCCAACGCGGTGATCGCCAGCTCGACGCTACCCGCCGCGTTTACCAGGTGGCCGAGCATCGACTTGGTCGAGCTGACGCAAATTCGATCAGCCGCCCGGCCCAGCGCCCGGCGAATGCCACGCGTTTCGACTACGTCGTTCTGCTGCGTGCCGGTGCCGTGAGCGTTGATATAGCCCAAGTCGTTGGGCGACAGCCGCGCGTCACGCAACGTCTGGTCGATCAGATAGGCCAATGTGTCGCTTTCCGTATCGAGACCGGTCACATGGTGGGCCTCGGCCTGCATCTTGCCGCCGGCGATCTCGGCGTAAATCCGTGCTCCGCGGCGGCGGGCATGGCTGAGCCGTTCGAGCACGAACATCGCCGCTCCTTCGCCCATCACAAAGCCGCTACGGCGGCTGTCGAACGGCCGCGAGGCTTGCCGCGGATCGTCGTGGTGGGCCAACACGCGCATCGCCTGAAAGCCGGCGGCAAACAGCGGATGAAACGCTTCGGCGCTGCCGGCCAATGCCAGATCGCACTGGCCATCGCGAATGCTTCGTGCGGCCGAGAGCACTTCGATCAGGCCGCTGGCGCAGGCGGTCGAGTGACACAATCGTGGCCCGGCGAGCCGGTAGCGGTTCGCCACGGTCGAACATGCTGTATTCGGGAACCACTGGTGCCACCAAGGCACGTCGCGCGGCTCGGGCGGCGCGAGGTGCCGCCGTTGTTCGTCGAACCAGCCAGTGTCGCCCATGTGCCCGCTGATCGCGCAGCCAAAGCGATGTGGATCGGTCCGCGAGAAGTCGATCTCGGCGTCGGCCAGGGCCTCGTCGGCGGCGCGCAGATTAAGCGCCACCGGCTTAAGCTGGCCGGGAAACTCGGGCGGTAAGAAAACCGGAGCGCCGATGGACAGCGACGCCGGCACACCGGACATGCCCGACAACGAGCGGACGCCACTTTGCCCATGCCGCACCGCCCGCCACACGCTCTCGCGGTCGTTACCCACCGAGGCAATTAACCCGATGCCGGTAATCACAACCGGCTCGGGCCGGCGGCGTCGATCGTCGATCGGGAGAAAAGTCATCAACTGCGGGCCCCGTGTCCCGTCATCCATGAGAACCATAGAACCACCTCAAGGGGGCGAAAAAGTAGCGAAATCGCCCTGTTTTAGCTAGGCGGATTGCCTCGGCCAAAAAATCTTTGCCCAGTGTGTTGCAAGGGCGAAAGAAGTTGCTAGACTGCTCTCCGTGGGTTTTAAACCCCTATGAACCAAATCGGAACGGTTCATCGGGGAAAATAGCCCATTCAGCAAGAAAATAGGATGTGTTCGGGAACGGAGACGCCTGGACGAGATGCCGCCAGACGACACCAAAACCTCCGATGCCCGACGCGCCTGAGTTGATCCTTGGTGAGTTTCCACGCACGCTGGACGAGCGATACCGCCTAGCCATTCCCGCAGAGTTGGTGGAGGCTCTCGGGAGCGAGGCACACGGGTGCATCCTTGCTAAAGAGCGGCCGGGATGTTTGAGCCTATGGAATGCGTCGACTTGGCAAACGAAGTTGGATGCGGGGACGGCGCTCGTCGAGGCAAAAATCCGCGCCGGCAAGCTCGATGGCAAGCTAGGCCAGGTGCAGATGCTGGGGCGGCTCCTTTCCTCGCGTCATCGCCCGGTGCAATTGGCGGCCCGCGGTCGATTGCTTGTGCCCGAAGGGTTTCGCGAGTTCTTGCACGCCGAAGCGGGCAGCGAGGTGATGGTCGTCGGGGCGGCTGTCTGCGTCGAAATCTGGAACACCAAGGCTTGGCTGACGTACCTCGAGGGACGCATGCCCAAGTTTCGCCGCTTGTTCGATCGCCTATCGAGTTAAAACAATCACATTTGCGCCTCCAGCGCCCACGCCCGGTGCGGACGAAAGCTGTTTTCTCCCGCCTGATGTCACCCGGTAAGGGAAAGCACGATCTCCATGGATTGGACCTCTTGGCATGGAAGCCACTTTCCTTTCTTTCGGCCGGGCGTGGCTTTTTATACCTCTCGCTTGGCACGCCTTGTGCCGCTTGTGGGGGCAGATCAGAGACCAGGAGGATCTGCCCATGTTGCCGAGTACCGTCGAACGCGTTCCGCGTCACACGCCCGATCGCTATAACGCCGCGATCCGCCAAAAAACCGAGGCGAACGTAGCCCATTACGCCCGCGAAGGCCGGGAGGCCATCGACCGCCGGCTGGCCGAATTGGATCGCGAGTGGGACCTCGAGCGCGTGCTGGAGGCCAACGCCGCCAGCGTGGCGATGGTGGGGTTGGGCCTCGGTGCACTCGTCAACCGCAAGTTTTTTGCCTTGCCGGGCCTGGTGGCCGCCTTCTTGTTGCAACACGCGCTGCAGGGCTGGTGCCCGCCGGTGCCGCTTTTCCGCCGCTTGGGGGTCCGCACTGCCGCCGAGATCAACCAAGAGCGTTTCGCCTTGAAATCGCTGCGCGGCGACTTTCAGCATCTGCCGGCCGGGGCGGGAATTGATCATACGCTGGTTCGCTCCACATTACAGGCGGTCGGCCGTTAAGCGGTCGGGACCAATCGGCTGAAGAGGCAGCCCATGCTGGGACTCGTTTCATTCGTCCCCTAACGTAGAGGGCCCCGCCGACGTTGTTGCCGCACGGACAATTCACTAGAATCCCGCCCTGTTTCGAACAGCCCTCGGTACGGCGGATCCGCTTTGAAAATCGCGCTTGTCCACGACTGGCTGACCGGCATGCGCGGCGGCGAAAAATGCTTGGCGCCCTTCTGCCGCCGCTTTTCCGACGCGCCGCTCTACACGCTCTTGCACGCGCGCGGCCGCACCGCCCCCGAAATCGAGCGGATGCAAATCACCACCAGCTTTTTACAACGGATTCCGGGCATCGAGCGATACTATCGCTATTGGCTGCCGCTGATGCCGCGTGCCATCGAGTCGTTTCAAATCGACGCCAGCGTCGACTTGGTGCTGAGCTTCAGCCACGCCGTGGCCAAAAGCGTTCGTCCTCCGCCGGGGGTGCCGCACGTCTGCTATTGCTTCACGCCGATGCGCTACGCCTGGCAATTGCGTGGCGATTATTTCGGCGACGAGCCATCGTCTTCGTCGAGTGCGCGTCGTCGCGCCGCTGAGACCCCTCGGCGAGTTGTGGGCGCACTTCGTGGCCGGGTACTCGATGGCCTTCGCCGCTGGGACCGCGCGACCGCCGATCGTGTGACACACTACGTCGCCATCAGCCAGACGATTCGCCGACGAATCGCCGATTGTTACGGGCGGGAAAGCACTGTCATCTATCCACCAGTCGATACCGACTTTTACACGCCCGGCGATGTGCCACGGGAAGATTTTTATTTGATGGTCTCGGCCTTGGCCCCGTATAAGAAGGTGCAGGTGGCGGTCGAGGCATGCCAGCGGCTGCGGCGGCGGCTGGTGGTGATCGGCGCCGGTCCCGAGGTCCGCTCCTTGGCTCGGCAGGCTCGTTCGACAACGCAACTGATGGGCTGGCGTTCGGACGAAGAAATCCGCGATCATCTGCGTCGTTGTCGGGCGCTGTTGTTCCCGGGCCACGAAGATTTTGGCATTGTGCCGGTCGAGGCGCAGGCCTGCGGCGCTCCGGTGATCGCCTACGAGCGCGGCGGCGCCACCGAGACGGTGCTGCCGGCCGACGAGCGGCGCCTGGGCACCGGCGTCTTCTTCGGCCGCCAAACGCCCGAAGCGCTTTGCGAGGCGATGCTTTGGTTCGAGCGCCACGAGCATCAGGTCTCGGCCAGGCTTGCCCGGCGCCAGGCCTTAAAGTTTCATCCGAGCCGTTATGAAGAGTCGCTGCTCCATTATCTGGAGCAAGTCGCAGGCATGAGAGGGGCGCCCGTACGGCGCGCGGCGTGATCCTGAGACCAGCGACGCGCCGTAGGATGACCTTCCTAGGTCGTCCGCACAACCCTCGGGGTTGAATGGGCGACCTAGGAAGGTCGCCCTACGGATGGCGCAGCCTCGCGAGTACCCACTCGATCCGTCAAAACCGATCACAGGGCAAGCTCCCACCAATCCACCGCGGGCTCAATCCGGCCTGCTTGCCAGGCGACGGTTCCCAGCACCGGCGGCACGCAACGCCGCACCAGCTCATCGTGGTTCGTGTCCCTGCTGGCGTCGCAATCGGGAGTCGGATGGTTGAGCACGACGCCCGCCACCGCCAAACCTTCGCGAAACGTGGCCGCAGCGATCAAGGTGGTCAACGTTTGATGAATCGTTCCCAAGACGTTGGGCGTGACGACGACGAGCGGAAACCCAAAGTCGAACGCCAGGTCGGCCACGTATTCGTCGTCGGTCACCGGCGACATCAATCCGCCCGCGCCTTCGATCAGCACAATGTCGCTCTTTTCGGTCCAAAAATTGAGTCCCTCTCGCAGCAAATCGGCATCGACCGATTTTTGCTCGGCGCGTGCGGCCAGGTGAGGCGCTATCGGCTCGGCAAAGCATTGCGGGCAGACCCGCTCCAGTTCGCCCGGCCGACCGGCGGCCCGCCAGAGGCTTGCGGCGTCGTCGCACACCAAGCGGCCGTCATCGCCACGGCAGCCGCTGGCCACCGGCTTATAAACGCCCACGCGCCGGCCGGCCGCGGCCAATTCTCGAGCGATGAGCCCGGTAACATAGGTTTTGCCCACACCGGTGCCCGTGCCGGTGACAAATAATCCACGACATCGTTTCGATCGCGTTTTCACAACCTCGCCTTTATGATCTAATCGCCCGCCTCCGCGGGCGCGCCGCGGCCGAGTAAAAAATGAAGCTCGTGCGCCCGCAGTAACCAACTCGCAATGACAAACGCGAGCGATCCGCTGAGCAACGGCGCGGCCACGCGGCCCAAACGCCCGCCCGTGCCGATTTCATTCGGTGTAAGCCACGTGGCGGTCCAACCGGCGGCCAACAGGCACGCGGTAGCGAGCAGGGTGACGAGTGCGGTGCGGCCCAGCTCGCGCCAGCCGAGCGCGCCAAAACTCCGCGAGAACCCCTGGGTGAGCAGGACAATTTGCAGCATTGCCGCCAGCGAAGTTGCCAAAGCCAGCCCGGCCTCGGCCATCGGCCAGATCAGGAGCAAGTTGAGCGCCACGTTTGCCAACATGGCGATGGCGCCGGCCCGCAGCGGCGTTCGCTGATCTCCTAATGCATAGTAACCGCGCACCAGCACGGGCGAGGCGCAAAACGCCCAGACCCCAAGTCCATAACACGCGATCATCCGCGCCACCCGCGCGGCATCGGCCGCGGTGAACTCGCCGTGCTCGAACAGCAGGCGGGCCAGCGGATCGCTGAGCAGCACCAGCCCCGCGCCGGCCGGCACGCCCAAAAACAGCACCAGCCGCAGGCCCAAGGTCAGGTCTTCGGCCAGGTGCCGGTGCTCCCCGCGGGCGGCGTGGCGGCTCAGCAATGGAAAGATCACGGTGGCCACCGTCATGCCCAGCATGCCCAAAGGGAATTGGTACAGTCGCTCGCCATAATAAATCGCCGCGGCCGCGCCTTGCCGCAACGGGTAATTGACGGCGCCGCCGAGCCAGGCGATCGGTTCGGTCGAGTCTGCGCCGCCCGCCAGGCTCCAGGCCAGCAAGCTGTCGATGAGCGTGTTGATTTGCGTCACGGTCAGGCCCAGCACCATCGGAACCAGCGCCGTCACTACCTGCCGCACCGCCGCCCGGCTGGCCGGCCAGTCGTAATCAAAACGAAAACCCAGCGACCACAGAATCGGCAACTGCGAGGCCAATTGCAACACGCCGGCCACCAGCACCGACGCCGCCAGAATATAGGCTTGCGATTGCTTATCGCTGGTCAGCCGCGGCGCGACGAACCAGATGGCCACCAGCCAGCAGATATTCAGCAGCGTCGGGGCCAGGGCCGGCGTACTGAAATGCGCCAGGGCGTGCAGAGTGCCGGCCAATTGCGCCGCCAGACAGATAAAAAATAGATACGGCAACATGACCGCCGAAAGGCCCAGCAGCAGCCGCATCTCGGCACGATCGGCATAGATCCACCACAGCGCCAGGCAAACCGCTTCGGCCAGCACGACCACCAGGGCCAACAGCACGCTCAGCCAGACCAGCACCACGCTGGCCAACTGCCAGCCGGCGGCGCGGTCTTCTTCCAGCCGCGAGGCGAGCACCGGCAGATAGCTGGCGGTCAGAGCGCCTTCGCCAAACAGCCGGCGAAAAAAATTCGGGATCCGAAAGGCGACCACAAAGGCGTCCATGACGCCGTCGCCCGATAGCCCCAGCATGGCCGCCGTGGCCATGTCGCGCACCAGTCCCAAAATGCGGCTGGCCAGCGTGCCCAGCGTGGTCACGCGCAGGCCGCTAAAGAGCTGGGCATGGCGGGTGCGGTCGTCAGTCATGGTTGGGCTGAAGGCAATCTCCTAAAGTGTCTGTAGGGAACGCCCTCCGTGGCGTTCCGCGACCTCTTGCGAAAGGATTGTCGCGACACGGGCCGCCGCCCACAAGCCACCAAGATTCTTGACGGTCTTGCTGCGATACATTCTGCTCTGTTTGATTCCTTGCCTATCCGCGCCCAAGTCAGTGCCCATGAACCAAACAGCGATTCCAGTTGAGGTTCGAGCCAAGCTGCTGATGGCCTTGCTGGCCTTGGTGGTGTTGGGCATCGGACTGGTGATCGTGGTAATATTGTGGGGATGGGCGGCGCGGCGCATGGCACGCCAGGGCCGCTCGAAAAGCCGCATGATCAATCCCTCCTGGCGGGCGCGGCCCCCCGAGCCGCCTAATCCACCACCCGATACGGTCCCGCGCAATCCCGATGGCCCGCCTCACGAAACTGGACGAATCGACGAAACCGGCCAGTGAGGCCGACCAGCGATTCCGGCGCGAGCACCGGCTGCGGCGGCGGGCCGATTTCGACCGCGTCTATCGGCGGCGGCGCTCGGTCTCCGACGAGCTGTTGATCGTCTACGGTTGCGAGAACGGCCTGGAGCATCCGCGGCTGGGCCTGTCGGTCTCGCGCAAAGTGGGCGGCGCCGTGCTCCGCAATCGCTGGAAGCGGCTGCTGCGCGAGGCCTTTCGCTTGAACCGCGCCGAGTTGCCCTCGGGCATCGATCTGATCGTAGCGCCGCGGCCGGCGGGCAAGCCCGACCTGCGCGCCGTCGCCGAGTCGCTTGTGAGCTTGTCTCGGCGTGTGGCCGATCGCTTGAGGCGCGCACGGCCATGAATCGCTTCCGCACAATCCTGTTCCGCGCCCCCGGCCGGACCTTAATCGGGCTGGTGCGAATTTATCAATGGACGCTCAGCCCGATCGTCG
This sequence comes from Pirellulales bacterium, assembly GCA_035252155.1. Lineage (GTDB taxonomy): Bacteria > Planctomycetota > Planctomycetia > Pirellulales > JAICIG01 > JAICLL01. The sequence continues at coordinate 9,160 of DATFDL010000154.1, read as the reverse complement.
GGCGGCAGTGCCGTTTCACGCCGACCTGCAGCAACTATTTTATCGGCGCGGTCGAGAAGTACGGAGCGATACGCGGCGCCTGGCGCGGCATCGGGCGCATCTGCCGCTGCCATCCCTTTCATCCCGGCGGTGAAGATCCGCCGTAATAATCGTCGAGAGCGTAGGGTGGGACGAGTGAAACGAGTCCCACCATTGGGCCAAGGTTCCCTTCCGCGCCGCACTATCTGCGACGGTGGACTCGCTTCGCTCCGCCCTCCCTATCGCCTGCGTCTATCAACGCTTCACCCGGCCACAAGGGCCGGGACGACCGGCGTGCCGCACGCTGGCAACCGGCGGCACATGATCCGTTCGGTGCAAGTTGGCACCGGCGGCGAACTGCAACGGGTTAGGGCTTCGCCGCAAAGCGCCTCCTCGGCTGGCGGCGGGGCGACCGCGAGATTACGATCTTCGCAGAGCAGCAGCCGCGTGCAGGCCGAGCGCAGCGATTGCGTCGGCGGGGCCGCGGCAATGACGAACACAGTTTGGTCGAAAGTCATCTTCGTAAATCTCGCGAGAACCTCATCGGCAACTTTAGCTCACGGCTGCAACGCCAGGCGCAATCCACTACAATCGCGATGGCCCGCGTAATCCGCACCAAAGCCCGGCCGCCATTCATGACGCCTCGGCGCGATTCGGCGCAGTGGTGTAACCCCTAGCTTTGCGCCCCGTTGCGCTTCAGCGCGCCGGCCGTCTTCGGCGTCGTCGCGCTGCGCTTTTCAAGCCCAACGGCAAATCGTAAGGTGATCGACGCTGATTACGGCACCCAACAACATCGAGCGTCTCAAACCGGGAGGAAACCATGTTCGTCAACGCCTTGCTCGATCGGATCCTGAAATGCGCTCGTCGCTATTTCCGCCAAGAGTATTCGCGCCGCCCGTACTACCGCCGCCGCCGAGAGCGCCGCCGCTCTTTTTGGCGATCGCTCTTGGTCGCCGACGCGCCTTTGGGCGCCATCGTTCCGCGCCGTCAACCGCTGGTCGAATGCCTCGAAAGCCGGGTGCTGCTCACCGGCAATCCCGTGGCCAACAACGACACCTATGTGGCGCCCTTCAATGGGCAGCTCACCCCTTCGGCCCCCGGAGTGCTCGCGAACGATTCGGACCCAAATCAAGGGGCCACGATGTACGCGATGTTGGTCAGCGGCCCCGCCGACGCGAATTACTTCCATTTCAACTCCGACGGCTCATTCGCCTACAAACCAAACTTCGGCTTTTTCGGCACCGATTCGTTCACCTACTACATTCACAACAGCTTCGGCTACACGAGCAACACGGCCACGGTCTCGCTGCCGATTGAATACAGCGTGAACTCGTCGGCCGATCTCACCAAGCAGGTGGCGATCGACCCGCTCGATACCAGCGTGCAGATTCTGGGCAGCGCCAGCGGCGCCCCGGCGACGCCGCAAAATCTCTCGCTGGCCTACGACTCGGTGGCCGGCCAGCCCGACGCCGTGATCGAGGGCACCTTTCAGTTGAGCTCGATCACGCCCATCCCCGACACGCCCTCCGCCACGCTCACCTTCAACGGCGTCCAACAGCCGGCCACCTACGTCAACCTCGAAGGCATGGGCGACCAGGCCAATGTTGATGTCTCGTATCAGGTGGATACGTCGGCGCTTCCAACAGGGCGCTACCCATATTCGATGACGCTCGACAGCCCCAAGATGACCGCGCCGGCCACCGTCAGCGGCGCGGTCAACGTGATCAACGACAGCAACGGCCCGGTCGGCAAGGGCTGGGACATTCCGGGCTTATACCATCTCTATCAGAACAACGTGCCGGGCGTTCCCGCCGGAGTGCTGCTCACGACGGGCGTTGGCACGGGGTGGTATTTTACGGCCAGTGGCGGCGACAGCTATACCAGCCCCAATGGTCCCTTCGCGTTCGATACGCTCACCAGCGTCAATGGCGGCGGCTGGCAACTGGTCGACAAATCGGGCAATAAATTCAACTTCAACAGCGCGGGCTTTGAAACCAGCCGAATGGCGCGTAACACCGAGACCGACACCTACAACTGGTCGGGAAACAACCTGATTTCGATTGTCGATAGCTTTGGCAGAACCGTGCCCATCGGTGACGCGGGCGGTGAGCTTTCATCCATCGGCGACTTTGCGGGTAACGTGTGGACCGTGGCCCATAGTGGGGCGTTTTTGAGCAGCGTCACCGAGCCAGATCCAGGGTCTGGTGCGCCTATGTGGCAGTACGGCTATACCGGAAACTACCTATCGAGCGAGACCGACCCGAACGGGAATGTGTACGGCTATACGCTGGATGCTCACCATCGCCTGAGCGGCACGTCGCTGCCCGGCGGTGGCGGCACGTCGGACGGTTCCGAGCAAAGCATGGCCTACGGCGGGCCGACCCAGCAGGGCGCGCCCAATGTCACGCCCTCGGCCAATGTGCAAACCACCGTCACCAATGCCAATGGCAACACCACGTCGCTACAAACCGACGTCTTTGGCAATCCACTGGTCAGCGTCGATGCCTACGGCAATAAGACGACCTGGCAGAGAGACGCCAACGGTTTGGTGACGCAACTGACCGAGCCGCCGCCCGTCTCCGGCGCTGCCTCGCCCGTGACGACGTACAGCTACGATTCGATGGGCAATGAGACCTCGGCCAGCGGGGCGCATCCCACCTATGGAACCTATACCTTCAACCAATTCGGCGAGTGGACCAAATTCGTCGATTCGGGCAACAACACCTGGACGCGGTCGTTCGATGGCAACGGAAACCTCATTCAGACCGAAGATCCACTTCTGAATGTCGTTTCGTATACCGTCGACCAGTACGGGCAGCCGCTAACGATGACCACCCCGGCCCCGAACAACGGCACCGGCACGGTCACCACCACGTACAGCTATGACCCTTACGAACGGCTGATCAAAACCACCTGGGCCGACAACAGCACGGTGCTGGTGGGTTATGACGCTGACGATCGGCCCACATCGGTGACCGATGAGAATTCGCACGTTACTAAGACAAACTACGATGTGCTGGGGCGGGTCACAAGCGTGGTGAACGCGCTCAACGGAGTCGTCTCGACCAGCTACGATAAAAATGGGAACGTGCTGACGACTCAGGACGAAATGGGCAATGTGACCACCAATGTTTGGGGTTCCCGGAACCAATTGCTCAAACAGACGCTGCCTGATCCCGATGGCGCTGGCCCGCTGACCAGCCCTGTGTGGCAATGGACGTACGATGCCGACTTGGACAAGCTGACTCAAGTTGATCCCATGCAACGAGTTACGTCATGGGCATATGACAAGCTCGATCGCATGACCCAAGAAACCCTGCCCGACCCCGACGGCGCCGGTCCCTTGACCAGCCCGGTGATTACGATCGGCTACGACAACCTGGGCCGGAAGGTCAGCGAGCAAGATCCGCTGGGCACGACCAGTTGGGCCTATGGCAATACCGACGTCAGCCAGGTGACGAGCATGACGCTGCCCGACCCGGACGGCTCGGGGCCGCTCACCAGCCCGGTCTGGACGTATTTTTACGATACCCTGGGCCGGCGGTACAAGACCGTCGACCCCATGAACCACGCTCAGACGACCTCATTCGATGCCGACGGCCGGACCACCAGCGTCTTGGACAATCTTGGCCACGGCCCCAGCTACAGCTATGGGCACATGGGCGAGCTGCTCACGACTACCGACAGCTTGAACGAAACGACCACGGATCAGTATGACTCGCGATTTCGGCTGGTCCAGACCACCGACGCGAATGGAGGAATCACCCAAATTCAGCTCGACCCGGCGGGCAACCGCGTGGGGCTGATCGATCCGGATAATAATAAAACGGTCTTCGTTTTCGATGCCCTGAATCGGGAAACCAGTGAGACGAACGCGCTCAATTTCACCCGCTCATTCTCGTATGATGCGTCATCGGACCTTACCAGCGAAACGGACAGGGACGGCCGGGTCCGAGACTTCGTATTCGATAATCTACACAGACTTGTGACAGAAAACTGGATGAATGGCGGCACGGTCGTCTATGCCATCAACACGGCCTATGACGCCGATAACGAAGTCACCGCGCAGAGCGATCCGGACAGCTCCTACGCCTTCACGTTCGACAATCTGGGCCGCACGCTGACGGTCGATAACTCCGGAACGCCGAACGTGCCGCATGTGATCTTGACCGCGGGCTACGATTCGGCTAATGATCGCACGAGCCTGTCAGCGACGATCGGCGGCACGGCTGACTTTTTGAACAACTACACCTTCGACGCCGACCAGCGGTTGACCGACGAGACGCAAGTAGGCCAGAGCGGAGGCAACGGCGTGGCCCAAAAACAGATTGAGTTTCAGTATAACGCCCTGGGCCAGTTCACCAGCGTCGCCCGGTATGACTTTGTGGGCATGGGGCCGATGGTCGATATCGCCACGGCGGCTTACGGCTATGACGGCGGCAACCGGATGACCAGCCTGGGCTACACCGGCAACGGCGGCCAAATCAGCATCGACTCGTTCGCGTTCACGCTCGACAACGCCGACCGGATCACCGCCCGGACTTCGACGGTCGATGGCACGGTCAGCTACGGCTACGATGTCACGAACCAGGTTACGGGCGCCACGTATTCTGGCGGCAGCGGCGAGCCGGCCAACGAGTCGTATAGCTATAGTAAGAACGGCAACCGGACGAACACCGGCTATTCGACCGGCACGAACAACCAGCTCTTGAGCGACGGCACGTTCAACTACCAATACGACGGTGAAGGCAATCGGACGGTCCGGACCAGGATTTCCGGTGCCTATGCCACGGACTACAAGACGGTTTACGGCTGGGACTACCGCGATCGGCTGACCGACGTTTCGTATTACGACAATAACGGCGTGCTTACCAAGCATGTCCACTACGTTTACAACACGCTCGATCATGAGATCGGCAAGCAGGTCGACGACACCGGCGGCGGCAGCTACGATCGAGCCGAGTGGTATGCGCTGGACGTCTCGCCCGAAGCGCCCCAGGCCAACGTGCCCAGCACGAGTTTGGCGGACCCGCTGTTGGAGTTCGACCAGAACGGCAATCTTCTATACCGCTACTTGAACGGCCCGACTCCGGCAGGCGTGGACGCGGTGATGGGCGAAGAGGCAATCACCACCCAGGGCCAGGCGGGCACCGAGTCTTGGCCGCTCTTCGATCAGATCAACACGCCGCACGAGGTGGTGAACAACGCCAGCACGACAGTCGACCACATCATCACCAACACGTTCGGCGTGGTGACCAACGAGAGCAACACGTCGATCCACCACTGGGCCGGGTTTGAAGGCGGTCATTTCGATCCGGACACTGCGTTGACCAACGACGACCATCGCTGGTACGACCCCGTTGTCGGCCGTTGGACCAGCGAGGACCCGATCGGCTTTGGCGGCGGCGATGCGAACGTGGTGCGCTATGTCGGCAACGGTCCCGCGAGCAAGTTGGACCCGGTCGGGGAGGCGGAGTGGGGGAAATGGCTAGGGACGAAAGCGCGCTCCACCAGCGATGTCACGGGGCGTCCAACCTATACGCCCATCAATATATTTGGGCTCAAGTACTATAAGCCAACGACTCCCATCAATCACGTGTTCCAAGCACCGCACTGGACTCCGGGGCAGTATTGGGGCCAGTTCCAGCATTGGAACCAGCACAGGCCTGGCCCGCATCCCATCCAGAGCTTCTTAAACGGCCCTCATCCCGTTTGGAACTGGATAGAAGACCGCCCGATATTCACTGGCGATCTCCCTCCGATCTTAGGCCCACTTGCGGATTACCTCTGGACCAGCCCCGGTTCCGGTGGCGGCATTCCGGACAAGTTGGGTTGGGATCCCAATGATCCCGGGATCCTCGGATTAAAGCATGAGATAAAACTCCCGTGGGGGAAGTGATCGTCACTTCGGCAGTCAGTCTTGCGACGGGGCACTTTTGTCCTTGTCCGGACCAAGAATTCCGGTAGCGTAGGCACTGGGCACCATGATTTCACGGTGGGCGGTGCCCCTCACGCAGCCGTTCGCCAACGCAAGAGCGCGCTGAGGCAGTAGCGTTGCGTCGAACTCTTTTCTTGAGAGGGACGGTACCATGAACGTGCCGGGAGCTTTTCCGAATGGGCTTTACGGTTATCTTGCGCGATGCGGCATTCGTTGCGTCGGGTACATACGAGGCGGGTGCTCGCCAGCAATGGCTTGGCTTCGAAGTCTCATAGTCTCGGTCACATTTGCTCAAAGCATTGCGCTAGCGGCCGAGCCTGCCGTGCCGACCGCCCAGACGTTCCGTATAGCGAGAAATGGGGACACGATTTTGGTCCCAGTGGACGCGCGAGCCATTCGTCGTTCTTTCGTGTTTGACACCGGTTCGAACGGCACCGCGTTCGATTTGTCGCTGAGGCCACTCTTAGGTCGTGAAATGCGTCGCAGAACGCTTTTTACGCCAAATGGGACTCTGCCTGCGACTTCCTTTGCTCCACCTCCTATGTCGATCGGGGGGCGGCCAATCCAAGGCGTGCATGAAATCGTGTGTGTCGACCTGAAACCGATGCGTGCTGTTGGTAAACCCATTTTCGGGGTCCTCGGCATGGATGCGCTCAGTACCATGATTGTGCGAATCGATTTCGACTCCGGCGAGTTGTCGGTCCTGCCGTCGCTGCCCGCCAACGTCGGCGAGCCGTTGGAGCTTTTCCGCGACCAGGGCATTCCCTGCGCGCGTGTGCAATTTGCGGGGAGGCCGCCGGTTCTCTTTAGAATCGACACCGGGGCCTCCGACATCGAAAGCGGTGATTTGGAGTCGGCTCTCTTTAATTCTCTGCTCGAGGCGGGAACTCTACGCGTCGTCGGGAAAACCTATGCTACAACGGTTGTGCGCACGACACGCGCGCGGCTCGGCAGGGTCGCTGAACTTCGCATCGGCAGCGATTGGCATTCCGGCCTAATCTTTCAGGAAGGCTCGCGCAATGCGCTCTCGCTCGGTTTTCTCTCGCGCTACGTGGTGGTGTTCGACTTTCCGGGCATGCGGATGTACCTATCGCCGGGCAAGCGGTTCAACGATCTTGATCGGCACGATCTAAGCGGCCTGCATTTATTGAAAATTGACGGCAAAACCACCGTTGAATCGCTGGATGACGGCGGCGTGGCGCAGGGCGCCGGGCTTCGCGCGGGCGACGTCCTGTTGAGCATCGATCGAACCGCCGTGCACACGCTCCCGCCGATCGAGCTGCGCCGCATGCTTGCTACGCCGTCAACGCGATCGGTGACAATCCGCCGCGCCGAGACAACGATGCACTTCAATCTTGAGCTTCGCGAGGAGCAACCACCGAATGAAGTAGCGCCACGCATCCGCACCTCGCGGCGAAACTTTTTTCAACGGTTGCTGCCCAGGCGCGAGTAGTCGCGGCCAGCCAGAAGGCACCCCCCCTCATTCGTGCTAGCTCCGCGCCGACTACTACCAAGAATTTGCTTGCGTCTCGGTACATTCCGGGTAAATTACGTGCATTGTGGAACCGCCTGATGCGTCCCACCGCCGTACGAGACGGCCGCACGGAGGGAAATCCGGGATCGGGCAGGGGCCTGGGTGCATACCGGCCGTCGAACTGACGAGGCGAGGACGAGCGATGGCGAGGAAGTTGCCCAACGGCCGCGCGCCGGGCGCGGAACTGCTCAGGTTGTTGTTGGAATCGATCATTCTGGTCGATATTCACTACCCCGCGGACGAATGTGAACAGCCGCCCGCGGCGGGAGAATTACCCTCGCACAGAATTGTGCCCAGGTACGACATGCTCCGCAAGGAGCTGTGGTACGACGGCAAGCTGATCAAGCAGTTCGTCCAGCCCTCACGCAACCAGGAGGCGATTCTTGAAGCGTTCGAGCTCGACGGTTGGCCGCTCGACGGCATTCTCGATCCGCTCAAGCCCAACGGCGAGAGCGAGCCCGCCAAGCGCCTGCGCGACGCGCTGGCGGCGCTGAACAAGCACCAGCAGACCCCCGATCTGCTTCGCTTCGGCAGCAACGGCACCGGCCAGGGCGCCCGCTGGGGGCTTTGCGGCGACAACCGGACAAATGCCCGGAGCCGCGCGAACCAGCGATCTCGCGGTCAACCGAAAAGCGCCTAATGCACAAGATCCTCGTTACCGGCGTCGGCGGCGGCGTGGGGCAGAGCATTCTGAAATCGCTCCAAGGCACGGAGTATCAGGCGGTCGGCGTCGATTCCGACCCGCTCGCAGCCGGACTCTACGCCGCGCCGGTCGCCTATCAGGGCCGCGAAGCCCGTGAGGCAGGTTTCATCGACCGCTTGCTGGAGATCTGCCGGGCGGAAAGTTGCGCACTGCTGCTGCCAGGGCTCGATGTCGAGCTGCCGCCGCTGGCCGAGCAACAAGAGCGCTTCCGGGCCGAGGGAGTCGTGCCGGTGGTTAGCAACCCCGAAGTCGTCGAGCTTTGCGACGACAAGCTGGCCACGTATGAATTCTTGCGGCGGCATGGTTTCGCCGCGCCGTATACCTGCCGGCTGCGTGACGCCGACGAGCTCGACTACCCGGTGGTGCTCAAACCGCAGCGCGGCGGCGCCCGCTCACGGCGAACCTTTGTGGTCCGCACGCCCGACGAGTTCGAGGTCTACCAGCGGCTGGTCGATCGCGATAATTGCGTTGTGCAAGAGTATCTGCCGGGCGACGAATATACCTGCGGCTCAATTGCGTTCGAGGGGCGCTGCCGGGGCGTCATCGCCATGCGGCGGGTGCTGCGCGATGGCGACACGTATAAGGCGTTTGTCGAGCGCAATCCGCTCATCGAATCCGCCGTGCGCGACGTGCTCGAAGCCTTGCAGCCGTTCGGGGCGTGCAACGTGCAACTGCGTCTCAAGGATGGCCTGCCGCACGTGTTCGAGATCAACGCCCGGTGTTCGGGCACGACTGCCGCCCGAGCCTTGGCCGGTTTCAACGAACCGAAGATGATCGCCGATTACCTGCTGCGCCATATCGAGCCGAGCTACACCGTGCGCGAGATTACGATCTTGCGCTATTGGCAAGAGCTGGTGGTCTCGAACGAGCGCATCGAGCAGTTGGCCCAGCAATCGCGCCTCGTCGGCGACGGCGGGCAGTTATAATCGGGGACGCCGAGGAGTGGGTCACCGATCGGGTTTGACGA
>DATFDL010000153.1:0-4183 GCA_035252155.1 Pirellulales bacterium | reverse complement strand
CCGCTGTGGCTCGACGAAGGCTTGGCCGAATACGCCGAGGTGCCGCAAGGTGGCGGTGGGCTCAATCAGCCGCACGTGCAGCTTCTCTTGGAAAAGTCGGCCCAACACAGTTGGCGGCCTAACTTCGCCCGACTCGAACGGCTGACTTCGGCCAGCGAGATGACGCAGACCGACTATGCCGAGGCCTGGGCCTGGGTGCATTGGCTGTTGGAAGGCAACCCAGCCGGGCGGCAGTTGGTGCAATCATATCTGGCCGATTTACGCCAGGGCCAGCGCGTGCCGCCGTTTTCGGCGCGGCTGAGCGGCCTATCGCAGTCGAGCGATGGGGCGCTCATGACCCATTTGCAGTCGCTCGCCGCCCGCACCAGCGGTGGCGCGAGGTAGTCCGGGGCCTTGTGCCCCGCCTCCTCGCCCAGCGCGGCCCGGTGGCTGGGGCAGAGTGTAACGATGCCCCGGCTGTTCGGTTATGACATTCGACGGAGCCAAAGAACGTACTTTCGCGGAGCGAAAGACGACAATTGCGATTACGCTTCGGGATCGACCTCGGGGGCGTCCGAGCTTTCGGCCTCAGTCGCAACGTCGGGCAGATCAAACGCGGGGGTCACCGCCTGTGGCAACGGCGGCGGATTCAGCGACTCCGCTGTCGCCTGGCGGCGCGACGTCGGCAACACGGCGTCGGTCGAGGCATCGGCGATTTGATCGGCTGCGCGCAGCCGATCACCCCCCAGGTGGCTGCCCGAGGGCGCGGAACTGTACTCCAGTCGCTCGGCCCCGGCGACAACTTGGTCCGGTAATGCAGCCATCGTCGGTGGCGCGGCCGGCGCGCTCCGCTCGACCGACGGAGCAACCGGAGGCAGCGATTCCGCGGGCAATTCGAGCACGCCCTGATGCTGTTCGATGGCCGCCGAAGGGACCGCGCAATCGGCGGCCTCGCACTCGGCGACTAACCGGCCTTGGGCTTCTTTCAATTTAACCCAGGCGATCCGCCAAGCCGCGATCTGCGCGATCTCGTTGCTTTCGGCTTGCAACCGTTCGAGCCGGGCGCGAGTGACGTCGATGAACGTCGCTTCGTCGATCTGCGTCTTTTGGGCCAGCGCGTCCAACCGCCGGCGCCACGAATCGACCTCGGCCTTGGCCACCGCCGCCTGCCGCAACCGAGCCTCCACTTCGAGCGCCGCCTGTTGGATTTCTGAACGAATTTCGTTGCGCCGCTGCCGCGAGTAGTTGTCGAGCTGTCGCCGCCGTTCGGGCAGTTCCAGCCGGTTCGCTCGTCGTTTGCCGATAAACTCGCGCACGCCCAACAGCGAGAGCAAGCCGGTGAACTTGGTCTGCGTGCCCAATAGGCCGCTGGCGCCGCCCAACACACCCCGCGTGACATCGACCGTTTCCGACCGCAAGGCCCCACGCAATGCGGTAAGCAGCCCCAGCTCCGGCCTCAAGGCCAGACCGTCGTTCACGACTGCGTCCAGGTCGATCGGCGCGACGACGACGGTCCAATCGGTCGTCGGCCAGATGCGCGGATGAGGGTCGTCGGTCGAGAGCCCCATCAATTGCACTAGCTCGGCGTTGAGTTGGTCGATCTGCGAAGCCAGTGCGATCTGCTTGTCGAGAATTTCGAGCCGCTGCCGGTCGAGTTCGCTGTCGTCAAAAGGAATTTGCAAGCCGTGCTGCCGCATACGGGCCACGCCCGCGATGGCGTCGTCGAGCTCTTTCAGGCTGCGGGCCACGATCAACCGGTTCGCTTCGACCTGGGCCAACTGATAGTACGCCTTAAGAGCGATGCCGGCTGAGCTGTTGCGAGCTTCTAATTCGGTCGCCCGTAAGACTCGCAATTTGAGACGCTCGTCGTCGGACAGGCCGTGTGGCGAGGCGGTGGCCGTCAGCGCCCGACGTTCGGCGGCCAGCGTGTTGCCGTGCGTCGATGCCCGCGATGCGAGGCATTGGCACGTCAGCGGCGAAAGCGCGTGAAACTCTCCGGGCGGCCGGCCGCCCTTCGCCAGCACGCCATCGACCTGGTCGAGCGACTCGATCTGGCGGTCATCGACGTCGATGGCCTGGGGAACGGTGGTAGGCAGGGTCTGCTCGAAGGTGGCAGCCTGGGACGAACGCTGCTGGTAGGCCCGCGAGCGGTGAGCCGCCCGATGCGCGCAGCCCCCCGCCACGGCAGAAAGGCCAGCCAGAATCAGGCCCAGGCGGGACCAGCCAGGCATATTCCCCCCAAACGTCGTTATCGATACGTCTCTTCCTCTTCATCGCCGTGAGGGCCTTGCCGGCTGGAGAAAATCTTCCTCGTTTGACGGTCGTAGGGCCGGGCTGAATAAGCTCCGCCAGCGGCGCGGTAACCCCGGCCCTTGTGGCCGGCCCGCTGGCATCCGAGGCCGAATCGCCCGCCCAAAGGAGCCCCGGCCCTTGTGGCCGGCAGCGGCCCCGGCCTGGTGGCGGCTACGTCGGCGTCGGAGCCGCCCGACACGAGGCCGGGAGCAGGCTGAAACCAAGGCCGGAAACCGCCCGGCACAAGGCCGGGAGCTACCTTGCCGCGCGGGTAACCGCGCCGTCCCTCCAAGGCACTAGTACGGCGGCGGAAAGCACCTCATACTCAAGTTTTCACGGTTCGCCGGCCCAACGCGAGCAGCCCGACCCTTTCCGCTTTATCGCGCCTATGAAGTCAGCCGTCGCCCCGTCCGACCAACCGCAGGCGCCCGACAGGACTAGTGCCCCGCCGGTCGTTCGCAAAAAGCATCGCCGGCAAGGCGTCTGGGTGAAATGGCTCGTGGCCCTGGTGGCCGTGGCGACCCTCGGGGCCGCCGGCCGGCTTGGTTACGAGTGGTACGGCTCGGCAGCCCCGCTCGATCTCTATCGAGACGCCCTGACCACGCCGGCCAAGCGTGGGGACTTGCTGATCATCGTCGCCGAAGAGGGCAACATCGAAAGCGCTCGCAATCTCGAAATCAAGTGCCAGGTGCCCGGCCCGTTGACCATTTTGGAGATCGTGCCCGATGGCAGCGTGGTCAGCAAGGGCGATCTGCTGGTGCGGCTCGACGGCTCATATTTGGAAGACGCGTTGCTGGCCCAGGAAGTCGTGAAGTCGAAGGCCGAGGCGGCCAAGATTGCGGCCGAGCGGACCTTCAACGCCTCGCAGATCGCCGTCGAGGAATATCGGCAAGGCACCTTCGTTCAAGAGATGAAGCTGCTCGAGGCCGCCATCACCGTGGCTAAGCAGAATCTCTCGACGGCGGAGAACCAACTTGCCTACAGCGAAAAGATGTATCGCAGCGGTTATGTCACTCGGCTCGATGTCGAGTCGAAACAGTTTGCGGTCGAACAGGCCCGCCTGACGGCGGCGGTCAACGAGCGCAAGAAATATGTGCTCGAAAAATTCACCAGCGCCAAGATGCTGCAAGACCTGATGAGCCAGCGCGACGCCGCCGAGGCCCTGATGAATTCGGCGGTGGGCACCTACAAGCACGAAGTCAACAAGCTCGAACGGTACGCCGGGCAACTCGAAAAGTGCATTATCGTAGCCCAGCAAGACGGCATGGTGGTTTACGCCAACGACAGCGGCGGCGGACGCCGCGGTGGCGGCCAGCAAGAAATCAAAATCGAGCAAGGCGCCCAGGTGAACCAATTTCAGTCGATCTTGAAACTGCCCGACCTGCGGCAGATGCAAGTCAAGACCTTGGTTCATGAGAGCAAAGTGGATGAGCTACGTGTCGGCATGCGGGCCCGCATTCGGGTGCGCGATCGAGAGTTCCAGGGAGAAATCAAATCGATCGCCAACCAGCCCGAAGCCTCCAGCCGCTGGAGCAACAACGTCAAGGAGTATGCCACCATCATCAAGCTCGACGGACAGCCGGACGGAGTGAAGCCGGGCATGAGCGCCGCCGTCGAAATCCTGGTCGGCCTGCGGCCCGATGTGATCATGGTGCCGGTGCAGTGCGTGGCCGAGGTGGGCGGCAAGGCTCGGGCGTGGGTGAAGACAACCGCGGGCATCGAGCCGCGCGAGTTGGCGTTGGGCCGCACCGACGACACGTTTGTCGAAGTGGTCGACGGCCTGAAGGAAGGCGAATCGGTATTGCTCAACACCACCTCGCAAGTTTCGTTGCTTCCGCAAGCGAGCGCGCCGGTCGAACCGGCCAAGGTCGACACCGACGAGCGATTTGGCTCGTCGCCGGGCAGGGCAGGC
>DATFDL010000152.1:0-2039 GCA_035252155.1 Pirellulales bacterium | reverse complement strand
CGTTTGCGGAAGCAGCTGCCGGCGTATCCGACTACGCTGGTCACGGAGGAGCGTCCGCCAGAAAATCCTCGTCCGAGCTTCGTACACAATCGCGGCGAGTTTCTGCAACCCAAGGAGCGCGTCGAGCCGAATGTGTTCTCGGTCCTGCCGCCCTTGCCGAAGGATGCCCCGCACAATCGGCTGGGTCTGGCGGGTTGGTTGGTTTCGCCGAACAATCCGTTGACAGGCCGAGTGACAATGAATCGCCAGTGGGCGGCATTTTTCGGCCGCGGCATCGTACCCACCTTGCAGGACTTCGGTTACCAGGGCGAGCGGCCCAGCCATCCCGAATTGCTCGACTGGCTGGCGGTCGAACTCGTCAAACAAGGCTGGTCGATGAAGAGAATGCACAAGCTCATTGTGATGAGCGCGACCTACCGGCAGGCGTCGCGGGTGACGCCGGAGCTAGTGGGCAAAGATCCGCATAACGAATTATTGGCGCACGGTCCACGAGTACGACTGGATGCCGAGCAGCTGCGCGACGCGGTGCTACGCTCCAGCGGACTGCTTTCGGAAAAGATCGGTGGGTCAAGCGTCTTTCCGCCGCAGCCGCCGGGCGTGACAACCGAGGGAGCCTACGGACAATTGCAATGGAAAGTGAGCGAGGGACCGGATCGCTATCGCCGCGGCCTGTACACATTCAGCAAACGCACGGCACCGTTCGCCATGTTCACGACCTTCGATGCACCCAGCGGCGAAGTGTGCGTGGCTCGCCGCGAAGTTTCCAATACGCCGCTGCAAGCGCTGACGCTGCTCAACGATCCCGCATTTACCGAGGCGGCGCAGGCGCTGGGGAAAAAAATGGCGGCGCGAACGGGGTCGGTTGCCGAGCGGGTGGACTATCTTTTCCGCCGCTGCCTTACCCGCCCTCCCAACCCGGAGGAGGCGGCCCAGTTCGTGAAATTCTTCGAGACGCAAAAAGGTCGCTGCGAGCGCAAGGAGCTTGACGCGGCCAAGATCGTCGGACTAACGGACCGGCGGGACGCCGGTCCCACCGTCAACGAATGTGCGACCTGGACGGTGTTGGCCCGCATCTTGTTCAACCTCGATGAAGCGATCGTGAAGGATTGAGCTATGCACGACATCCACGAACAAGCTCGACATATCACCCGGCGGCATTTCTTTCGCGACTGCGGCGTCGGCGTGGGCAAAATCGCCTTGGCCGGTCTGTTGACCGATGCCTTCGCTGCGCGCTCCTCTGCCGTTCCCACCGACCCTCTGGCCCTGCGACAACCACACTTCACCCCCAAGGTCAAGCGCGTCATTCACCTGTTCATGGCCGGCGCTCCCAGCCAGCTCGACCTGTTCGATTACAAACCCCAGTTGGCCAAGCTCGAAGGCAAGCCACTGCCGCCGTCGATCATCGGCGGTCAGCGCTACGCCTTCATTCGTCCCGACGCCGCCGTCCTGGGCCCACGCTTCAAGTTCGCCAAATATGGAATATGCGGAGCGGAATTATCGGGAATGCTGCCGCATCTGGCCACGGTGGTCGATGACATCTGCATCGTTAAATCGGTCCACACGGATCAGTTCAACCACGCCCCGGCGCAGATTTTTTTCAACACCGGCTTTGCCCAGCCGGGCCGGCCCAGCCTCGGCTCGTGGGTGCTGTACGGACTCGGCTCGATGACGCGCGATCTACCGGCGTTCGTGGTCATGTCTACCGGCAGCGGCATCAGCGGCGGCTCGGCCAACTGGTCCAGCGGTTTTCTGCCCACCGTCTACACCGGCGTCCGCCTGCGCAACCAGGGCGATCCGATCCTCAACGTCTCCAATCCGCCCGGCGTCGATCCGCGCCTCCAGCATGACTCTCTCGACCTGATTGGCTCTCTTAACAAGCGGCGACTGCAAACCGAGGGCGATCCGGAAATCGCTACCCGCATCGCTTCGTATGAAATGGCTTTCCGCCTGCAAACCTCCGCTCCGGAACTGATGGACTTACGTCAAGAGACGAAGGCCACACTCGAAATGTACGGCGCCGATCGGGACAAGCCGTCTTT
>DATFDL010000151.1:0-6166 GCA_035252155.1 Pirellulales bacterium | reverse complement strand
CCAACGGCGACCTCTCCAAGAAGATCACCGTTGACGTGCGCGGCGAGATCCTGCAGCTGAAGGAAGCGATCAACACGATGGTCGATCAGCTGCGCGGGTTCGCCGCGGAAGTGACGCGCGTCGCGCGCGAGGTCGGCACGGAAGGCAAGCTCGGCGGACAGGCCCAGGTCAAGGGAGTCGCCGGCACCTGGAAGGATCTGACCGATAACGTCAACTTCATGGCTGGCAACCTGACGGCCCAGGTGCGCAACATCGCCGAAGTCACCACCGCCGTGGCCAACGGCGATCTCTCGAAAAAGATCACCGTCGACGTCAAGGGTGAAATCCTCGACCTCAAAAAAACCATCAACACGATGGTCGATCAGCTCAGCACCTTCGCCTCCGAAGTGACCCGCGTGGCCCGCGAGGTGGGCTCGGAAGGCAAGCTCGGTGGCCAGGCCGACGTCAAGGGCGTGGCCGGCACCTGGAAAGACCTGACCGACAACGTCAACCTGATGGCCGACAACCTCACCTCGCAGGTCCGGGGCATCGCGAAGGTGGTGACGGCAGTCGCCAAAGGCGACTTGCAGAAGCGATTGAATGTGGAATCGCGGGGTGAAATCGCGGCCCTGGCCGACACCATCAACGAAATGAACGACACCCTGGCGGTGTTTGCCGAGCAGGTGACCACGGTGGCCCGCGAGGTCGGCGTCGAGGGAAAGCTGGGCGGACAAGCCAAGGTGCCCGGCGCCGCGGGCACGTGGCGCGATCTGACCGACAACGTCAATCAACTGGCCGCCAATCTCAGCACGCAGGTGCGGGCGATCGCCGAAGTGGCCACCGCGGTCACCAAGGGCGATCTGACACGCGCCATCCAGGTCGAAGCCGAGGGCGAAGTCGCCGCGCTCAAAGACAACATCAACGAAATGATCCGCAATCTGCGCGACACCACGCAGAAGAACACCGAGCAAGACTGGCTCAAGACCAATCTGGCCAAGTTCACGCGCATGCTGCAAGGCGAAAAAGACGTGATGACCGTCGCCACGCTCATCCTGTCGGAGTTGGCCCCCGTGGTGTCGGCGCAGCACGGCTGCTTTTATCTGATGGCTCCCGCCGACGGAGCGCCGACGCTGAAGTTGTTGAACGCCTACGCCTACAAAAAGCGCAAGACGCTTTCGAGCGCCTACGCGCTGGGCGAAGGGCTGGTCGGGCAATGCGCGCTGGAGAAGCAAAGCATCTTGCTCACGGAACTGCCCGACGATTACGTGCGGATCAGCTCGGGACTGGGCGAGGCGCCGCCGCGGAACATCGTGGTGTTGCCCGTCTTGTTCGAGGGCGAGGTGAAGGCGGTCATCGAGTTGGCGTCGCTCAACGAGTTCAAAGACATCCATTTGACGTTTTTGGAGCAGTTGGCCGACGGCATCGGCATCGTGCTCAACACACTTTCGGCCAGCATGCGCACCGAGGAGCTGCTGAAGCAATCGCAATCGTTGACCGAAGAGCTGCAAAGCCAGCAAGAGGAGCTGCGTGAAACGAACGCCCGGCTGCAAAAACAAGCGGCCACGCTGCGCGAGTCGGAAGAACTGCTCAAGAGCCAACGCGAGCAACTGCAACAGACCAACGAAGAGCTGGAGGAAAAGGCCCAGCTCTTGATCAGCCAAAAATCGGAGGTGGAGGCCAAGAACCGCGAGATCGACCTGGCCCGCACGGCGTTGGAAGAAAAGGCCGAGCAACTCGAGCTGACCTCGAAATACAAATCGGAATTCCTGGCCAACATGTCGCACGAGCTGCGCACGCCGCTCAATAGCCTGCTGATTCTCGCCGAACTGTTGGCCAACAACGGCGAAGGAAACCTGACGGAGAAACAGGTCGAATTCGCCCGCAGCGTCCATTCGTCCGGCGCCGACCTGCTCAAGCTGATCAACGACATTCTCGACATGTCGAAGATCGAGTCGGGCACGGTGGGCGTGGAAGTGGCCGAGATGACGTTCGACGAAGTCGAAGACTTTGTCGACCGCACGTTCCGGCAGGTGGCCGACGAAAAAAGGCTCGGCTTCACGGTGCATCTTGGCAGCCAGTTGCCCAAAGCCATCGCGACCGACCCGAAGCGGCTGAAGCAGGTCCTTTCGAATCTGCTTTCCAATGCCTTCAAATTCACCGAGAAGGGGCAGGTGGCCTTGGAGATCGACGTGGCACATTACGGCTGGAGCACCGACCACCCGGTGCTCAATCGCGGCGGCACGATCTTGGCGTTTTCGGTGACCGACACGGGCATTGGCATTCCGGCCGACAAGCTGCGCGTGATCTTCGAGCCGTTCCAACAGGCCGACATGAGCACCAGCCGCAAATACGGGGGCACCGGGCTGGGCCTCTCGATCAGCCGAGAAATCGCCGGATTGCTGGGCGGCGAGATCCGCGTGGCCAGCACGCCGGGCAAGGGCAGCACCTTTACGCTCTACCTGCCGGCCAGTTATGTGCCGGCCCGCACCGTGCCGCCGCCAGTTCGCCCCGTGCCGGTCTTCCGCGAGCCGCAGCGCCGCGCACCCCCGCCGACCGCCGACCTTGCCGAACCGCCCGCCGCGGCGATTGAAATCGGCGACGACCGCGAGAGCATCCAGCCCACCGACCGCGTGCTGCTGATGATCGAGGACGACTTTCAGTTCGCACGCATCCTGCTCGAGATGGCGCATGAACGCGGATTCAAGGTGTTGTCGGCCGCCTCGGGCGAAGCCGGGCTGGCGCTGGCCCGCCAATTCAAACCCGACGCCGTGATGCTCGACATTCAGCTTCCCGATATGCAGGGCTGGGTGGTGCTCGACCGGCTCAAGCACGATGCGGCCACCCGCCATATTCCGGTGCACATCCTATCGATCCAAGACGAGCAGCAGCGGGGCCTGCGGCTGGGCGCGATCGCAGCTTTGCAAAAACCCGTTACCCGCGAAGCGTTGACCGAGGCTTTCGCGCACATCAGCGATTTCCTCGATCGGCAAGTCAAGCATCTGCTAGTCGTCGAAGACGACGACGCCCAGCGCCACAGCATTCTGGAGCTGATCGGCAACAACGATGTCCGCACCACGGCCGTCGCCACGGGCGGTGAGGCGCTGGCCGCGCTCGAAATCGAGACCTTCGACTGCATGGTGGTCGATCTCCGCCTGCCCGACGTGAGTGGCTTTGAGCTGATCCAAAAAGTCAAGCAGGACCAGCGGTATCGCGATTTGCCGATCATCGTCTACACCGGCCTGGAGCTGTCGCCCGAAGAAGAAGCCAGGCTCAAGACGCTCTCGAAGGCCGTCATCATCAAGGACGCCGAGTCGCCCGCCCGCTTGCTCGACGACACCGCGCTGTTTCTGCACCGGGTCGAGGCCAACTTGCCCGAACCGAAGAAGCGGCTGTTGCAGCAGATCCACGCCCACGACAGCGTGCTGGCTGACCGCAACGTGCTGATCGTCGACGACGACTTGCGCAACATCTATGCGCTGACCGCCGTGCTCGAGCGGCACAACATGCGGGTGCTCTACGCCGAAAACGGCCGGCAGGGCATCGAGACGCTCCAGCGCAACCCGGAGATCGACATTGTGCTGATGGACATCATGATGCCCGAGATGGACGGTTACGAGACGATGCGCGAGATTCGCCGGCTCGATCGTTTTCGCTCGCTGCCGATCATCGCCCTGACGGCCAAAGCGATGAAGGGCGATCGCGACAAGTGCATCGAGGCCGGCGCCTCGGATTACATCGCCAAGCCGACCAACACCGAGCAACTTTTGTCGCTGTTGCGAGT
Source organism: Pirellulales bacterium (assembly GCA_035252155.1). Classification (GTDB taxonomy): domain Bacteria; phylum Planctomycetota; class Planctomycetia; order Pirellulales; family JAICIG01; genus JAICLL01. The sequence goes on along the minus strand of DATFDL010000151.1, from coordinate 2,406 downwards.
CTGGCTCTACCGTTAGATGGAGACGAAAAACAACCACGAGTCTGTAGGGAACGCCCTCCGTGGCGTTCCGACAGCGGCGGAGCCGCCACAGTAGCTCCGACACTCCGTGGCGGAGACTTGCCGGTCGCCAAGATGGATTCCTATGTCGCCCGTCGATGACGATCCGCTGGAAATGCTGGAAATCCAGTTGTTGCTGGAGGCGATCTACCGTCGCTACGGATTCGATTTTCGCGACTACGCCTACGACTCGATCCGCCGCCGCATTGGCAACGTGTTGGAGTCGGAGGGGCTGCAAAGCCTGGCCGAGCTGCAAGGCAAACTGCTGCACGAACCGGCCTGCATGGAGCGGTTCTTGCTGAAAGTCACCGTGCACGCCACCGCCATGTTTCGCGATCCCACGTTCTATCGGGCCTTTCGCCACAAGGTGGTGCCGCTCTTGAACGAATTGCCGTTCATTCGCATCTGGCACGTCGGCTGCTCGACGGGCGAAGAAGTCTATTCGATGGCCATCTTGCTGCAGGAGTCGGGGCTCGAGTCGAAGTGCCGCATCTACGCCACCGACATGAACGAGGCGGTCCTGGCCCGGGCGAAGTCGGGCATCTTTCCGCTGGCGGCGCTGCAAGAGTTCACGCAGAACTATCTGCAGGCGGGCGGCACGCGGGCCTTCTCCGAATACTATACGGCCCGCTACGACCACGTGCTCTTTCAGCGCGAGCTGACCAAAATGGTCGTCTTCTCTCAGCACAACCTGGTCACCGACAGTTCGTTCAACGAGTTCCACGTCATTCTCTGCCGCAACGTCCTGATCTATTTCAACCAGCCGCTCTCGGCCCACGTGCATCGGCTGCTGTTCGACAGCCTGGCGCCTGGCGGCATCTTGTGCCTGGGCAACCGCGAATCGATTCACTTTACGCCGCACGAGGCGGCCTACGCCGTACTCGACGCGGCCGAACGCATCTATCAAAGGAAGCAAGCATGCTAGCCCCCGAAAAGGCGAACATTCTGCTGGTCGACGACCAACCGAACAACTTGCTGGCGTTGGAAAGCGTCTTGCGAGACTTGGGGCAGCACCTGGTCAAGGCCGGTTCCGGACCCGAAGCCCTCCGCTGCCTGCTGAACGACGATTTCGCGCTCATCCTGTTGGACGTGCTGATGCCGGGCATGGACGGCTTTGAAACGGCCGCCCTGATTCGCCAGCGCGACCGCTCGCAGCGCACGCCCATTATCTTTCTCACGGCAGTGGGCGACAGCGAAACCCACATCGCCAAGGGTTACTCGGTCGGCGCGGTCGATTACTTGTTCAAGCCGGTCGTGCCCGAGATTCTTCGCTCGAAGGTAAGCACCTTTGTCGAACTTTTTCGGAAGACCGAAGAGGCGAAACGTCAGGCAAACCAACTGCGCGAAATCGAGCATCGCGAGCACCAGCGCAAATTGGCCGAAGCGACGCAGCGCTGGGAGGCCGAGCGGATGCGGATGGCCATGCACGTGGCCCAAGAAATCCAGGAACGGCTGTTTCCGCGCGCCCCGCCCGCCTGCGCCGGTTTTGAGATCGAGGGCACGTCGCGCCCGGCCGAGGAAATCAGCGGCGATTATTTCGACTACGTTCCCATTTGCGACGGCAGCTTGGGAATTGTCATCGGCGATGTCAGCGGGCACGGCTTGGGGCCGGCGCTGCTCATGGCAGCCACGCGTAGCTATCTGCGCGCCCTGGCGCTCACCTATTCCGACGTGGGAGAGATCCTCACGCTGGCCAACAAGGCGTTGGCGGCCGACGTGGCCGACGGCCGCTTCGTGACCGTGTTGCTCGCCCGGCTCGATCCGAACGAGCGGCGATTGGTCTACAGCAGCGCGGGGCACCAACCGGCGTACATTCTCACTCCCGGCGGCGCGGTCAAGGCCGAGCTCGACAGCACCGACGTGCCGTTGGGTGTGATGTCGGACGGCAAGTTTTCCGCATCATCGCCGATCACGCTCGAACCCGGCGAACTGGTCGTCATGCTTACCGACGGAATTGTCGAAGCGAGCGATCGCGCGGGACATGCGTTCGGCGTCGATCGCATGCTCGAAACGGTGCGAGCCAACCGGCATCGGCCCGCCCGTGAGATCGTCGAATCGCTTTATCAGCAGGTCGATCGGCATACGCAGCACCCTTCGCACGCCGATGACCTGACCGCGGTGGTGATCAAGGTGCAGTCGCCTTGAGCGCGCCGCAACGCGGGTTGACAAGCGATGCCCCGGCCGGTTCGATGATAGAGGCCGTGCGACGAGGCGTCGTGTCGATTTTGAAACAAGAATCGGTAATTGTGGAACCGGCATGTGGCATAGCCGCCCTCGGCTGTGCATCGCCGACGTAGTCGGCGTCGCGGAACCCGGCCGAGGGCGGCTAGTCCACATGCCGATTACTTT
>DATFDL010000150.1:0-4521 GCA_035252155.1 Pirellulales bacterium | reverse complement strand
CTAGGAAGGCTATCCACCATCAGAAATTCGGCGTAGGCGGACGATAGTGCCGCAGATCGATCGAACGGAACCACTCGATCGTGTGTTTCAGGCCTTCGCGAAGTGGCACCGTCGGCTCCCATGCAAGCCGTTGCCGGGCGAGCGTAATGTCGGGCTTTCGCTGCTTCGGATCGTCGGCCGGGGCAGGCTCATAGATAAGCTTTGATTTCGACCCCGTCAGTTCCAGTACTAATTCCGCCAGCTCAAGAATGGTGAACTCGCCGGGATTGCCAAGATTGACTGGCCCGATGAAATCGTCGGCGCCGTTCATCATGCGGGTCATGCCTTCGAGCAGGTCGTCGCGGTAGCAGAAGCTACGCGTTTGCTGGCCGTCGCCGTAGATCGTAATGTCTCGTCCGGCCAAGGCCTGTTGAATGAAGTTCGAGACGACGCGGCCGTCGTAGGGGTGCATGCCCGGGCCGTACGTGTTGAAAATCCGCACCACGCGCACGTTCACGCGGTTCATGCGGTGATAGTCGAAGAAGAGCGATTCGGCGGCCCGCTTGCCCTCGTCGTAGCAAGCCCGCGGCCCAATGGGATTGACAGAGCCACGATAACTTTCTGGCTGGGGATGAATCTCGGGGTCGCCATAGACTTCGCTGGTCGAAGCCTGCAGTACCTTCGCCCGGCAACGCTTGGCCATGCCGAGCACGTTGATGGCCCCCATCACCGAGGTCTTCATCGTTTTGATGGGGTTGTACTGGTAATGCCCCGGCGCGGCGGGGCAGGCCAGGTTATAAATCTCATCGACCTCCAGCCAGATGGCCTGCGTGATGTCGTGCCGAATCAGCTCGAAGTTGGGCCGATCGAGCAACTCCGAGACGTTCGACTTCTGGCTGGTGAAAAAATTGTCGAGGCAGATCACATCGTGCCCCTGCTCGACGAGCCGCCGGCAAAGTTGTGAGCCCAAAAACCCGGCGCCGCCGGTCACCAGAATGCGTTTGATGTCAGGCACGATACAACAATCTACGAAGAATTCGGTGGCTGGGGCAGAGCTTTGGCGATGCCCCGGCGGAACCCCGCGCGCTTGGTTAATTCTAGATGGCGACAATACGATCGTGGGAACGGAATAAATTCCGTTCTACGACGGGCGCCAATCGCGCCCTAGACTTTCGCAGGTGTTTCTTCCAGCTTCAAGAGGCTAAATCCGATGCTAGGCACCGCTCCCGCGCCGGAAAAACCGCTCAATCTGCTATCGGCCATCCTTTCGGACGAAACGTTTAAACCTGCCGAACCGGCCACACTGGCCGACACCGGCCTGAGCGATTCGCTCATCGACTCACTCGTTTGCAAATATTTATCCGTCGTGGGCACCGCCAGCGGTCGCGGCATCGCCGAGCACCTCTGCCTGCCCATGGCCGTCGTCGAAGAACAATACCACCGGCTCCGCTCGCGGCAGTTTCTGGCCCACACCGGGTCGGCCCCGTTGAACGACTATTACTATACGCTCACCGACCAGGGCCGCCAGCGGGCACAGACGTTTCTCGACGCCTGCAGCTACGTCGGCCCAGCCCCCGTGCCGCTCATCGAGTATGTGCTTTCGGTCGAAGCTCAAACCATCCGCGCCGAGGCCCCCAAACGCGCCCAACTCGAACAAGCCTTCGAAGACATCACCGTCGACCCCACGGTGTTCGATGAGCTCGGCCCAGCCGTCAACTCGGGGGCCGGCATGTTTTTGTACGGAGCGCCGGGCAATGGCAAAACCACGCTGGCCGAACGCATCACCCGTTGTTTCGGACAACACATTTGGGTGCCGCGCACGCTGCTCGAAGACGGCCAGTTGATCAAGCTCTTCGACCCCGCCTATCACCAGCCGGTCGAAGACGCGCGTGACAGCTTTTTAAAGCAAAACGATTTCGACCGCCGCTGGATCAAAATCCGCCGGCCCACGGTCATCGCCGGCGGGGAGCTGACGATGGACAGCCTCGAAATCCGCCACGACCCGCACGCCAACGTCAGCGAGGCCCCGCTGCAGCTCAAGAGCAACTGCGGCTCGTTGCTGATCGATGATTTCGGACGGCAACGCATGGAGCCGGCCGAACTGCTCAATCGCTGGATTGTGCCGTTGGAGAAGCGGTACGACTTCCTCACGCTGGCGACCGGCAAGAAAATTCAGGTGCCTTTTGAGCAATTGATCATCTTCTCGACGAACCTCGACCCTGAAGACCTGGTCGACGAGGCCTTCTTACGACGGATTCCCTACAAGGTGAATATCGGCGATCCGTGCGAGCGCGAGTTTCAGCGGCTGTTTGAGTTCTACGCGCCCAAGCTGGGATTCGAGTACCGCCGCGAGGTGGTCGAGTATCTGTTGGCGACGCACTATCGCCCGAGCGACCGGCCGCTGCGCCGCTGTCATCCCCGCGATCTGCTGGCCCAGGTGCGCAACCATTGTGTTTACAATAGCCTGCCGGTGGAAATGACCAATGAGCATTTCGACCGGGTAGTCAAGAGCTACTTCACGGTGGTGAAGTGCAAGGACAACGCTCATCGGCCGTCGGTCTGTATGACGCAGCCGGTGACGTAGGCCAGGCTTTCCAGCCTGACATTGGCGTCCACGACGCGCGGTAGCCCCGGCCCTGGTGGCCGGCCGGTTCTGACGTCCTCGGTAGCCCCGGCCCTGGTGGCCGGCTGGTTCTGACGACGCTCGGTAGCCCCGGCCCTCGTGGCCGGCTGGCGGCACGCGAACTACGAATCAGGGCAATGGAGAATTCTCCGTCAGCGGCCGGGCACGAGGCCCGGAGCTACCTCTCCAACTGTCATGCCGCTATGATCTTGCGGCGTTCAGTGCCGATTCGCTGCCAACGATCCCTTGGCCGACTGCGTAGAATGAATCAAGCATTGAGCAGCTTGAGCGAATAACAAATGGTTCGATGTACGCGTACGCGTCCCGAATCCTGAACCCTAAACTCTGAACTCTATGTTCTACTTTGATCCTGTTTACTTTCTCTTCCTCGCTCCCGCGTTTCTGCTGGCGATGTGGGCCCAGATGCGGGTGCGCTCGACCTACGCCGAGGCGCAGCAAGTGCCGGCCTCGATGAGCGGCGCCGAAGCCGCCCGGCGGGTGCTCGACGGCGCGGGACTTTACAACGTCGAAATTGAGCCGATCCCCGGCGAGTTGAGCGACCACTACGATCCACGCGATAAAGTGCTGCGGCTGAGCAGCGCGGTTTATCAAAGCCGGTCGATGGCGGCCGTGGGCATCGCCGCGCACGAAGCCGGGCATGCCCTGCAAGACGCGCGGCACTATGCCCCGCTGATCATCCGCAATATCGCCGTGCCCGCCGCGAACTTCGGCAGCGGGTTCTCCTATATTTTGCTGATCGTGGGCATGTTGCTGGGCGCTCCCTTGCTGGTTTGGGGCGGCATCGCGTTGTTTGGCTGCGTGGCATTCTTTCAAGTGGTGAATTTGCCGGTCGAATTCAACGCCAGCTCACGGGCCAAGGATGAGCTGATGTCGTTGGGCATCATCGACGCCAACGGGCTGGTCTATGTGAAGCGGGTGCTCGACGCTGCCGCGTGGACCTACGTGGCCGCGACGTTGCAAAGCTTGCTGACGCTGCTGTACTACATCCTGCGGTTCACCGATCGGCGGGAATAGCTTTGCGCGCCTTACGCGAGGTAGCTCCCGGCCTTGTGCCGGGCGGTTCCCGCGTCGATATCACCGCTGCCGGCCACAAGGGCCGGGGCTACCAGCCGGGCGGTTCCCGCATCCTCGTAGAACGGAATTCATTCCGTTTCCTTGTCGTCGCACGCCGCGCGTCGTTCGCCGGCTTGCAGGGTTCGATCATCTCCGCCGCGCAATTGCTGCGCCGCGCCTGCGACGAATTGGAAAGGCAAAAAATGGAGGGCAAAAAATGGCTCTTCCGCAGAATCTAAGGGGGAGAACCAAGGAGAACCAAGACATCCATCCTTTCCGGACAGGAGCCAATGGCCGAGCGTGGTGCGCGGGAGGACAAGGCCAAAAGTTCGGTTGTCCGGACGCGGTTCGCCCGGGCGAAAAAGTTTGGGTGTCTTAGTTCGCCCTTAGGCCTCGGGATTGGCGACGAATATCTGGCATTTCGTGATTTTTCGAAGGAGTAGACCATGAGCACGCCCTTGAACATGGAGCGCATCGCCAATGAGTTGGGAGCGGAGCGGTGCGGTAAGGTTTCGCCGCGCGGGGGCTATTTTGGAGCGCTCCCGTTAGCTGCCGAAGTTCGAACGCGGTTCCACGTGCCTAAAGGCGGTGGGCGTGCCACCGACCCGTCGTGGAGCGAGCAGCGCCTTGTCCGGCTCGCTCCCAAGACGCTTGAGCGGCTTGAGAAGCTTGCTGAGTCAGAAACGGTGTCAGGAACCTTTCTGTTGACGCGACGACCGAGAATGGGTATTTTCGGGGTCTATGGGAAGACCTCACCGGGCCGCAGAAGGCGGATATGTGTACCACGTGCTCAACCGTGGGAATGCGCGGATGGACCTGTTCGACGATGACGCGGACTACGACGC
>DATFDL010000149.1:0-16446 GCA_035252155.1 Pirellulales bacterium | reverse complement strand
GGGCCGCATCGGCCAGCCTCGCGCGCCCGCCGCGCCATCCTGAACGCGCGGGCGCGCGAGCGCGCCGAAACACGGAGTTCGTTCCCTCAAAAAACCATTGCATAAGGACGACTTCGATGAGCGCACCTGCCACCCGAGCGCGACCCCGCGGCATTGGCCGGCTGATCTTGCGGCGGCTATTTGACACGGCCCATGCGCGGCCGCGTCCGCCGTTGTTCGAACGGCTCAAGCCGACCGGCGGCGAACCAAACGCTTCGGCCAGCTAGAAACCGACGTAAAACAACTTCGACATCCTTGTCGGCCCTCACCCAACCTCTCCCAGAGGGAGAGGGGAACAGTGGACGAAGTTGTTTTGCGTCGGTTTATTCAGAGCCGCAGCATCTGCCGAAAGCCGGCGGTGATGGCCTGCGGATCGAGCACCAGGTGCCACCCCACCGCGGCCATCATGGCCAGCGACGCAGCCGCCATGAGCAGACCCCACGGGTTGGGCGGCGATTCGGTTGTCCGCAGCCGGCTGCGCAGGGCTGTTTCGAGCCGACGCCAGCCGGCGAAGCTCTGTTCGGCGGCCGTCGCCACGAGCGAAACGTTGCGGAGGGCCGGAGCCGGCTCCAAGTGCAACTCGACGCGCAGCGTCGGCAGCGCCAGACTGCCGCCCGCCCAGCGCGCGTCGGCGTCAAGCTCGTCGATCATGCTGGCCAGCAACGGACGCAACTGTTCGGCCGTAAAGTTATAGATGGTCAACCGCGGCCGGATCACCAGCGCGGCCAACGCCACGCATAACGCATACATGGCCAGCAGCAATAGCCAGACATAGGCTTTGTAGGCGTGGATGGCGTCTTCGGGCAGCAGCAGCTCGACCGGGCCGACAAGCACCAGGCCCGACACGGCCACGCCCAACGCGGCGAGATCGCGTGCGCCGGTTACCAAGAATGGCCGGCGCGAGAGATTCATGCCGGCCAGAACTAGCAGATATAGGGCCAGCGGAACCAGCGCCACGCACAACCGAAAGCCGTCCATGTCGGACATTCTCGAGATGACGGAGAAAAGGGCGAAACAAGCAGTGTAGAGACTGCGGCGTGAGCGGGTCAATCGCTCGCCGGTGGCAAATGCAGTCGATCGGCTTGCTTCTCGTCGAGCAGCACCATCGCCACGTTGTCGACGTAAACGGTGCGAAAGCCGCGCAGCCTGGCCACGCCGCCAGCCAGCATCGGATTGCTCACCAGGTATCGCAAGCTGATCAAGATCGCCGGCGTTTCCACGCTGCCGGCAGGCTCCGGCAAAATTCCCTCGGTGAGACTCTCGAGGAACCGCGGGTCCGAGAGGGCGAGCTGCCGCTCGATTTCCAAATAGCGTTCGAGCGTGCGGCGGGTGTTGACCTCGAGCCGGGCGTCGGCGAAGACGCTGCGCTCGGGGCCATTGTGAAAGATGTAGACGGCCGCCGCGCCTTCGTCGATGGCGAAACAACGCCGCGGCATTCCTTCGCGGCCGAGAAACCTGGCGGCGTCGTGAGCAAAGGCGCCCGGAATTTCGCCGAAGCCGAACAGTCGTGGAATTTCGGCGGGCCGCTTGGTCGTCAGTAAATCGAACGGCACGCCGATGATCAAGAACGCCAACACCGCCGCCGCCAAGACCGGACCCAAGTGAAATTTCCGGCGGGGCGGGCGAGATATGGTTTCGAGCCACTCGCCCACGTTCGCACGCAGCACCACGCCGCCTACCAGCGCGAAGAGCACGCCGTTGCGATTGGCCTGCCATGCCAAATACGCGAACGCCGCAAAGAGCAGCGCGCGATCGAGCGGCAATCGTCTTCGCAAAAGCTGTGGCGTGAAACTGAGCACGCCGAGAACAAACAACGCCACAGTGCTCACCATCGTCAAGTTGCCGAACACCGGAGCAACACCGTATACGGAGACGAATTCGCGGAAGCCGCGAAATTCACCCGAAAACTGCGAATAGAAAGCGTGGTCGACGCCTTGAATGCGCCGCAGCAGCGTGAAGGGAAACAGCACTCCTGCGAGACCGTAGGGATTGACCAGCGAGGCTGCCAGCATCAGCCCGGTTACTGCCAGCCATTGGCCCAGCGGTGGGTGGACGAGGTCGATGCCAATCTTTTCGAGCCGTCCGCCGTGGCTTGTGCGGCGCTTTTCGGGAGGGCGCCGCCATGCTTGTGTTGCGCGCACAATCTCGCCGGCCAAAAAGCAGAACCAAACGACCAACCCGAGCACGAACAAGCCATGCATATTGATCCAGAGAATTTGAATCACCGGCAACAGCCACGCCAGCCTGGGCCGTCGTCGGGCGTGAAACACAATGGCCAGCTCAGCCGTCAAGAAGAGAAACGTGAACATCTCGGGACGCACCAGGTTGCGGCCCGAATAAATCAGCACCGAGGGCAGCCAACAAGCCACGCTCTGCCAGGCGGGCCAACCCCGGCGGCTCGCCAGCAGGGCGATCGCAAACGTGGCCGTGCCCAGCAAGCTTTTGAAGACGACCAACGCCGCCGCGCCGCCCAGCGACCAGAGTGCCGCCGCGATGAGTTGAAAGCCCCAGTGCAAATCAATCCACGGGCTGTCGGGATTGGAGTACGTGAACCAATCGGTGCGGGGAACCTCGCCGCGCTCGAAGATCAGTTGCCCGGTGCGCAAATGCCACCAAATGTCAGGATCTTCAATCTGCACGCAGCCGACCAGAAATGTGAGCGTCAGGAAGCCCAGGGGCCAAAGCCACTCGGCCCGGCTGTGCGAGGTGCGATCGTTGGTAGGCGCTCGCGCAGGCGCGGCGGCGCTGCGCATCGTGGCTTCGCGGTCTGCGTTCTTTGAACGGCTTCGTGTCATCCGTTCCATTGTGCCATACCAAGGGGGTGCCACGGCATCCGTCGAGGCGCGTGTGCTCGCGAAATCGAAATCAGCCCGTGCCGCCGCGACGGACGCCGTGCTGCACCGTGCAACGGGCATCCATTGGGAAGGCCGGCACCACACGGCGTACGCCGCGGCAAACTGCGGCGCGCATCGGGGCGATACCAAAAGCGCCGCGGCGGATGCCGTGGCATCCTTGATAAGACGCGCCGAGTCCGCGGCTAGCCTTCCTTGCGCGCTCGCAACACCTGTTCGGCGGCAATGATGGCGAGGCGATGAAACTCGTCGGGGTTCGTTGGCGCGTAGTCGAGCTGACTGGCCGCCGGGCCGGTTGGCTCGGCAGGGTGCGAGCGGCTGCTCACCCGATGGGTAACAAGATTGTAGACGCCATACAGCACCTCGATCTCGGTCGCCCCGGCGCGCTCGACCTCTTGCCGCAGGTCGAAGGCCGCCTGGGCGGCGTTGATGCCGACGGCTGCATCGATCAGGGCCTCACGAAAACCCGCCTGCTGTCGGGCGTCAACGCCCCAAACGTGCTCCAGCCCGTTGGCGGCTTCGCGCACGGCCACGAAGATACGTTGCTCGATCGCCCGCAAGTTGGGCGAAATCGCCTTCGACCAGAACCGCGGCGGCTGCAAGTAGGCATCGACCGCGCCGGTCACCGCACCGCAACCGCTGTGACCCAGCACCACCAGCACCTTGACGCTCTCGCGCAGGGCCGAGAGGGCAAAGTCGATGCTCCCCAGACACTCGTTACCCAGCACATTGCCGGCCACGCGAATTACGAACAGATCATTGAAACCCTGGCCGAAGAGCATCTCGGTGGGCACGCGCGGGTCGGAGCAGCCGACCACGACGGCAAAGGGCGTGGGCTTGGGCAGAGCGTCGGCGGCGCGGCCCACGCCCATCTCACCAGCGTTGCACATCACCACAAACCGCGAGCCGCTCGGCGGCGACGTGCTGGCCGAGCAGCTCTCCATCCATTGCGAGAACGTGCGGTTGCCCGCTTCCAGCGCCCGCTTGGCCGCCGCCGCGTCGGGCGGCTGTGGCTTGGCCGAGGGATTGCCGGGGTCGAATCGGTAGATGTAGTCGATCGATTGCATCGGTGATTTGCGACGATCAAGCTGCCGGGCCTGACGTCAGGCCGGAAAGCCTGACCTACGGAAGCTTGCCCACCCGCTCGATCAGGTCGACGGTGCGGCAGCTATAGCCCCACTCGTTGTCGTACCAGCTCACCACCTTCAGCAGGTTGCCGCCGATCACTTGGGTAAAGTCGGCGGCGAAGATCGAACTGTGCGAGTCGCCGATGATGTCGCTCGAAACGATCGGATCTTCGGTGTACTCCAAAATGCCCTTGAGTTTGCCTTCGGCCGCCGCTTTGACGGCCTGATTGACTTCTTCGGCGGTCACTTGCCGCTTCATCACGGCGGTCAGGTCGACCACGCTGCCGGTTGGCACGGGCACGCGCATGGCGATGCCCGTCAGCTTGCCGGCCAGCTCGGGAATGACCAGCCCCACGGCCTTAGCCGCGCCGGTCGAAGTGGGAATGATGTTCTGGGCCGCCGCACGGGCACGGTAAAGGTCTTTGTGCGGCAGGTCTTGCACGTTCTGGTCGTTGGTGTAGGCGTGCGTCGTGGTCATCAGCCCTTTTTCGATGCCGAACGTATCGTTGAGCACCTTGGCCAGCGGCGCCAGGCAGTTGGTGGTGCAGCTCGCGTTCGAGATGCACTTGTGCTGCGGCGAGAGCTTGTCGTCGTTGACGCCCAGCACGCAGGTCAGGTCGGCGCCGTCTTTGGCCGGGGCGCTGAGCACGACGCGCTTAGCGCCGGCTTGCAGGTGAGTGTCGTAGCCGTGCTTGCCGCCTTCCGCCCGGCCGGTGAAGTGGCCCGTGCTCTCGACCACCACGTCGACTTTCAGCTCTCCCCACGGCAGTTTGCTGGGATCGCGTTCGGCCAACGAGCGTACTTTTTTGCCATCGACGATCATGTAGCCGTCTTCGTAAGAGACCCGGCCGGGGTAGCGGCGATGCGTGCTGTCGTACTTCAGGAGCGTGGCGAGCGTTTTGGTATCGGTGAGGTCGTTGATGGCGACGACGTCGAATTCTTTCGGGCGCCCCATGAGATTGCGAAACACCAGCCGGCCGATGCGGCCGAAGCCATTGATTGCCACGCGAATTGCCACGATCAGAATCTCCCTTGTTCAAACCAAAGCCGGCCGCACGACCGCGCCGGCGAATTTTGCCGCGGAAATGTAGAAACGCGGATTATACCGCCCGGCGAAAGCAGGGGCTAGGGGCGCTGCTTGGGAGGATGGCGTTCCAGTTCGTCGCCGTTCAGTGCGGAATGCGGAGTGATGACATGATATACTTGCGGTGTCGCGTCGCGAGAGATGACCATGCTCGGCGAAGTTTCTTGGGAGAGGATGATTCGGGCCGTGGAAAAAGTCCGCGATCGTCTGCTGCGCGCCGCCCGTGCATTGGAGGCGGCGGGCGTGCCGTACGCCGTGGTGGGTGGCAACGCCGTCGCCGCCTGGGTGTCGCGGGTCGATGAATCGGCCGTGCGCAACACCCGCGACGTCGATCTACTGCTGGCACGGGCCGATTTGCCGCGCGCCACCGCGGCGCTGGCGGCGGCGGGCTTCGTGTACCGCCATGTCAAAAGCATCGATATGTTTCTCGATGGGCCAGACGCGAAAGCCCGCGACGCCGTGCACGTGGTGTTTGCCGGTGAGAAAGTTCGCGACGATGCGCTTTTTCCCTCGCCCGACGTCAGTGAAAGCGAGCCAGCCGAGCAGTTCCGAATCGTAACGCTCAACGCGCTAGTGCGGATGAAGCTGACGTCGTATCGCGACAAAGACCGCACGCACTTGCGCGACATGATCGAGGTCGAGTTGATCGACCGATCATGGCTAGGCCGACTGCCTGGTGAGCTGGCGTCACGCTTGCAATACCTGCTTGACCACCCGGAGTAAATCCGATGGAGTCCACCGCCATCGTAGAACCGCGCTCGAAATGTCTCCCCATGACATACAGCGGCTACGCGAGCGGCATCCTCGCATGGCCGCTACAACCGAGCTTCTGCCGCATTTGCCCTGCCTGCGGAAAGTGGTTCGCGTTGCGGTTTCAACAAGCACGGCCGCATCCGGTAGTCGAACAGATCGCCGCGTATCGCTGCCGCGCCTGCGGCCATGCAGTCGAATATGCCCAAGGGCGACCGAGCGGTACACTCTGAAAGCCAACTAATATGCAGTTCGCCATCAATAATCTCGAGGCGCGCGTCGGCGACGCCGCTTGGAGCCGTCGGCGGCTCAAGCTGTTGATCGCTGCGCATTTGCTTGTTTCCGCGGTTCTGGTAGCCAAGTTCCTGATTCCAGCGCATGTCCATTATTTGCCGTTGATGTGGATGCTCGCCTCGCTCTCAATCGCGCAGGGAGTACTGCTGTCGTTCTGGGCCGCCATGGGAACACAAAGGGCCGGCCTGCGCTTGGCTGGAGCGTTGCTGGGTAGCGTCTATGTGGCTGCCTGGCCGGCATTCGGATCGGTGTTCGCGCCCCACCCGGCGTGGGCACCGGAACGCAGCTTGGCGGATACGCTACTCAGCGAGGTAGGCGTATATTGCGCGGCCGTCCTGTTTTTTTCAGCCATTTTCGGAATCGCTCGGCGCTGGTTCGTCGAGTTGCGATTGATTTTTGCTGAAGCTGAATCCGCGCAACCTGGGAAATTCCAGTATTCCATTCAGCATATCCTGATCGTTACCTCAATTGCTTCCGTTGTTCTGGCACTGAGACGGTCGGCGACTCACGAAGGTCCGGGCGGGCTGACCGACTGGGAGATCGTGGCGGGCAATATCCTTATCACTCTCACCATGGCCATCAATGCCGTCTGCGCGGCGTGGGCGGCGTTGGCCGTCGGCCCCGTCCGTACGCGCGTCTGCTTGGTGCTCTTGGTCGCGCTGCTGCTCGGCGCCGCCGTCGCTTTTTCGGGATCTGGAATGACGCTGAACTGGTGGTTGTCTCCCAGCTTCGCTCTGACGTTGACGCTCCCCACGGCAATCATCCTCGCCTCTTTGCTGGTGGTCCGCTCCTGCGGCTATCGGCTGGTTGCTCGCACCAGGGCAAATCGTTAAGACGGTGACGGAATCGCACTAACCCGAAGTGCAAGCGAGGAAGTCTGATGGTCCACTTCGCTGGCGCTTCGGGTTCGTGTCGAGTTGCAACGCTCAGGTCTCGTCGACCACCTGTATTCCCCGTGCGGCGGCCTGCTGGACGATCGCCTTTACGGCGGCCCGCTTGACGTCGTTGTTCAAGGCAATGCGGGTTTCGCCGCCGGTCGTTAGCCCGCAGACCATCACTTCCTCGGTGCGCCGGCCGCGGCGCGTGGTCCGGGTCTGAGTGATGAATCGCAAAGATCGAAGCTGGTTGAAGTCAACGTCGAACACCGCCGTCGAGCCCCAGATGCCGCTGCGAACATGAAAGCCATCGCCGCCGACAGTCACTCGTTCGAGATAGAGCGACGGAGCGAGGGCCAAGGCGAAAATCGGCCCCAGCACCAGCAGCCCCCAACCAAAACGTGTCGAGCGCTCGCGCAAGAACCAGCCAATCGGCGCCGCGGCGATTCCCGCCACGGCGAGCGCCAGGGGCGCCCATAGTTGATATTGAAAGACCTCCTCGCCGCCGTCCGCGGTTTCGCGAACGCAGCCGGTCGTCAGAGCAATCAGCAAGCAGATTGCCGCGGCGGCCGGCTTTGTACAACGCAGTGGGGCATGACGCCTGAGGTTGATCACGGGAGTTTTCCTTTGAATCGACTGCCCGCGGCACTGCCGAAAGGCTATCACAGCGGCACGCCAACGGCAAGCAGTGCTTGACAGCGGCGCCGCAAACAGGGCAAAAAACTGATTCCTTCCAACTGCCGCGATTGACTCACATGACGAACTCCGCCAGCCACGACGCCCCCGACGCCATTGCCGATGTCTGTTATACCGGCTGCATCATCGTCGGCGGCGGGCCGGCGGGCATGGTGCTGGCATTGTTGCTCGCGCGGCAACGCATCGACGTCACGCTGCTGGAGGCCCATCACGACTTCGACCGCGACTTCCGCGGCGATACGGTTCATCCCTCGACGCTGGAAATCCTCGACCAGATCGGGCTGGCCCAGCGCGTGCTCTCCTTGCCCCACGGCAAGGTCCGTTCGCTGGAGCTCATCACGCCCGAGCGAACGGTGACCATTGCCGACCTGGGCCGGCTCAAGACGCCGTTCCCGTTCGTCACCATGTTGCCACAAGTGCGGTTGCTCAACTTGCTGGCGGAGGAAGCTCAGAAGTTTCCAAATTTTCGACTAGTGCTTGGGGCGAATGTGCAGCGGCTGGCCGACACCAATGGCCGGGCGGGCGGCGTCCAGTATCGTGGCGCCGACAACGCCTGGCACGAAGTTCGAGCGCCTCTGACGGTGGCCGCCGACGGCAGGTTTTCAAAGCTGCGCAGCTTGTCGGGCCTCACGCCCAAGGCCACCGCGCCGCCCATGGACGTGGTCTGGTTCCGACTGCCGCGGAGGCCCGGCGACCCGGAAGATCGCGGCGCCATTTACGTCAAGGGCGGACATTTCGCCGCGGTGCTCGATCGGGCTGAGGATTGGCAAATCGGCTTCGCGATTTTGAAAGGCAGTTTTCGCGAGTTGCGCGAGGCGTCGATCGCGGCTTTGCGCGCCGCGCTGGCCGACGTCGTGCCCTGGATGGCCGATCGCGTCGATCAATTAACCGATTGGAAGCAGGTCTCGGTGCTTTCGGTCGAATCGAGCCGATTGGCTAGGTGGCATCTGCCGGGCTTGCTCTTGATCGGCGACGCGGCGCACGTGATGTCGCCGGTCGGCGGAGTGGGCATCAACTGCGCCATTCAAGACGCGGTCGAGGCGGCCAACGTGCTGCGACTGCCGTTGACGGCCGGCAACGTCTCCGAAGACGATCTGGCGGAAATTCAGCGGCGCCGCGAGCCGGCCATTCGCATCGTGCAGCGAGTACAGGCGTATTTACAACGCAGGATCGCTGCTCCGGCACTCCGGCCAGGAACCTCATTCCGCCCACCACTACTGCTGCGCGTGGGGCAGCATATTCCCGTGTTGCGCAATGTGCCCGCCAAATTGTTGGCCTTTGGCCCTCGGCGGGTGCGCATCGAGCATCCCGAGGCGGCGTGAGTCGACGATTACTGGACTGGGGTCGGTGGCCACGGATCGATCGGCCAGAGGGGATGCCAAGGGTGCGGTTCAGTTTGTATGGGCGTCGCCGCCGAGCCATCTGCCGCCGGCGCAGCCGCACCCATGTTGAATGAACTGGGAGCAATCCGCTCCTCGAGTTCCTCAATCACAAAATCGTGCCGATCCATTTTGAATCTCCTTGTTTGCCAGACAAATTCGCGGCAGAAACTGAGCGAACCGTTGTGCAGACTTTATGCCGAATGAGCGGCACCGACCAGAAAATCGGATGGTCAACCGAGACGCTAATCGGCAGAGCGACCGATCCAAGCGGGCCGCCACGCTGATCGCAAAGCCGACCAAAGACTTACGGCAATGAGCACGAAGCCCAGCGCACTAGGCGCCAACCAGAGCCACCAACCGACGCCGACAATCGCCAGTAAGAGCTGAGGCCAGCGACGCCAGGCGTCGGTTACCGTCGGATGGCGCATGGCGGCGACTGCGACCAGGCTAACCGCCGCGATGAGCATGGTATACTCAGTGCGAAGCGGCCAATCGGCCGTTGCTTGCCAGCGCCAGGCCGCCGGCGGCGCTGCCCCGCGCAAGTGGTAATGAATCGTTTGCTGGTTGAAACGCGCCGCTTGAAAGAGCTGCAACGGTTGACTCGTGCCAAGAGGCGCCGTGGCCAGCGATTTGAGGATAGGCTCGAGGTGCAGCCGTCGCGCCATAGCGAGCCACTCGTCGTCGAGCATCGCCGCCCCGCCCGGCGTGGCGACGGCAGAACCAGGTCCGCCCTGCGACTGACCGCTTTCGATCAGCCGTCGTGCCCAAGGGCGAAACCACGCGGCCAGTTCATCGGCCGGCGTCGTGGCGATAACCTCGGCCGGCAGATCGATCAGGCCCGCCAGCGCGACCGCGCGCAATCGAGCGCAAGCGGCCGGATCGTATACCTCGGTCTCGTCCGGCTCGCCACGTAGCGTTTGGCCGGGAGGACAAAAAACGGTCAACAATGTGTCTTGCACCGGCAACGCGCCCAAACTCATGAACGGCCCTTGCTGCTGCCCGCGCTCGGACGAGCCGGACGCTATCACTTCAACACGCTGGGGCAAGTGGATCGAGTGCAGCGGCACTCGCCATTCGCCCTCGGAGACGCCCCGCGGCGTCGTCGCTATGCCTTCGACCCAGACTTCGAGCAGTTGCCAACCGGCAGGCAATCGCAACGGGCAGCTCGCCATTCCCCCTGGCTCGACATCGAACGCCCCCACCGCGCGCCAAACGCCGGCCTCAAAACTCAGGCCGATGTCCGCCAGCCGGACGCGCGCCGCGTCGATCGAACGGTGGGCCGAATTCAGCACCGCCTGTGGGTCGTCGCCCACCGCCCGATAAAGGGCGAAGTTTTCCGACACGGAGCGAGAAACGGCATTCGGTTGATGGTCGGCGAGCGTTTCGGGCAATGGCGCCGAGACCAGGCGCGAGGTGTCCCACGCGACCGCCTCGGCGCCGACGTGCAGCGGCAAGGCCAGATACCGGTCGGCCTCGGGTAGGTTGAGCGGTACTACGTCGGGCGCCGCGACGGGTTCGCCCGGCTTCGTTTTCAGTGGCGCCGCAATCGCGATCGCGGTGCGCCCGTGCAGCGGCGCCCACGGCCGTACCAAGAGCTGTTTGCGATCGCTGTCCGGATGATCGAACACTTCGACCGTCGCCTCCGGGGTGACCTCGAACGGGCCGCCCCAGTTTGCGGGCACGTCAAAGCGAAGGGCGTCGAGCACCCCGTCGTCGACAGCGAATCGGACCTCGCTGCGGGCGCTCCACGATTGCTCAAGATATTTCAGCGACGTAAGCTGCGCGGCCGAATGAATTCGCGGTTCATTCGGCGCCACAGTCAGCGTCGCGGACAAGTCGCCTGTTGCATTGAAGGCCGCCGCCAGCCTTCCCAGATGACCGGATGTTTCGGCGCGCGGTTCGTTCGCTTCCTCCAAGCCACGCACTCCACTGAGCGCCACGGCTACCGACGGCTGGCGATAGATGCGAACGGTGCGCGCCAGAACTTCGGCACGTTCGTTTGTTATTTCGGAACCACCGGGGTCGACACTTATAATAGGCAGCGGCATCTTTCCATCGGCAAGCAACGGCAGCCGGCCGCGAAGCAGCATCTGCTGGGGGCCGGTCACGCGGCGATTGAGAAAGACGGTGACAACTCCCGAATCGCCGCGCGCCCAGCGGGCTACGCGTTCGGCGCCATCTTCCTCGAGCGAAATCTGATCGATTCGCAACTCCGGGGGCACGAGCAGTCGGTGCTCGAATACAAAGCCGGCGGTGGTTCGCAATTGGGCGTCATATTCGATCCGCGCACGGGCTCGGTCAAAGCTCAGCACAAGATTTTCCTTCGCCGTGGTCCTCGGCTGACGAGTGCGGGTGGCCAGGCTCCAACCTGTCTCCGCCTCGGTGAGCCGATAGGCCAGGGCGTCGCGGAGCGACGCCGTATCGGGGCCGCCCCAAGCCGCCGCGAAATCGGCCGGCGGCAGTCCTTCAAGTCGCTCGTCGTTGTGAATGTCGTACTCCAACCCTGAATCGACCGTCACCGCCAACCACCGTTTGGTCGGCCGAGCGCCCACAACCTGAAACGACGGCAGCCGCAAATTGCCGACGCCGGAGCTGCCGGTCAGCAACCACGACAGATTCAGCGAAAGCTGATCGCTCACAGGCGTCTCGAGATCAAGCTGGACGATTTGGGGGCCGCTGGCGGCCAAGGGATCGGACGGTAAGACCACTTCGCTGAAAGCGGGCGTATCACCCTCGCTGCCTGGGATGCGCCAAAGCCGAGGGTCGGCGGCCAACTCGACGCGCCGCAGCACGCCGCTATCGAGCTTGTAGTTCAGGCGTACGTCGAGCACCACCGAGCCGGGCTGAATCTTGAGCCAAAGCAGTTCCTCGACCTCCGCCACCGGATCCGCCGCCAAATTTTTTTGCAGCCAGCGCACCGCGAGTTGGTCGATCGGGCCCAACTCCACCGAAACCTGCCGCCCGTCGCCGGCGACCGTGGTGGCCCCGCGCGCACCGGTGGCTTGAATGGGCATCGCCTCGGGCGGCGCCGTGACCTCTAGCCGCGCTGATGGCACGCGCGGAACCGTCAGCTCGAGACCAGTGGTCTCCGCCCGGTCGGTGGTTTCGGGAAGCATACGGAATTGCAACACATACTCGCCGGCTTCTTCGATGTCGCACACAAGCGCCCGCCCCTTGTCGTCCCAGACCAGTTCGATGGGTTGACGATCGAGCGTGGCCGAATCGGCTACAAGGGGCGATTCTTCGCGCACCAGCGGGATGCGAACTTGCGTCCCGTCTTCAAAAACGCGCAGCTCGTACTCAACGGACAATTCACTGAGGTCGAGCCGAGATTCGTTTTCATCGCGTTCCACCGTACAGCGGTAGCGCGCCGCCGAGAGCAGCCAGCCGCGGGGCTGCTCGCCGACTGCCCCCGCTCGTCGTCGCAACGCTTGCAGAAATTCGGTGGGCACCTGGTAGCGCGTGCCCGGCTTACCGCCGGCATCGACCGGAATGAGAACGCGGTGGATTGCGTCTTCGGCCGACTCGTCGGCGGCGGCGTCGATGCGCGGCGAGGCAGTCTGGTTGTCGTCGGCAGCCCTCGTCAGGCCGGGAGCCAAGGTGAGCAGCATCAGCCCCGCGACCACGGCGGCCGACTGCACGCTTGACGTTGACGAGCGATCGGCGGCGGATTGCTCGCCCACTGCCTTCGCTTCGCGAAGCGGTCGGCAGAGCCAGCCGATAACACAAATCAACACTCCCAACCACGCCCCCGACGCGATGGGCGCCAAGGCGACGGGCAACCAGATCGCGGCGGCGGCCGCAATGCCGCCCAATCCGATCAACGCCGCGGGACGGCGGTGGCGAACACTCAGCCCAATGCCTGCGACGATTGCCATGATCGCCCATCGAGCGGCATCGATCGCCCCCCGATGTGCGAACCAAGCCGTCGCGGTGGATCCCAAATCCGATTCGATGCGGCAATCGTTCCAACCGGCCTGTTCGATGCCCGAACGCAGCGACCGGGCATCGTTCACAGAAGCCGCGTCGCCTGAACTGTCGAGCGACATGTGAGCCAGCTTTCGCCAGTCTTCAATTTGCCGCGGATCGAAAGGCCGCTCGCCCACCGCACGGCCCAGCGGGCCAAACAACCGCCCCCGCAAGTCATATTCCGCGGGCGCCTCGGTTTCGTTCCATACGTGATAGGCCGGCGGCACACTGACGGTCCAGGCGCGCGACATCACTGGCAGATCGATTTCGGGCCACACCGCTTGGCAACGGCCGACCAAGGCAAGCGGCCGACCGCTCGAAGCAAATTCGATCGAGAGCATGCAAAGCTCGCCACTGCTCGGCAATGCCACCTGGAGTCCGTCACCGGAGGACTCGGGCCGAATCTCGCCGCTGTCGATGCGCACCGCTATTAACTCGGTGTCGCTGGGCAGTCGAAACTGACAATGCTTTTGTCCCTTGTTCTGAATCTGCAGTGCCGCCGTGTGCGACGTACGACCCGATGATGAGTATTGAGAGTGAAGTTGCAGCTTCCACACCACCGCACAGGGCGAAGGCCGGGGCGAACGGTGCACTAAGGCTGCGGGTGGCGGCAGCCCCAATTCAGTCAATGGATCGTAGCGATAGGCAGCCCGGAGCAGGTCCGGCTCCTTGCCAGAGATCTCTTCGGGCGCGGCCGATTCGACTGGCAGAGGATTGAGGCGATCAGCAATCGCGAGTTCGGGCAGCGAGTCGTCGTCATGGATCCGTAGCATTCCTTGCTGGCTCGTGGCGCCTTCGAGTGCGGCCAGGCAGAGCGACGTTTGGTCCTCCCAAACAGTCTCGCGGCTGGCGTGCAGTTCGAACGGCTTCTCACTGGGGCGTGCCAGACGCACTTCCCACGTTTCGCCAGTAGCTTCCGGCCTCGTGCCGGCCTTGGTAGCTTCCGGCCTTGTGCCGGGCGGTTCCAACTCAGTAGTCTGCGAGCCGGCCACGAGGGCCGGGGCTACCGGGCCATGTTCGCCGTCTTCCGCTTCGGGTAGCACCCTGCCGCCCACGAGGTCCGGAGCCGCCTCGCTGGTCGCCGAATCCGATGCAATCTTCTCGGCCGTGAGCGGCCCGAGGCTGGCGTCGGCCGTCCAGCGCGGCGGCGTGGGTCGCGATTGAGCGAAATGGACCAACACGCGATCGAGCCGGGCACCCTCCGGCTTGCAACGAATCAGGTAATTTTCCCTCAATTTTCCTTCCGTCAATAGCGCGTCGACGAAGAGTTCTGCAGTGTATCGCGGCGGTTGCGGCCGCAGCTCTGCCGCCCAGCCGGGCTGCGCGGAATTCAGATCGATCCAGGCATCGAGGGGCGAATTCTCGATGAGCTTCCGTTGCGCAGGCGTCAACTGTTCACGTCGCAACAACCGTGGTGGCTCGGCACCGGTGAAACGAAGTTGGTAATGCCCGGCCGGCGCCAAGGCGAGCAAGTGTTCGGCGACGTTGACGTCTCGAAACTCGACCATTTGCAGCGTCTTCTCGGCGAGCTCTTGGTCGGCCGGGGCGCGCCGCCCTTCGACGCGCAGCTCCAACGGCCGATTCGGCGCGAGCGGTTCGGACAATTGCACCACCAGCGACCGGTCGCCGCCGGCGTCTTCGACGTTCCATGTCGAAACTGCTCCGGGCGGAATGGAAACCACCGTGTCGACCAGCCAGCCATCGGCGACATCGGCCGACAGCACGAAGGCCTCGCCCTCGTCGAGTTCGAATCGGCCCATATAATTGGCTTGCCATGATTCGCCGGAAAGCTCGATGCTGGTCGCCGCCGCCAGGGTCGCCATCGGCTTACGCCAGGAGAATCGCACGGTCGCCGAGGCGTCGGACGAAAAGAACTGCAAATCAAAGGTGTCACTAGGCCGCGCTGAAGCCAGCGGACCCGATTTCAATTGCCGGCAACGCACCGGCAACAACTGATCGAGCGAAAGCGGTGTGGGCACGACCAGACTGGCGGTGCCCTCTTGCCAGAAAACGCCTTGCACGCGAATGCGCGGCAGGGTCCAGTTCTGTTCCAAGACCATGGGCGCCAGCGCCGTGACGGTCACCGTGCGTCCCGGACCTAGCAGCGGTTCGGCAAACTCCACCACGGCGCGGCTCGATCCCGCGTGCTGCCCCTTGGAAACGCGCCATGCCAGTTGCGTGCCACCTTGCTGCGCCGCGGCCAGACGCAGTCCGGCATCGAGATCCAATTCGAGACGGCGAAGCGGCTCATGGTGAATGTCGAGGCGGAGCTGGGCCGCTACTTCCAGTCCACCGGGAGTAAAGCGATAGTTGAGGTGTTCCTGCAGCAGCGTGAGCCGGCGATGACGGCTTTTCGCCTCGTCGGGCGCGAGCACCAACGATGCCTCAGAACGGCCTCCTAGTTCAAAACTCCAGCGATGCCTATCACCGATCGGCGTGTCGCTTGCCAACACGCCCGCCGCAAATGTCGGGAACATTCCCGGCGGCAGGTCGAGTTGCATCCGGGCTACGGGCGCACGCGGCAGCTCCATCGGAAAAACGAGCGATCCTCCGGTTTCGCGACGGCCCACAAGCGACCACTCGACTACCAGCGTGCCTGAGCGTTCGACGAGCACCGAAAACCGTCCGTCGGCATCGACGCCGACCACCGCGGGGTTGCCCGGCTCGCCCCTCCAGGCGGCCCTTTCGAGCACGAAGCCAAACGGCTCGATCGGCATCAGCGTGGGTCCGTCCTGAGCCGCGGAGATCTCGAACCGGGCTTCACCGTCGAGTCGGTCGCGGTCGTCGAGCGCGGCTTCGTAGACGGCCTTGGCAATGCGCGCCGCCCCCGCCACGTGCTTTCCCATCGGCGCCGAATTGGCCGCCTCGACGAGTCGCTCGAATTCGTCGCGATCGACCGGCAGATAGGGAACGTTGCGCTTCGGCCAAATCTGGGGGCGGTCTGCCGGCACGAAGTAACGGCGATATTCCAGCGGGGCCTGACTTGCTGGCTCCGCGCCGGCGGTAAATGCCACAAGGAGGAACAAGTTAAAATGCAAAATGCAAAATGCAAATCCGACAAACCAGGGTTGGCAGCCGCGCCTGCGCATTTTGCATTTTGGCTTTTTCATTTTGCATTTTGACTTCATGGTGCGGCTTCCGGCACGTGCGACTCGACCACCACCGCCGTTTCAGTCGACAGCGGCGCGGCAACGGCCGGCGCGCGCGGTTGCGTGTACGTCGAGGCGGGACGGATGATCGAACTCGATGCACCACGGTACGGCGCCGCCGGTCGTCGCGGCCGGGCGGCGCGCTCCAGCGCCACCGCCGTCATCGCCAGCAACCCGCCCAAAACCGCCGCCTGCAGCCAGACCAAGGCAGCGTCGGGCCACAGGCCGG
>DATFDL010000148.1:0-4317 GCA_035252155.1 Pirellulales bacterium | reverse complement strand
GCTCCGTCGTGGCGGAACAAAAGGAGGATAAGTATCTTCAAAACGATAACGCCTCGTTTGCGCAGCCCAGTCCCGCCCTACAAGCTTCTGATTATGCAAGGTCGAGCGAACGTCGTCATTTTGTTCTTCGTAGTGGGTTCGTTGATGACGACGCCCGCCGCGGGCAGCGACTCGGCGTCATCGCTCACGATTTCTCCTTCCGAAATCACGCTCCGCGGGCCGCGCGATCGGGCCCAACTGGTCGTCACTTCGACCGTGAGCGATGCCCCCAGCGATGCGACGCGCGGGGCAACCTGGCACTCGACCAACGAGGCCGTGGTGACCGTCGATGCGTCGGGCATGGCACAGGCCGTCGGCGACGGCGCGGCGGCCATCGTGGCGCGCTACGGCGACGATTCGCTCACGGTGCCCGTCGCCGTCAGCGGGTGTCAATCGCCGCGGCCGGTGAGTTTTCGTCAGGAGGTCATTCCGGTATTGACCAAGGCTGGCTGCAATTCGGGCAAGTGCCACGGCTCGCCCAGCGGCAAGGGCGGCCTGGCGCTGTCGCTGCGCGGTTTCGATCCGGTCAATGATTACACGCGGCTGACACGCGAGTCGGGCGGAAGGCGAATCGACTTGCTGACCCCGGACCAAAGCCTGCTGTTGACCAAACCGCTGGCCCGCCTGCCGCATGGCGGCGGCCGACGGTTTGCCACTGCCGACGATCCTCTGCCGCGGTTGCTGCGCGAATGGATCGCCTCCGGCGCGCCTCAACAAATCAACGAGCCCGCTCCCGTATCGCTCGAAGTCTTCCCGGCCGAGCGGTGGCTTGAACCGGCTTCATCGGCACAACAGCTTCGCGTGGTGGCGCGATGGGCCGGCGGCGCCTCGCGCGACGTGACGCACCTGGCTCACTTCACCGTCAGTCCCGAAGGCGTCGCTGAAGTCACCAGCGGCGGTCTTGTGAAGCGATTGGGCAACGTGCAATCCAGCCGTGAAGCAACCGTTGCCGCGGTCTATGGCGAGCTGCAGGCCGTCAGCCAAATCGTCTTTTTGCGATCGGCCGAAGGTTTTGGCTGGCCCGACCTTCCTGAGACCAACCCGATCGACCAACTGGCGATGGCCCGGCTGCGGCGACTGCGGATCGCGCCCGCCCCGCGGTGCGACGACGCCACGTTCCTGCGCCGGGCCTGGCTCGATGTCTGCGGCGTCCTGCCGCCGGCCGACGAGGTTCGCCGCTTTCTGGCCGACAACTCTTCCGAGAAGCGCGAGCGACTAATCGACCAGTTGCTCGATCGACCCGAATACGCCGCTTGTTGGGCCATGCGCTGGGCCGACCGGCTGGGATGCAATCAGCGGTTCGTCGGCAAGACGGGGGCCATCAAGTACCACGCCTGGATCAAGCAGCAGATGGCGGCCAACGTGCCCGACGATCTGTTTGCGACGCGTTTGATCACGGCGTCGGGCGGCAACTACAGTCAGCCGCCGGCCGGCTTCTATCGCCTGCCGCGCACTCCGCAAGACCGCGCCGAACAAGTCGCCCAGGTGTTTCTGGGCGTGCGGATCGGCTGCGCCCGCTGCCACAATCATCCAGGCGAGCGCTGGACGCAGGACGACTACTACGGGCTGGCGGCGTTCTTCACTCGGCTGCGGTATCGCGACGGGCCGTTCTTCAACCACATTTACGATAAGGAAGAAACGGTGCTGCCCACGCGGTCGGGCGAGCTGCGCCACGCGCGAACCGGCGCGGTCGCGGCGCCCAAGCCGCTCGGCGCCTCGCCGCCCGCCACGTCGGGCGAAGAAGACCGCCGGGAGATTTTTGCCGCTTGGCTGACCGCGCCTGATAATCCGTTCTTTGCGCGGGCGGCGGTCAACCGCGTTTGGGCCTGGCTGTTTGGTCGCGGCATCGTCGAACCGGTCGATGATTTTCGCGGCTCGAATCCGCCCTCGCATCCCGAGCTGCTCGATTGGCTGGCGGCTGACTACGCAGCGCATGGCTTCGATCGCAAATATCTGATCGGCCAGATCATGCGTTCGCGGCTCTATCAGCTTGCCTCGGACGGCGCGGGTCGCCAAACCGGCGACGAGCGCTATTTCGCGCACGCCGCGGTGCGGTTGCTCGCCGCCGAGCAATTGCTCGACGCCATCGGGCAGGCGACCGGCACGCCCGAAAAGTTCGCCGGCTTCCCCGCGGGCTTGCGGGCCGCCGAGCTGCCCGACGGCGAATATCAGCATCGCTTTTTGGCGGCCTTTGGGCGTCCCGCGCGGGC
Organism: Pirellulales bacterium; assembly: GCA_035252155.1. Taxonomy (GTDB): domain Bacteria; phylum Planctomycetota; class Planctomycetia; order Pirellulales; family JAICIG01; genus JAICLL01. Next base: position 2,068 of record DATFDL010000148.1, on the reverse strand, counting down.
CTTGGCCTGCGCCTGCGAGCGCGACGGCGAGTCGAACCTCGGGCAGGCCCTCGAGTTGATCGGCGGCGAAGGCATCGAGGCCCAAATCCGTTCGCCGACCGGCCGTGTGGCCCGGCTGCTGTCCGCCGGCGCCGACAACCCCGCGATTGTCGAGGAGCTTTTTCTCGCGACCCTGAGCCGCTATCCATCGGACGACGAACGCCGCGATCTCTCTCAGCGTTTGTCCACGGCGCGCGACCGCCGCGCCGCGATCGAAGACCTGCTTTGGGCCTTAATCAATCATCCCGAGTTCTTGTTTCAGCACTAAGTAATGACGGCCGCTCACGCCGTTCGCTTACTTGCGGAGAACGTGCCCGCAGGAATGCCGAGATTGGCTCAAAACATTCCGCCGCCGGCGCCAGCAGGTAACGGCCGTGCGGGTAGGAGCGCAGGCTCTCTTCGACCGCCATGACAAAAATGAAACGTAGTTGCAGCGGCTCGGCCACCGTAGACATCACGCTTCGCGTGATGCCCGCGACGCCTTCGGCGTCAGCATCACGCGGAGCGTGATGACTACGGTGGCTTTGACCAATTGCGGCGCGTCGCGTCCGGTACAGCAGCTCGCTCGCCAGCCAGCTTCGCCGCCCCACGCCGAAAAATCGACGCGGCGGGGCTTTAACTCGGCGCGAGTTTGTGCCATATTTCACAAACTCTGGGGCGAACCGATTTTGAGCACGGCAGGCAAACAGCGTGGCTGAGTTCTTCTCGCAATATGTGCCGACTTGGCTGGCGTATCTGCTGGCGGCGCTGGTGCATTGCGTGCTGTTGATCCATGTGGTGGCCGTCGGGGCGCTGGTTTTCATCTGGCTCGAGCGGAAGGTCGCTGGCCGCATTCAAGACCGCCTGGGCCCGACCCGCGTGGGCGGCAAGTTCGGCTGGCTGCAAACGCTGGCCGACGGTCTGAAGCTCATCACCAAAGAAGACCTGATGCCCGAAGGGGCCGACGCCGTGCTGTTCCGGCTGGCGCCTTACATCAGCTTCTGCGCGTCGTTCTGCGCGTATATCGCCCTGCCGTTCAGCGACGGCTGGGTGGCGGTTGAGCTGAACGCCGGGGTGTTTTTCATCCTGGCCGTGATGGGCCTGGAGGTGTTCGGTGTCATCTTGGCCGGCTATTCGTCGGCCTCCAAGTGGTCGCTCTTCGGCGGCATGCGAGAGGCGGCCCAGGTGGTCAGCTACGAAGTGCCGATGGGCATGTGCGTGGTCGTGCCCGTGCTCATTGCCGGCAGCATGGATTTGGTGCAGATCGGCCGGCTGCAAGAGGGGTTCTTGACCAATTGGCTGATTTTTCACGATCCGTTCACGTTCATCACGTTCTGGGTCTACTTCACCTGCGCCACGGCCAGCGTCAACCGCGCCCCATTCGACCTGGCCGAGGCCGAAAGCGAGCTGGTGGCCGGTTTTCATACTGAGTATTCCGGGCTGCGGTGGAGCTTTTTCTTCATGGCCGAGTACGGCTCGATGTTCGCCGTGAGCGGGCTGGCCGCCATTTTGTTCTTCGGCGGCTGGAATGGACCATTGCCGATCAGCGACTGGCTGACGCTCACACACGAGCATGGCCCCGTATGGGGTTATCTGGGCAATTTCCTAGGCATGTTGAACTTTATGTTCAAGTGTGTCGCCGGCGTGACCTTCATGATGTGGGCCCGCTGGACGCTGCCGCGGCTGCGGATCGACCAGGTGATGAAAGTCTGTCTGAAATACTGCACGCCGATCGCGGCCGTGATGTTTTTGGGGGCGGTGGTTTGGACGTATTATTTGCCCGAAGGCGCGACTGGCGCTCGACGGCCGTACGCCGAAAAATTGTACCGCCCGGCGGGTGACGAAGCAGCCGCTCAAAGTCGCCTTTCGCTCCGCGAAAGTAGCGGCGATCCGCTTTCGCTCGGCGACCGTACGCACCGCCGCACCGCGCAAGACGACGCGATCTTTCGCGGAGCGAAAGACGACGAACCGCGCGATGCGACCTCGCGCCAGCCGGGGCATCGCCAAGGCTCTGCCCCAGCCACCTACCGAGAAGAGGCGTCCTTTCGCG
>DATFDL010000147.1:0-20456 GCA_035252155.1 Pirellulales bacterium | reverse complement strand
ATCGCCCACGCGGAACCGCCAGCGCCAGGTTTCGTCGGTGGCGTGAAAGACCACCTTGCCCGAACCTACGTATTGCATGGCCGCCAACGGCAGGCGTCGGCCGTCGGTGGCGCCGCGCAGCGGATGCTCGGCCCACACACGGGCGGCCGGTTTCAGCGCCGGCGCCTCGAAAAAACAATAGAGCGACGGCAGCTTGCGCCAGATCTCAATCGTTTCGGCGGGCGTATCGCCCAATTGCATCGTGGGGCCGGTCAAGCCCAGCTCCGTCGGCTGCAACTGAAACGGCTCGTTGACCACCCGGCCCGGATCGGCCCCCACCGCCCCGGCAAACTCGATGGGCAGCAGCTCGGCCAGCGCCGTGTCGCGGTACTCCAGCGGCGTATACAGCGGCCCCGAAATGAAAATCACTCCGCCGCCTTTCTCTTCGACAAACGCCACGATGTTTTCCAGCGCCGACGGGCTGAGAAACGCCGGATTGACATCGCCGAAGATCACCACGTCGTACTCGAACAATTCATCTCGCCGCACGGGAAACACCGCCAAAGCCGTCTCGTCGAGCTGCACGTATTCCGGATCGGCTTCCTGCAAAACCGTTCGCACCCGCACCGTTTTGTCTCGCTCCAGCAGGTTTTTCAAATACCGGAACTCATAGCTCGGATACGACTGCACGAGCAGCACGCGCACTTGCTCATCGCGAACGCTCACGCGGCGTTGTTCGCGGTTGTTGTCGCGCTGGTTCTCTTCGGCGAGCGGATCGATCTCGACAACATAATCAAAATCGCCGACCTCGGTGGGGCGATACGGCAGCCGCACCCGCTGCGGCTGCCCATCGGCGGCGATGGTGACGGTGGTCTCGGCCAGCGGCGCTTGCTCGCCCTTCCGGCGCAGCACGACGGACACTTGCCGGCCTTCAAGCCCCGTGCCCATCACCTTGAAATCAAAATTCACCACGTCATCGACAAACACCACTTCGTCGACGAGCAGGTCGCTCAACTCAAGATCGCGGATGGGTGTTTCGCTGCCCAGCGCCACGGTAAACAGCGGCACGCCCTTGCGACGCGCCTGGGCCGCCGCGTCGGCGAGCGTGTCTCCCTCGGTATTGATGCCGTCGCTCAGCAGGACGATGGCGCTGGGCAGGTTGCCGCGGAAGTCGTCGAGCACGGTTTCGACGGCTTGGCCCAGTCGGCTCGATTCGCCCGTCGCTTCCAATGCTTCGACCGCTTTGGCCACGTCGGCGGGGTCGCCCGCTTGCGGACGGGCCGCCGCCGACACAAAGTACGTCTTGAGCTTAAAGCGGCGGGCGATGGCCGCCAGCAGATCGCCGTCATTTGCCGACAACAAGCACTTGCCCAGATTCAGCCGCGTGGCTTCGCTGAGACCCGCCGTCTCGATGCGCGTGGCCACGGTCTTGGCCAGTTTTTTATCTTCGTAGCGATCGACCGTGCTCATGCTGGCCGAATCGTCGAGCAGCACGACCACGTAAGGCAGGCCGGTGCGGTTGAGCGACAGCACGAACTCGGCCAGCATGAACAGCAGCAGCCCGACCAGCGTCAGCCGAATCGTCGCCAGGAGCAGTCGCCATGATCGGCCCGCGGTCGCCACTTCACGGGCGTACCAGAACAGCACCCAGGCCGCCGCCAGACCGACGAAGACCAACGTGGCCCAAGGCGCCCAGTTCCAGCGGTCGTCGAGCGTCCAGGCGGTTCCCTCGCCCGAGCCGGCGGCCGGCACGTCGAGCCAGCGTTCCAGCCATGGTGGCAATGTGCCGTTCATGCCGTTATGGTAGCAGGGGGCAGGGGTCGAAAAGCAGGGGTCGGGATTCAGGGGTCGGGATTCAGGGAAGAGCTCGTGAGAGTTCTGGCCGAAACCGTCAGCAACGACCGGTCGTAATTCTTAGCTGTGACAAAGCACACGCGAACATTGTACAACAGCAGAGGCCGAACTATTACCTGGCAAGGAGACATCTATGAGCCGCGGCAATCGAGCGTCTTCTGAAGCACCGGCTTCCGCCACTCGGCGCGATTTCCTACAACAAGCGGCGGGCCTGGCGGCCGGCGTCGCCGCGCTGGCGCCAGCCGCGGCCGCCGAAAGTTCCGCGTCCGCGCCGCTGCCGACCATCCAGCTTGGGCCGCATGCGGTGACCCGCCTTATTCTGGGCGGAAATCCGATCTACGGGCATTCGCACTTCAACAAGCATCTCAGCCAGCACATGATCGATTGGCACACGCCCGATCATGTGCAACAACTGCTCGATCGCGCCCAGCAGGCCGGCATCAATACCTGGCAGAACAGCTTCGCCGAGCGGACGCTGGCCGATCTCGATCGCCATCGCCAGTCGGGCGGCAAGCTCAATTGGCTCTGCCTGGGCAAGCCCGACTGGGACGAAAAACCGCATTTCATCGACGAAGTGGCGAAGCGACACCCGATCGGCATTGCTCCGCACGGCGCCCTGGCCGAGAAACTGCATCGCCAAGGCAAGCTCAGCACGCTCACCGATCTGCTCAAGCGGATTCGCGACCAAGGCGTGCTGGTGGGCTTGTCGGCGCACAATCCCGAGCTACTGGCGCTGGCCAACGACCAGGATTGGGATGTCGATTACTTCATGTGCTGTCTGTATTACTTGACGCGACCCAAGGACGAGCTCCGCAAACTGCTTGGCAGCGATCTGCCGCTGGGTGAAATCTATCTACCCTCCGACCCTCCGCGGATGTTCAAAGTGATTCAGTCGATCAAGAAGCCCTGCCTGGCCTACAAGGTGCTGGCCGCTGGCCGGCGGGTGAGCACGCCTGCCGAGGTCCGCAGTGCGTTTCAAACGGCGTTAGACAACATCAAGCCGACCGATGCCCTGATCGTCGGCATGTATCAGCAGTTCGGCGACCAGGTGGGCGCTAACGTGGCTCTGGTGCGTGAACTTTGCGGGAAGAATGCATAGAGTGGCGCTATGCACAGTCCTTCTGGGTTCACCAGCCGACGACGGTTCGACCTACGACTCGGTGCGATCTTCCGAATCCAAGCTGGCATCGCCGTCTTATTGACGGTTGTCATCGTGATCCGCCATCTTCCTCACGACTGGCGCGGCCGCGCCGTACCGCTTCTCGAGTTTATCCTTGTGACAAGTCTTATCTCGCTCCTTGAAAGTTTTGTATGTGCCACCGCGCCTGCCAAAGGGCAAGCTGGTCGCTCCACTTCCGCTCTTCTTCTGCCACCTTGACTTGCTTGCGCAGCTCTTCGGCAATCTCAGACAGGTTCGGCGTTCTCGGGAAAGCCGGGGTCGTCGTCGGTGCTGTTCCCCGCCTCGCGCCCGGCCGTTGGCGAGACAGGCGAGTGATGTCTCGATCACCTTCTCTTCTGTCCAGTGGCAAGCAGTAAGGAGGGCGCGTTAGACTTGGGTTCATTGGAATCCAACACGGCGCCCCCGGAAGCAGCGAATGCGATCGAAACTTCCAGCGCTCTGGCACTACCGCCCGCGAGTCTTGACCTTGATTGTGTTGGTGGTCATCGGCGCGCCGGTCGTGCTCGCCAATTTGAGCTCGGATACCGTCCGGGACCCTGCCAAGCCAATGACCCAAGTCGTCCATGGTTGGCCGTTCGTCTGGCACTGGTACAACATCGCAGGTCTGGGGTCTTTTAGCCCTCGCATCCACAGTGGAGACTTTAGCGCCGGCTGGTTGGCCGCGAATCTGCTGGTCTGGCTCGTCGCGTTGGCAGCGCCGGCCGCGTCCTGCGAATGGGCTTTGCGCCGCTACCGGCCAGGATTTCGCTGGAGCCTGCGGGCCATGTTCGTCGCCGTCGCGCTCGCGGCCGCCTGTTGCGGTTGGTATTCCAATGCGCGCAACCGGGCCGATGTGCAGGATCCGCTGCTCACCGCATTTTCGGACGAGCCCTTTACAAAGGTCTGGCTGGAACGCACCGGTCCCGAATGGCTCGATCTTGTCGGCGCCGATCGTCTCCGTCGCTACATCATCGGCGCACGCATCGGTACGAAAGACGTCGAACGCTACGGCGCCACGGTCGAAGGCCATCTCCTGCGAATCTCGCGGCTGCCCAAGCTACGATCTTTGTCCCTTGGAGGCGATCGCTTGACCCCTGCGATGATCGAAGCACTCAGCGACATGCGACAACTTCGCGAATTATCCCTCAGCGTCGACCGCTTGACCCCTGCGATGATCGAAGCACTCGACGAGATGCGACAACTTCGGGAGCTGCGCATCTATACGAAGAGATGGAACAGCGAGGGCGACGCAAAGCAATTGGCACACGATTGTCTTGTAGCGATCGGCAAGATGCCTCGGCTAGAACGCCTGCACATGGAAGGCACGGAGATCGCCGCCGAGAGCCTGGCCTGTCTCGCCGGTCTGAAGCACCTCAAGTCGCTCAGTTTCGACTCCGCTTTTGGCGACCAGCCGTCGCTGTTCACCCACTTGCCCGCGCTGCCGAATCTGGAAACCATCGACCTGGATTCCTGTCAGGTAAGCGAGGAGGATCTTCGCCATCTCGCCACGTTCCCGCGTTTGCGGTCGCTCGGCCTGCGCGGTGTGCTCGTGGGCGAGGGTGGATTGGCCGACGTCGCATGCCTCAAAACTTTGCAACCGCTGGAGGAACTGGCGCTCGATTTTGAATTGGCAACGCCGGAATCGCTGGAAACGCTGCAGGCGCTCAAGCACCTCAAGACGCTCCACTTTAAGGTATGGCACTCGTTCGACGACACCCGCCCACTCGTGGCGATTGCGCTCGGTCATGGTGATGAGGTCAAGGTGTTGGAGCCCGAGGGTGACCGTTTCGTCGCAATCCTGCGCGGTCATGATGATGAGCTCGAGGTGTTGGAGACCGAGTGTGACCGTTTCGTCGCGGCTCTGCGCGCGTTGCGGCAATCGAAACCCGGCATTGTCGTCGACGCCGACACATCCGCTATCTGTTGGCAGCCTCAACTGGATTACCGGTCGGAGTACTCGCCACTGAAGGACACGCTTGATCGCCATCTGCTTTTGGCAACCTTTCATCGATGGCTCACGCCGTTGGAGCGGGCACGTTACGATGCCGACGTGGCTAGAAGAGCGCGGTAACGCGAACTCAACGAGAACAACCGGAACAAAAAGTCCCGCGAGTAAAAATGCATCGGCGGTCGAGCCGGCCGGCTTTCGATCGGTTGTCCCATCGACTATGATTGCCGGCGCGCCGGTAATTTGGCCGGGATGACGCTACACCGCCGGCAGCTCAAACCCCTTGCGCCGCTCTCGGTCGAGCAGAGCGTTCGCCGCGACATCATCGACGAACCGCTCCTTGATCGGATCCCAGCGCAGCTCGCGGCCTGAAGCTCGGGTGATGTTCGCCAAATGGCAGACCGAGATCGAGCGATGCCCGATCTCGACGTCGGCCACGGGCAACTCGCGGCTGCGGATGCAGTCGAGCCAGTTTTGCATGTGCCACCGCGCCTGCCACAGCGCAAGCTGGTCGCTCCACTTCCGCTCTTCTTCCGCCACATCGACTTGCTTGCGCAGCTCTTCGGCAATCTCGGGTGGGTTCGAGGTGAACTTATTGCGATTGATCTCCAGCTTGCCCTTTTCGCAGACGAAGACGGCCCCGCCCATCGGGCCGTGCCCCTGCTCGATGACAAACTTGACCTCCACGCCGTTGGCATAGCGCATGCCGATGCCCGATGCGAATTGCCCGGCTTTGACGGGCGTGTCGAACGCAATCGGCCATGTTTTGACTGGCCCGGTGTCGTCCGCGCCCAGCGCCCATTGGATCTGATCGACGCCGTGCGCGCCCCAGTTGGTCATTTCGCCGCCGGCGAAGTCGCGCCACCGCATCCAGCCCATCCAATCGGGATGATAGGGGCGCTCGGCGGCCTGGTTGAGCCACATATTCCAATCGAGGCCCTCCGGCACCGGCATCGCCGGCGGCGGTTGGTCGGGCGAGGGCTGCGCACCGGTATAGTTGATCGCCCGCACTTCCAGCACCTTGCCTAGCCCGCCGCTACGGACCAGCTCGCAGGCGATACGGTTCATGGCCATCGAGCGTTGCTGCGAGCCCACTTGCAGCACGCGGCCCGTCTTGCGCACGGCGTCGACCAGGGCCCGGCCCTCGCTCACATAGAGCGTCAGCGGCTTTTCGGCGTAGATATCTTTGCCGGCCTGGCAGGCGTGCATGCACGGCAAGACGCGTTGAAACTCGCCCGTGGCCACGATCACCGCGTCGATATCCTGACGATCGAGCAGCTTGCGATAGTCCTGATAGACGGGCCACTCTTTTTTCGCTTTGCCCTTAAAGGCCTCGGCCCGCGGCAGATTGCAGTCGCACAGCGCCACGATCTCGGCCGACTCGGGCAGTTGCTGCAGCAGCAGGCTCGCCCGTCCGCCGACGCCGATCGCGCCGACGGTGATTCGGTCGTTCGCGCCGGGCTTGCCGGGCGCCGCGAGCACACGTCGCGGTATGACCATCGGCGCCGCGACCGTGGCGACCGCGGCCGAAGCGGCAGTTTTTAGAAAGCCACGGCGGCTCGGCTGCGAAGAGATGTCTTTGTGTTTTCGTGTCATGGCAATGCTCGTCGTTCTCGATCGGGAAATATCTGTTCGGGCCCGCGCACTCCGCATGAATCGAACCCAGCTCGCTTGTACATCAAGTTTATGTTCGGTGCAAGCGACCACGATTGCCCAAATCCTTTGCGACTGTTAAAGTTGGGTGTTGAAAGATTTCCAATCCAGACACGCGTGTTTGCGAGATCAAGGGATGCCCGCGATCAAGATTCCGCAGGAGCATTGGGATAAAGTTTGGCGAGCGCTCGTGGCATCGGGCCCCATCTCGCGAATCAGCCAGGAACCTATTTACGTCGTGAGCGACCGTCATCTCCAGATGCTGCGCCGTAAAAAGCTTCCATTCGAGATCGTGCCTCAGCCGAATGGGCGCCAGCCGAGCCGGAATAATGGCTAAATCGGCCCGCCGCTACGACTTCTACCTGCCTTTAACCGACAACGACGGCCGACCCTTTGCCGGCGAACTCTTTGACGGGGTCGAGCGGCGGCTCCTGGCCCATTTTGGCGGCCTGACCACGCAGCAGCGAGAATTTCCGCTTCGTGTCATTTGGCAGGGTGGCAGGGTCCTCGATTTTCGCCGTCAGGGCAGCGCTGGTTTTGTCGCCCAGCTCAAGCGGGACCTGCTTCGCACCTTCGAGCAGCTCGAAATTCTGATTACCGAGCAACCGCTCCGGATTCACTAATTGGCACCTCATTCCGCCAGCGTGAACCGCTCCAAAATCCTCTTGCATTCGCACTAAGTCCCGATTTTGACGGGTCTTCTGACTTCGATTCGCCTCCCTCGCCGACGTGCGATGGCCCGGTGCGGCATTGCGTTTGCGTCAAACGCAAGAAAAAAGGAGAGCTTTTAAATGGAATATGGAATGAAGCCTTCGGAGATTCGACACCACTACCATTTTTAAAGGGAGGACAACATGAAGATTCGAGCATTCGCCCCGATCCGTTGCAGTCTGCTGTTCGCCGCTTTGGCGGCTGCGAGCGTGGCCTGGTCGCAAGACCACGATGCCCCGCCCGACGGACAACCGCACTTCCGTGCCAAGCAGATTCTCGGCTCGAAGGTCACGCTTCAAAGTGACGCGTCGGTCGGAACCGTCGACGACATCGTTTTGGACGAACAGGGCAATGTCGATTACCTGATCGTCATGAATAGCGATGAGCGGCTGGTCACCGTGCCCTGGGACGCGGTCCGTTTTAATGTGGACAAGCGTTTGGCGGTGGTTCACATCGCGCCGCAGAAATTCGAGCAGGTGCCGACCTACACGGCCCAGCAGTATCCGGCCTTCGCGACTCCCGCCTACCGAAACCAGATCTATCAGTTCTATGGTTTGACGCCGGGCCAGCAACGTCGCGCGATGCGCCGCGGACTCCTGCCGCGCTAAGGCGTCCCAACGCAATTGATGCGTTGCTCGGGCCGGGCGCTTGCCTGGCCCGAGCGGCGCCTACCGTCATGCCTCACCCTGGAGAATCATCATGTGGACGTTATTGCTGATAATTCTGGTGCTCATGGCTGTCGGTTCGGCGCCGGCGTGGCCGTACTCACGTAGTTGGGGATACGCCCCGAGCGGGCTGTTGGGAACGCTGTTGGCCATTCTGATCGTGCTCATGCTTTTGCAGGTCGTGCCGTTCGGCTTCGGGGGCCCGGGCCTGACAGGGCCATAAGCACCGGCGCAGGGAGAAACGCCGTGGGAACAGCACGAACCACCCGGCGTCACCCAATGGCGGCTAATGATAGTCATTGACGGCAAGCTGCCGCTCGCGGCGAGTAGCATTCCTTTAGCCACTTTGGCCATGCCCAATGATGTAGCCGCAACCGGGGTGCCGCGACGACCTTGCTAGTTCCCGTCGCGGTTGCCCGGCTTGCTTTTTGGCGATCGCGCCCTTCCGGCGTCCATCAAAACCTGAGCACAGCGAGCGGCAAGCGAGGCGAAATCTTGGTCTTCAGCTCGCGCCGGCAACTGGTGAGCGATCAAGGTCAGCGGATCCTTCAGCTCGCAGTAACCGCGCCGGCTAAACGCGAACACTTTTCCCGAGTCCGCATCGTCAACAATGCAGACAACGGGCGAGTCGTCAAAAACCCCCGCGGCTCGCGGCTCTTCGGGGGCATTGTAAACGAGGACTTTTCCTGACTCGGTGACCAAGTACCGGAAAGTGTCAAAAGGGAACACCCAGAATCGGTCTTCCATCACAATCTTTTGCGAGCGGATGGCTTCCCATAGCCCTGGGTCGATGCGCTCTGTCTGCCCTTTGACCTCTTCAAGGGTCGAAGCAAATTCCTCAAAGACGCCCCCTCCATACGTACTGCATTTGATGGAGTCATCGGCCGACACCGAGAAGTCGAATGAAAACTTTTTGGTGGCGCCCTCACGCACAAAAGCAGCATAGACCGGCGTCGGATCGCAAATCGCATACGCCCCGTGGAACGGTTCTAGCTTACGATCGACTGTCGGAGCGCCGACCGCGCTAAACCACGCCTTTTGATAGTCACCATAGTCGGTGTATTCTTCTCGGCGAGGTAGTCGGAGATTCTGTCGGCGGTGTCTTGGGAGCTCCGACAGCGGAATTCGGTGAAAGGCGAAAACATTTTGTCCCACTGGATAACCAGTTCCTGTAAGCATAAAGATCGCGTCGTCCGCGAGGCGCCAGCGGAACGGGTGCCGCGTAAAGTGTTGGTGGACAGGGACAACATAATCCGTTCTCTCCGTCGAGCCACTAAGATCAATTGTCACCACGGCCACAAGGCGATCCGCGTCGTCCCCTTCCATCGCGTCCGGACCACAATGATACAACTTTCCGAATGCGATCGACGAATACACGACATTGCTTGAGTCGATGCGGGGGGCTGCTAAACAGACAGTCGAAAAGGCAGGCGTCATGACAATTGCGGCAAGGACGACAAGATGTCGAACGGCAATGCCTCTCCGAGTACACGGGCCCACCCGCTCAGTGAGTGCGCGCCTCATGACATACAGTGAACACGCCATAATGGTGCCCTGCAATGAATTGAATTCGATGAAGACTATTTGCGCAACACCAACACCGGACAGTGGGCCAGCCGTACCACGCGCTCCGCGACCGAGCCAATCAAGAGCCGCGTCAAACCCGTGCGGCCGTGAGATGAAAGCACAATCAGCTCAGCGCGTTCCGCCGGGGCGAAGGCGGCGATCTCGTGCCCCGGATTGCCAAATGCAATTACCGTCTTGATGCCCTGATATTTCGCATCGCTGAGCCGCTCTTGCAAGGCAAGCTGCGCATGATGCCGTCGCGCTTCATCGTCAAGCGTCGTCCAGACCACGTCTGGTTCGGCGGGATCGTAAACGGGCAAAACATAAATCAACGAGAGGTGCGCGGCGCCGGATACCAACTTCAGTGCCGTATCGAGCGCCGCGAACGATTCGTCGGAAAAATCGACCGGCACAACTACCCGGTCCTTTGGTAGCCAATCAGTTGCCATAGTTCAATAGAGCGGCCCCGACGGCGGAGGCAGCGGTCTGGGCGGTTGAGGTGGCCGGCTCGGCCGACGCACGGTGTCAGACGGACTACGGGTGCGGTTGGCCTGGCGCGGGCCGGCAATACCGTGTCGGGCGCGCCGCTGATCGCGGGCCATTTGGCGGGCGATTACTTGCCGGGCATCTTCGAGAGGGCGGCCGCGAAAGTACGCGCGGCCCGTGTGCCGCCGGTAATGCGTGCCGTTCATCTCCCGCAAGAGCGTCTCGGCGGGGTTTTTGTCGCGGGGCGAGGCGGCCGGTCCGTAGCCGCCTGCCGCCCGGCCTGAGTGGTAGTAGTAGTCGCTCAGATCGCGGCCGCTGCCCACCCCCTCGGTCAAGAGCGGATTGGTCCATTGGGCCTTGGCAGCGCCGGGCCACCCGATCGCCGTGAGGGTTAAGGCCGCGGCGAGGGCCGCCCATCGTCGAAATGATTTCATGGCTGGCCTCCGCCGGTATTTTTAAGCAAATTCCGAACCAAGCCGCCGGCCTGTAGCTGACTTCGTGAGAAGTCAGGCCGCCCGCGCGAGCCTCCGCCAGAATTCTCACGAATTCTGCTACCCCGTCCAAAAAGTCGTTGCGGTCGTTGTAACTGCTGGTTATTCTCCAAGATAACCGTTCTTTTCAGGGCAGGTCAGCCAACGTAAGCGTTTCTTAGGGGAAGGTCTGTAATGTTGTTTGGTACATTCAAGGGTGCGCGGGCGAACGCTTCGGGGCGGGCTGGGGCGCGGCGGCGGCGAGCGGCGGGCGGGGCGAATCGGCGCACCCTGGCGCGGGGCACGCTATTCGAAGTGCTCGAAGAACGCCGGCTGCTCTCGACAACCACCTTTCCGCAGGCTCTGCCCAACGACCCACTCTTCCGCGAGCAGTGGAATTTGCAGAACACCGGGCAGACCGGCGGCACCAAAGGCGCCGATATCAATGTGGTGCCCGCCTGGCAGCAAGGGTACACCGGCCAGGGCGTGGTGGTCGGCGTGGTCGATTCGGGCGTCTATCACGTACATCCGGATCTGGCAGCGAACTACCGCCCCGATCTGAGCTACAACTTTTTCAACGCCCAGCCCGATCCCACTCCGCCTCTGGGACCTCTGTTGGAGCCGTTCGCGCCGGGGGCCACCGCCGGCGAAGACAGCCACGGCACGGAGGTGGCCGGCATCATCGCGGCCTCGGCCAACAACGGCATCGGCGTGGCAGGCATCGCGCCCAATGCACAATTTGGCGCCGAGCGGATTATCACGTTCGATCCCAACGGAGACCTGGTGCAAGGCGGCGACACGCAGCTTTCTCAGGCGCTGACGTTCCACGATCAGCAGATCGATGTTTACAACAACAGTTGGGGATATGTTCCCCAGTTTCCACAGTTGTCGGGTGTGCTCGGTCCCAACGATCCGCTCACGCTGGCGGCCATGCAGCAAGCCGAAACGGTGGGCCGCAGCGGGCTGGGAAATATTTTTGTGTTCGCCGGCGGAAATGCAGGCAATCAAAACGGTTTGGAAAACACCAACGACGAAGCGGAGACCGCCTCGCGGTACGCCGTGGTCGTTTCGGCCTTGGGCGACGACGGCAAGCTGGCCCTTTACTCAGCCTCCGGTGCGAACACGCTCGTCGCGGCGCCTGGCGGACACGATGGGGCCGGCGCCAGCGACGAACGCGGCATTCCCTCGACCAGCGTGCTGGCCGTGCCCGATCCGGCCAATCCCGGTCAATTGAAATATGAAGCGCTCTACGACGACAACGGCACCTGGGGCATGAACGGCACTTCGGCGGCCACGCCCGACGTGACCGGCGTGATTGCTCTGATGCTGCAAGCAAATCCCAAGCTGACGTGGCGCGACGTGCAAGAAATCCTGGCCGAGTCGGCCACCAAAAACGATCCCACCGACACCGGCATTCCGCCGACGCCGGTTTCGCCGGGGCCCCTGGCGTTCCCAGAGCCGGTCTTGTCGGGCTGGTTTAACAACGGCTATGGCTACACGTCGGACGGCGCGATTGTGCCGGTCGATGCCAACGGCAAGCCCGTGGGTGTCACTTTGCCGTCGAACGTGACGGTCACGCCGTTCCACCTGAACGACAAGTACGGCTTCGGCGAGGTCAACGCCGGCAACGCGGTCACTCTGGCCAAGACTTGGACGCCGATGCAGCCGGAACAGACTGTCTCTTCGGGCTTGATCACCGTGAATCAGGCCATTCCCGATGGCGTGGCCCAGGGCGTGAGTGTGCCGATTACCTTCACTGGCAACCTACACGTCGAGCATGCCGAGGTGGTGCTGAATATTACGCACCCCGTTCGCGGCGACATCGAAGTGATTCTGACTTCGCCCAACGGCACCCGGTCTGTCTTGCAGCAGAGCCGCAGCTTCCATATTGCCGGCGGCGACACGACGTTCGACGCCACCTTCGATGCGAAAGGCAATTTGATTCCCAATGCCGACTATGTCGATTGGGGCACCTCAACCGTGCAAGACTGGGGCCAGAGCGCGACGGGCACCTGGACCGTCTCGGTTTCGGACCGGGATGCCAACGGCCAGGTCGGTACGTTCGATTCATTCACGCTCAACCTTTACGGCACCCAAGACTACGCGCCGATCGCCCAGGACTTTGCTGCATCGACCGCGCTGAATCAGCAGACGAACATCAACGTATTGGCCCATACGTACGACACCGACGGCACGGTGCAGACCAATTCAGTGGCCATTCAGTCGAAACCGATCCACGGAAGTGTGAGCGTCGATCCGCAAACCGGCCAGGTGGTCTACACGCCCAACGTCAACTTCGCCGGGGTCGACACGTTTACCTACACGGTGCTCGACGATCAGGGAGTCAGTTCGCGGGTCGCCACGGTCACCGTCAACGTGGGTGCGGTCAATCAGGCTCCGGTTGCCAACGACGACGGCGCGGTGACGCTGCCTGGCAATCCGGTCGACATCAACGTGCTGGCCAACGATACCGTGGCGGGCGCCACGCTGGTGCCCTCGTCGGTGACGATCGTCACGCAGCCCAGTTTCGGTACGGCCACGGTCAATCAGACAACCGGCGTGGTGACCTACACGCCCGGCCCCAACTATACGACGACCGATAGCTTCACCTACACGGTGCAAGCCAGCAATGGGCTGACGTCGAACGTCGCCACAGTGACGATCAGCCGCACCACGTTGGCCCCGGTGGCGAACGACGACGTGGTGTCGCCCTTCGACAAGAACACTAGCCAGCCGATCGACGTGCTGGCTAACGACAGCGACGCCGGCAGCGGCATCGACCCCAGCACGGTGGCCATCGTCCAACCGCCGCAGTTCGGAACGGCGCAGGTCAACCCGGTGACGGGCCTGATCATCTACACGCCGGCGCCGAACTTCTTCGGCAACGATAGCTTCACTTACACGGTGAAGGATCACCAGGGCTTGATCTCGAATCCGGCGCACGTCAGCCTGACGGTGCTCTCGGCGGGTTCTCCGCTGGCGCTCGATCATGAGTTCGTACTGGTGCCGGGCTTCAACACAATCACGGGCATCCGCACGCTCGACAACCCGACCAACCGCGGCTCGTTGACCGCCACGCTGGTCACGCCGCCGGCGCTGGGAACGTTGGTGCTGAACCCGGATGGAACGTTCACCTACAGCCAAGGGGCGAATTTCCACGGGCTCGATTCGTTCACCTATCAGGTGAGCGACGGCCAGAGCCTGAGCAACGTGGCCACCATTCGGCTGGTGAGCCAGCAGTTTCATTACGTCGAACGGCTCTATCACGACGTGCTGGGCCGCACGGGCGCCGACGCCGACATCATGTATTGGATCAATACGTTCCCGCAGGGCGGACGAGCCCAGTTGGCGACGATCTTTCTCAACTCGAACGAATATCGCACCGACGTGCTCAACAGCACCTATCAGCAGATGCTAGGGCGGCCGATCGACGCGGGCGGCCTGGCTTTCTGGTTGCAACAGATGCAGGCCGGACTGCCGATCGAGAGCGTGATCACGGCGATCGCCGGCTCGGGCGAGTACATCTTCGCGCACGGCAACTCGACGCAAAGTCTGGTGCAGGCGCTCTACCAGAACCTGCTCGGCCGGGCGGCCTCGGCCGGCGACGTGGCGTACTGGAGCAGCGTGCTCAATAACGGTGTGCCGGCGTCGTCGGTGGCGGCGGCCATCGTGGGTAGCACCGAGTTTCGTAGCGACCTGATCAACGGCTACTACCAGAGCTATTTGGGCCATCCGGCCGATTTGGGCGGCTTGAACTACTGGCTGTCGAACTTGCAGGTCGGCCTGCCGCGCACCGTGGTGCAGGCCGGCATCTTGTCGAGCGACGAATACTTCAGGGCCGTGTAAACTCTGCCGCGGACTTGCAGTTGGAAGGCGGTGGTTAGCCGCTAGCTCGTTGGTGGTCACCGTCTAAGCCAAGGCTAGACTACCCGGTGTGGCAGCGGCTGCCCGGAAAGCCCGGCGAAGAGGTTTTCCAGCGACATCTCGGCCATCCGCTGCCGCGTCTGCCAAGTGGCGCTGCCCAAGTGCGGAACGATTACCACGTTCGAGAGCCGCAACAAGCGGTGGTCGCGGGGCAACGGCTCCGGCTCGGTCACATCGAGCGCCGCCGCCGCGATGCGGCCGGCTTCGAGTGCCTTGGTCAACGCCTCGGTGTCGACCACCGCGCCACGCGCGATGTTGATCAGAGTTGCCGTCGGCTTCATCTTCGACAGCGCCGAGGCGTCGATCAGATGCCGCGTCTCGGGCGTCAGCGGGCAGCAAAGCATCACATAGTCAGACTCAGCCAATAGTTCGTCGAAGCTAACGTGCGTGGCCTGGAACTCGGCCTCGGCGTCGGGCCGGCGATGGCGGTTGGAATAGAGAATTCGCATATCGAACGCACAGGCCCGCCGCGCCACCTGCCAGCCGATGCGGCCGAGTCCCACGATGCCCAGCGTACTCGAATGCACTTCTCGGCCCAGCATGTAGCCGGGGTCATAAACCGTAAACTCCGGCGAACGTGCATAGCGGTCGCCTTCGACGATCCGCCGCGCCGCGGCCAACAACAAGGCAAAGCCCAGGTCGGCAGTCGCGCCGTCGAGTACGCCCGGCGTATTGCCCACCGGAATGCCACGGGCGGCCGCATCGGCCAGCACGATATGATCGACGCCGACGCCATAGTTGCTGATCACGCGCACGCCCGGCAGCCGATCGAGCATGGCGCCATCGACGTGCGGATGGCCGTAGGTATAGAGCGCGTCGACCGGCTCGCGGCTGCCATCCACGGCGACTTGCCAAGGGAGCCAAACAAACCGGTCAGCCGCCAATTCGAGAATCGCCGGCGCCAATGGCCCATCGGCCACCACGCGCGGCAAGTTTTTCTTCGCAGCATCGAAAGCTCGCTTCGCACACATCGTCATTACGTCTTTGGTCGCTTTCGCCAGATGACGGCCAGGTTGCCAATCGTTCCGCCAAACACAAATCCCGCTGGTGCGCCGACGAACGCGCCGACCACGACCGAGAGCCGACCGAAACCAAGCAGTTCGGACGCTATTAGGCTACCGACGAGAAAGCCGATCAATGCCCCGAAGCATGCTCCAATGAGAATCGCGAGAAGCTGGCTCATTATCAAAGCAACTCACCAATCGGCTTTATGCGCGGCTGGCTCGGCAGGCAGGTTCGGCGATCTCGCACCCCTTTAGCATCGCAAAGCGCGCGGTTATACTCAACGGCCGTTTCTCGTTCCGCTGCTGAAATCGTAGGATTTTGCCGATGTCAAAACTTCCCCCGCCGCATGGCGGTTTATCCGAACCTGTTTGCCGCACCGTGCCCGCCGATCAGATCGAAGCGTTTAAGGCCGAGGCCAAGGGCCTGGTGAAAGTGCCGGTGTCCGACGCCGATTTATCGACGGTCTATCGCCTGGGCGACGGCACGCTTAGCCCGTTGACCGGGCCGATGGATTCGGCCACGTATCACCGCGTGCTCGACGAAGCCTATATCGTCCATGGTGGCAAACGCTACGCGTGGACCATTCCGCTGGCGCTGCCGGTTACCAGTGAGCTGGCCGGCAAGCTGCACACCGGTCAGCGCGTGGCGTTGACCAACACGGCCGGCGAGACGGTGGCGATGCTCGATGTGACCGATGTTTTTCCGTGGGACAAACCAAAGTACATCAAGAGCGTCTATCTGACTGAGCGCACTGACCACCCCGGCGCCGATATGGTGCTCAAGGGCGACGCCGACAAGACGCACCTGCTCGGCGGCACGATTCGTGTGCTACCCCAGCCCAAGAATCCCAAGTTTGGCAAATACGTGCTCTCGCCTCGTGAGGTGCGGGCGTTGCTGACGGCCAAGGGTTGGGACCGTACCGTCGCCTTTCAGACCCGCAACCCGCTGCACCGCGCCCATGAGTATGCTCTGGTTTACGGCCTGGAAAAGCTGCTCCGCGACGGGCACAACGCGGGTGCCTGCCTGAACCCGCTGGTGGGCGAAACCAAGGGCGACGATGTGCCGGCCGATGTGCGGATGGAGACCTACGAAGCCCTGATTGACAAGCGGCAGCTTGGCGAGGGCGACAGCGATCCGAAGCTGTGGGGGCCGCGAAAAGAGAGCGTGCCCGACCGCGTGTTTTTGCTGGGCGTCGACATCAAAATGTTTTACGCCGGGCCGAAAGAAGCGGTGATGCACTCGATCTACCGGCAGAATTTCGGCTTCACCGACATCGTGATCGGCCGCAAGCACGCCGACGCGCCGTACCACGACGGCACGGCCATCTGGGGCGATTTCGACGCCCAGGAGATGTTTGGCAAGCTGGCCGGCGACTTGCAGGTGAAGCCGGTCAAGGTCGGTTTCGCGGCGTATTACGAATCGGTGGGGCGCGTCGATCTGATGGAGCTGCACAAGGACGAAAAGCCGGTGTTCATTTCGGGCAAGGACGTGCGCAAGACGCTGGTCGAAGGCAAAACCGTCGACCCGCGGATCATGCGTGAGAGCACTTCGCAGATTCTGGCGGCGGCGATGAAGGGGAAAGCGTAACATCGTTTGCCTGAAGACGCGGCGTTTTCCGCTGGGTGCCACGGCATCCGCGGCGGCGCATGTGGCATAGACTCGCCCTTTGACTCGCGTTCGCCGCAGCGGACGCCGTGCTGGCCGCCCTAACCGGCACGGCACCCAGCTCGCGAGGGCAGTACACGTTCGCCTTCTCAAGAGGAGCTAAGCGATGCATCAACTGCTGTTGTTAGGTCCGCTGGTCTTGGTGGCGTGGAGCGTCGACGTCTCGTCCGACGACGAGTTCGATTTCGACCGCCGCCCGAGGCGCCCCGCGCCGATTCCCGACGATTTTGAGGGGCTGCCAAACAGCGAACCGGCACTTCAGTCGGGGCGGCCGCCGAGCCGACGTGCGCCGAGGGAGCGTTACCGCCAGCGGGGCACCGAGCCGTCGCCGACCAGGCGCCAAAGTTGGGACGCTCCAATCGGCACAGCCGACTTGCCCGAACCGCCGCCTCTTAAATATGTCTTCACCGGCTACCGAGGCGCCTTTTCGGTGATTGGCGGCGCTGGGCAGGCCGCGTATCAGCGCGAGCGGCAACCATACCTGATTGGCCTCCGTTACCTGCGGCGCGACGAGCGGTTCAGCTATTGGTTGGCATCGGCGGGCGACCCGACGGTGCGCGAGTGGGCCTTTTCGCGGCGGGCAGGCCCGGACGGCCGCCACACGGTCTGGCAACGCACCAATCGCGGCTGGCAGTACTTCGATCTTGCCCAGGTCAGCAAGCCGCGGTAGGAGAAATCGCCGTGCGCGATTCGCGGAGGGTTGTAGAGTCGCCTTTCGCTCCGCGAAAGTTGCGCTACTTTCGTGGAGCGAAAGGCGACAATGGTGCGCCCGGCTATTTCGCGTGTAGCTGACTTCGTGGGACGGCTGGCCACACGCCCGGCCAGAATTCTCACGAATTCTGCTACACCGCGAGAATTCTCACGAATTCTCCTACTGGGTCGGTTATTCTGCCGCGAGCGTTTCAGCAATCACCGCGCGAATTCGTTCGGGCGAAGCCATGCGGCCGGCGCCCTGCTGGCGGCAGCTCAGCCAGCCTTCTTCGGGATCAACAATGACGGCGCCGTCGGCGCGCAACTGCTCGACGTTGCGCTGCACCGCCCGCTTGGCCCACATTTGGTTGTTCATGGCCGGCGCAACCACCAGCTTGCCGGTAAACGACAGCACCAGGGTGGTCAGCAGGTCGTCGGCCAGTCCACCTGCCGCTTTGGCCAAAAAGTTGGCCGTGGCGGGCGCCACGCACAGCAGCTCGGCATGCTCGGCGAGTTCGATGTGAACGCCCAACGGGTGCCCGGTATCGCGAAACACCCCGGTGTGCACCGGCCGCCCCGACAGCGCCTCAAACGTTGAAGCGCCGACAAACTCCAGCGCCGAAGCGGTCATCACCACCGACACCCCCGCCCCCGCCTGCACCAACTGGCTAACGAGGGCCGCGGTCTTATACGCGGCAATTCCGCCCGTCACGCCGATCACTAGCTCACGGCCTTTCACGCGTCGCACCCCGATTCATTGCAGATCGGTCAGATCCAGCTCGGGCGGTCCGCCGGCTTCTTCAGGCTGGGCCACCGTGCGCACATTGCCCGAGGTGTCGAGGTAAATCTTGTCTTGCAAGATCTCTTGAATGACGATTTCCAGCTTGTCCTCAGTGGCTAGGGTGATCAGCGGGCGGCTGCCGGCGTTCAACGCCACCAGCCGTTTTTGGATCAGCGTCGAAAGCTTGAAACGTCCGCCCACTTTGTTCACGATCGCTTCTTCGCGAAGCTCGTCGATCATTCGCTCAACCTCCACAACAGGACAAAATATCGCACAGTTCCTCGACCGCCCGATCGATGTTGTCGTTGACCACCTGGTGGCGGTAACGGTCGATCGAGGCCAGCTCGCGGCGGGCCACGTCGAGCCGACGCTGCAAGGCAGCTTCGCTCTCGGTGCCGCGCAGACGCAGCCGCCGTTCCAGCTCGTCGAGCGAACTGGGACGCACAAAGATCGTGACAGCGTCGGGATAATGCTGGAGCACGGCCAGCGTTCCCTGCACGTCAATCTCTAAGACTACCCATTTGCCCTCCGCCAATCTAGGGGCGACTTCGCTGTGGAGCGTGCCATACCAGTCTCCCCGCTGGTAGACCTCGCAGCATTCCAGAAAATCGCCCCGCAAGCGGCGCCGCTCGAACTCTTCCTTCGAAAGAAAATGGTAGTCGATGCCGTGGCGCTCGCCCGGCCGCGGGGCGCGGGTGGTCGCCGACACGCTCACCACCAGCGGTCGCGGCGCGCAGGCATAGAGCCGCTTGAGCAGCGTCGTTTTGCCGGCCCCCGATGGTCCCGAGATCACCACCAGTTGGCCGGTTGGGGGGTGGTTGCTGGCGCTCACGGCGGCCCCGTCATTCGACGTTTTGGATCATTTCACGCACCCGCTCGATGGCCGCCTTGATCTCGATCACGTGCCGGGCAATCTGCACGTCGTTGGCCTTTGAGCCGATGGTGTTCGTCTCGCGAAACATCTCCTGCGCAAGAAATTCTAGCTTGCGGCCCGAGCTTTCGGGCAGTTCCATAATGGAGTCGAACTGCTCCAAATGGCTCCGCAGCCGCACAATTTCCTCGGAAATATCGCTCCGCTCGGCAAAAAGGCCGACTTCCTTCATCAGATCGGCCGGGTCGAGCGTCACCGCGAAATCGGCCAAAGTGCCTTGCAGCCGCTCGGCCAGCCGGGCACGATAGGCCTCGATCACCAGCGGCGCCCGCTGCTCGACGGCCTTCAACTCGACAGCCATGGCCTGGCAGTTGGCCCGCAGGTCGGCCGCCATTGCCCGGCCTTCTTCGGCCCGCATGTGGGCCAGGTTTTCCATGGCCGTCAGCAGGGCTTCGCGGACCAGCGGCCACTCTTCTTCCGCTTCGGCCGGGCTGGTGGGGTTTTCGATCACCACGCCCGGCAAAAGCAGCAACGAAGCCAGCGGCACGGCATCGGCCCGTTCGGCCTCGGCCAGGCCGCCCTCGGCTTCGTGCCACTGCTTGATCAGCTCGTGCAGTTGGCGGCGGTAGTTGGCCAGCACCGCCGGATTGAGTTGATAGTCTTCGCTGCCGCGGACCCGATCGACGCGCAGCGTCACTTGCACGGTGCCCCGGCGAATTTGCTGGCGAACGACGCTCTCGATCTCCGGCTCGAGTAGGCTATAGCCCTCGCCGCACTTCAGCGTGAGCTTGAAGTACCGGTTGTTGATGGTGCGCACTTCCACCACCACCGCCACGCCATCGGCTTGACGATGCGCCTCGCCGAAACCGGTCATGCTCAGCAGCAAGGGGAAGTACTCCGGGGGCGTGTTGAGATCGTCGGATGACCTTCCTAGGTCGTCCACGTCGGTTCTGGACGACCTTGGAAGGCCGTCCTAGCTTTCGCTCATCGAACGGCGAAGCATTCACTGACTTGCGGTGGCTGGGGCAG
>DATFDL010000146.1:0-3514 GCA_035252155.1 Pirellulales bacterium | reverse complement strand
CGTGGCGTTCCGAGAACTGCGATTCGACGTCAGCACGCCCCTCGCGGAACGCCACAGAGGGCGTTCCCTACAGACGTCGAACGAAGCACTTTCTGACCGCCGGCTGCGCCCGTTTGTAACGAATGTGCCGCTGGCGCTTCCGGCGGCTTGGGCGCGGCGGTTTCGATCGCTCTTGTCGCTATCCGCCGAAGCCCGGCTACATTCGGCTTAGCTTGTCGCCCGGCGGCGTGATTGCAGAAGGCCGGCGGGGGCCGTCGATAGTCTGGTAGTTCGCTTAGACCTTCCGCGCACCAACGGCCCCAAAGCCCCCCATGACGAAGACACGACGCCGGAGCAACGCCGCGGTGCAATCGCCGCTGGAAACCTACCTGCGAGAGATCAACGAAACGTCGTTGCTCTCCGCCCGCGACGAGCAAGACCTGGCGGTGGCCATCGGTCAGGGCGACCTGCAGGCCCGCGATCGCATGGTCCGGGCCAACTTGCGGTTGGTGGTCAACATTGCCCGTGGCTACACCGGCAAGGGGCTGGGGCTGCAAGACCTGATCGAAGAAGGCAACCTGGGCCTGCTCCGGGCCGTCGAGGGTTTCGATCCGGCGATGGGCACCCGGTTCAGCACCTACGCCAGTTATTGGATCAAGCAGTCGATCAAGCGGGCGTTGATCAACACCGCCAAGACCATCCGCATTCCGGCCTACATGGTCGAGCTGTTGAGCAAGTGGCGGCGGGCCACGGTGCGCTTGGCCGACGAGTTGGGCCGCACGCCCACGCCCGAAGAGGTGGCGCGCGTGCTCGGCCTGCCGCGCAAGAAACTGCCGATCATCAAGAAGGCGATCCGCATTTACAACTCGACGCCGCAGACCGACCAAGCCGAGGCGGGCTGGTCGCTGGGCGAAATGGTGATGGACGAGCGCACCAAAAGCCCCGAAGACGAAATGGTCGAAGGGGACGATTTGACGCACGTCATGCGGCTGCTCGAAACGATGGACCAGCGCGAGGCCACGATTCTGCGGATGCGGTTCGGGCTCGACGACAACGAGCCACGCACGCTTAAGGAAATCGGCGAAGAGCTAGGCTTGACCCGCGAGCGCGTGCGGCAGATCGAGACCGAAGCGCTCGGCAAGCTCGCCGCCGGCCTCGAAGGCGGCACGGGCTAACCTATCGGACCGACAGATTCATCTGGTCGCATAGGGCGCCGATCTCTTCCAGCAGGGACTGAACCGTGCCCCGTTCGGTGCCCATTCGGGTATCGAACTCATCCAAATCAAGCCCGTGTCTGCCGCCGCGTGATGTACCGTCATTCGCGCCGCAGGTGAATTGCCACCCGTCTCGTGAAACAGTATTCTCAAGAGGCGGGTATACCGCGAATTCTGAGCGAAGAACGACTCCCATGCAAAAGAAATTGACGATTACGCTCGATCAACGTGTTTACGATGGTTTACAAGCGGTAGTCGGACGCGGACAGATTAGTCGCTTCATTGAATCGCTTGTGCGCCCACACGTGGTAGGTCGCCACATCGATTCCGAATATCGCCAGATGGCGCAGGAGGAGGCACGCGAGACCGAAGCGCTCGAATGGGCGGATGCGATGTTGGGAGACATTGCTGATGAAGCGCGGTGAGGTGTGGTGGGTTGGGTTTCCGTCGACGACTGGTGGAGAAATGCGCAAGGAACGGCCTGCCGCGATTGTCAGCAACGACGCTTCCAATAAGCATCTGAACCGTGTCCAAGTGGTTCCGCTGACCACGAACGTTGCTCGGCTGTTTCCAAGTGAGGCGTACGTCACCGTCAGGGGCAAGAAGCATAAGGCGATGGCTGATCAAATTACTACCGTCGCCAAAACTCGACTTCTGAATCGTGCGGGCCGGATATCGAAGCTCGATATGCATCGAATTGACCAAGCGATCAGAATTCAGTTGGATCTGAGCGTTTGACCGCGGCGGGCTCAATCTTGCGAACCCTTCTTTCCGAACATGAGATCCAATCCGGCGTGGCCCGGCTGGCGGCCGAAATCAACGCGCACTACGGCCGGCGTCCGCTGACGATCATCGGCGTGCTCACCGGCAGCATCGTGCTGGTGGCCGACCTGATTCGCTTGCTCGAAATGCCGCTGCGCGTGGGCGTGGTGCAAGCCCGCAGCTATCGCGGCGCGGCGACGCTGCCCGGCGAACTAGCCATCAACGCCGAACTGCTGCCGCCGATCGCGGGCCACGACGTGCTGCTGATCGACGACATTTTCGATACCGGACAAACGCTGCACGAGTTGATGGCGCAGTTTCGCGCTCTTTCACCGCGGTCGCTGCGCAGCGCGGTGCTGCTGCGCAAACAGGGCCGGCAGCGCGTCGAGCTGCGGCCCGATCACGTGGTCTTTGAGATTCCCGACGCCTTCGTGGTGGGTTACGGGCTCGACTATCAAGACGCCTTTCGCAACCTGCCGCACGTGGCGTCGCTCGAAGCGCACGAGTTGGCGGAAGGACCAGTCCAGTGAGTCTGCCGCGGCTGGTGCTGATCACGCGCCGCTTTTGGCCGTTGGTGGGCGGGGCCGAAATCATGGCGGCCCGGTTGGCGGCCGGCTTGCAGGCCCGCGGCGCCGCCACCACCATCCTCACCGCCCGCTGGCACGGCGAGTGGCCGGCCGAGGTCGAACACCACGGCGTTCGCGTCGTGCGATTGAATAGCCCGCGGCTGCGCGGCTGGGGCACCTGGCGCTATATGCAGGCCGTCGCACGGTGGTTGAAAGAGCACCGCGCGTCGTTCGACCTGGTCTATGTCTCAATGCTCAAGCACGACGCCTACGCCGCCGTGACGGCCGGGCGTCGCATGCGGTTTCCTGTGGTGCTGCGGGCCGAAGGCGCCGGCTTGACGGGCGATTGCTACTGGCAGTTGGAAGCGAACTGCGGCCTGCGGATTAAGCGCCGCTGCTTTGAGGCCGATGGCTTTGTGGCCCCCAGCCCGGCGATCGAGCGCGAGCTGATTGCCGCGGGCTACGCACGCGAGCGCATTCACTACCTGCCCAACGGCGTGCCGCTGCCCGAAGAGCGCGATGCGGCCTCGCGCAGGCAATCTCGCGCCGATTTGGGCGAGGCCGAAGCATCGCTGGCGGCCGATGCAGCCGCGCCGCTGGCGGTCTACACCGGGCGGCTGCACGAGATGAAAGGGCTGGAATACCTGCTCCGCGCCTGGCCCGCCGTGCTGCGGCGAGTAAACCAAGCGCGGCTGTGGATCGTGGGCGACGGACCCGACCGCTGGCGGCTGATGGGGTTGATCGAATCGCTGGGCTTGTCCACTTCGGTCCGGTTGGTCGGCCCCTTTGACGACGTCGAAGATTTTTTGCGGGCCGCCGACGTGTTTGTGTTGCCGTCGCTCGAAGAGGGCATGTCGCTAGCCTTGCTGGAGGCGATGGCGATGGGCCTGCCCGTCGTCGCCACCGATATTCCGGCCAACCGGGTGCTGGTCGATGAACAATTGGGGCGGCTGGTGCCGACGCGCGATCCCGCGCTGCTCGCCGCCGCCATCG
>DATFDL010000145.1:0-16925 GCA_035252155.1 Pirellulales bacterium | reverse complement strand
CGTGGCGTTCCGAGATCAACCAAACAACGTCGCGCCACCCCCGGAACGCCACAGAGGGCGTTCCCTACAGAGGCCGAACCGAGCACGGGCCACACCAGACAAACGCCGCTCTTCCGCTTTCAGTACAAAGGTCTCTATCCGGCGTTGGAAGAAGCTTCGCGCCTCTCGCAGGGTTTTCGCAGCCGGCTCGATCACCTCGTCGATGAGGTCGAGTGCTCGACCTGCGGCGGCAGCCGCCTGCGCGACGACGCCGCGGCGGTGCGCTTCCGCGGTCAGACGATGGACGAAATCTGCCGTACGCCGCTGAGCGACTTGCTCCAACGCATGTCGAGTCTGAAGCTGTCGGCCAGCGAACGAAAAGTGGCCGGCGAGCTGTTGCGTGAGGTGACCAACCGTTTGCAGTTTCTCATCGACGTCGGACTGGAATATCTCACGCTGAACCGCGCGGCGCCCACCCTTTCCGGCGGCGAGGCCCAGCGCATCCGCCTGGCCAGCCAGGTGGGCAGCGGGCTGACGGGCGTGCTCTACGTGCTCGATGAGCCGACCATCGGCCTGCACCCGCGCGACAATCGCCGCTTGCTCAAGGCGCTGACCAAGCTGCGCGATCTGGGCAATACGCTGTTGATGGTCGAGCACGACCGCGAAGTTGTCGAGAGCGCCGATCAACTGCTCGACTTTGGCCCCGGGGCGGGGGAACACGGTGGCCAGATCGTGGCCCGCGGCACGCCGGCTCAGGTCGCAAGGCAAAAAGGCTCGGTCACAGGCCCCTATCTTTCGGGCAAAAAGGCCATACCGGTGCCGACGAACCGGCGAATGCGTTCTCGCGCGGACGCGGAGACGCGGGGACGCGGAGACGCGGAGAAAATCGGCAAGTCGCGACGGGTGGCAACGAAATCGCAGGCCGCGAACTATGAAATGGCTCGCGTCGTGAAATCGGTAGCCCGGCGCGGCGTCAGTCTGTCGTCGCAAGCGATCCGCGCGGCGGTTGATGTGCCGGAACCGCCGGGCGGCGGCTGGTTGGAAATCATCGGCGCGCGGCACAACAACCTGCGCGGCATCGATGCTCGAATTCCGCTGGGCACGTTTACGGCCATCACGGGCGTGAGTGGCAGCGGCAAAAGCTCGTTGATCGAAGACGTGCTCTACAAGTCGCTGGCCCGCACGCTGCACCGTGCCCGGACTTTTCCCGCCGCGCACGAGGCCCTGCGCGGCGTCGAGCGGATCAACAAAGTCATCCGCGTCGATCAGCAGCCGCTGGGCCACACGCCCACTTCGAACCCGGCCACCTACACCGGCGTGTTCGAGTTGATTCGGGCGCTCTACGCGCAGTTGCCCGAGGCCAAGCTGCGGGGCTACACGCCACGCCGGTTCAGCTTCAACGTGCCGGGCGGCCGTTGCGAAAAGTGCGAAGGCAACGGACAACTGCGAATCGAGATGCATTTTTTGCCCGACGTCTGGGTCGAGTGCGACGAATGCCGCGGCAAACGCTACAACGCTGAGACGCTGGCCGTGCGGTTCAAGGGTCAGAGCATCGCCGACGTGCTCGACATGCCTTGCGGCAAGGCGGTCGAGCTGTTTGCCAATATTCCCAAGGTTCGCAAAGTGCTGGAAACGCTCTGCGACGTGGGGCTCGATTACATACGTCTGGGTCAGGCGGCGCCCACGCTGTCGGGCGGCGAGGCCCAGCGCGTCAAGCTGGCCGCCGAGCTTTCCAGGCCCGACACCGGCCAGACGCTCTACCTGCTCGACGAGCCGACCACCGGGCTGCACTTCGACGATCTGGCCAAGTTGCTCGATGTACTCAATCGGCTGGTTGATCTGGGCAACACCGTGGTCGTGATCGAGCATAATCTCGATGTCATCAAGACGGCCGACTGGGTGATCGACATGGGGCCGGAGGCCGGCGATGGCGGCGGGCACGTCGTCGCAGCCGGCACGCCCGAAGATATTGTGGCCCACGCCAAGAAAGCAGGATTCAGGATTCAGGATTCGGGATTCAGCGGAGACCTTATCGCCCCCGCGCGGCGAGCCAAGAAGGCCGCCGCGGCGAACGGGCGTGCGCCGGTTGTGGCGCAGGAGTCCCGCCTGCCTCACTATCGCTCGCACACCGGCGAAATGCTGGCCGAGGTGTTGGCGGCCGGTCCCCACGTCGAACGCAAATTGCACGATTTTGCCGCTCGCGAGGCCGATCGGGCAGGCGATCTCGATCTGGCCGACGTGGGCCGCGACGCCCGCATGCCGTGGGAGATCGACGGCCGCGCGTGGCACACCCGCGACCGCGTGGGCCGCAGCGGATTGCCCTGCCGGTGGGACGGCAAAATCTTGGCCGACGTTATCGACCGCATTCATGAGCTGGGCGAGTTCAGCCCGACGAACTGGAACGCCCGCACCGTGGTCGAGATCTCGGCGGCCCGCAAATCGGATGGCTGGTTTTTGCACGCCATCACCGGCGAAGAGTGGTTGCTCAAGCTCAAGTTCCGCGTGGCCAAGCGCACCTTCCGCCGCGACGACCTGGTGAGCCGGCTCGACCTGAAGCCGCTCAACGAGATGCACCACCTGCCGGTCTATGGCAGCGAGCCGCGCGTCAAGTGCAAGCAGCTTCGCGGTCCGTGGCAAGAAGTGCAGTTGGCGGTTCATGCTTACGACGAAATTGACCGGCCCAGTTTTTGGCAGTTCTTGAAGGAGGCGATCGAGGGATTCCAGCAGTTCACCGAGCGCGTGCAGCAGCAGCCCGAAGACGTGATGCCCTGGAAGGTGCTGGGCCGCAAGTGGCACTTGTCGCGCAAAGGTTTTCCGCCGGGCAAGCGCGTCTCGTGGGACACCGAGGTGCTCGAAGAGCTCTGCGAGCTGTTGGCCGAGACGGCGCCCGACGGGCAGTTTTTGTGGAACAACCAACAAGTGGTGCATCTGTTTGTCAACGGACCGGGCGAGCCTTGGGCGACCATTCACACCAAGCGGCCGGCGGCGGTCGACCTGGTGTTGACCGGTCCTAAGAATCGTTTTGCGTTGGGCCGCGTGGCCGGCTTGGGGGCCGAGCCTGAGCTGCAGACCGATCGTCCCGACAAAGACGTGGTGAAGCTCAAGTTTCGCTCGGCGGAAGAAGTGGCTGGCGGCGACCTGGCCGAGTTTTTGCGCGAACATTTGGCGGCGGTAGCCCGCAAGAATGGAGCATGATGGGTGACCAGTGGCTGGGGCAGAGCCTCGGCGATGCCCCGGCATTTTGAGACGTAGGGTGGGCCGAGTGAAACGAGTCCCACCGTTCGCCGGATAGATCCTTGCAGCGACGCACCGGCTGAAGGTGAGACTCGCAAGCTCGTCCCACCCTGCGGCCGCGCGTTGTTTGCCGGTTTTGACTTTTACATTTTGCATTTTGACTTTCCCCCTTCGCATTCGCGGTTCGATTTACGTTTGACAAGCAATGGTGGGCAGTGCCCCCTACGACCATGACTACCTCGCTGCTGCCCTCCAGCTTTCTCTTCCGCTTCTCGGTTCCTTGCCGCTACCGCGATCCGCTTTGGACCGATCAAGGAGCGCGGCTCGATGAGAGCTATCGGCTGCTCGATCTCGCCGAGCTCGACGCTCAGCCGACTTTCGCCGAAATGCGAATCGCCTGGAGCGAAGCGGGGCTGGCCTTTTCGACGCTGGTGCGCGGCAAGCGGCAATTGCCCTGGTGCCGCGAAAGCCGGCCGGATGACAGCGACGGCGTACGAATTTGGATCGACACGCGCGACACGCACAACATTCACCGGGCGAGCCGGTTTTGTCATCAATTCATGTTCATGCCCGGCGGCGCCGGCCGGGGGCTCGACGAACCAGCGGCCGATCAACTGCTGATCAACCGGGCCAAGGAGAACGCCAAGCCGGTGCGGCCAGGCGTACTGCGCGTCCGCCGCGAAAAGCGGCCCGACGGGTATCTGCTCGAAGGTCACATTCCCACCGCCGCCCTCACCGGTTTCGATCCGGCGGAGAACCCTCGACTGGGCTTCATCTATGCCGTGATCGACCGCGAGCTGGGCGAACAGTCGTTCAATTGCTCGCCGCAGTTTCCGTATCGCGAAGATCCGAGCCTGTGGGCGACGCTGGAGTTGGTGCGCTAATCGCCCCCGATACATTGCACCTGCCACACCGGCGGAGTATCGTAATGGCGAGCGCTTTCAGGAGCCAGCCATGGGATTGTTGGGAAAAGATTGGAGCGTCATCGCTATCACCTTCGAGCGGGCAACTATCTACCGGGTCAATGGCAACCGCAAGAAGGGCGCCGCGGCGGTTACCGCCCGCGATAACGCCAAACGCCACGCTCGAACGATTCGTTGGGCGGTGTTTAATCAATCGGGAAAGCTGCTGGAAAGCGAAGCGGGGCCGGGCGCGTCGTTGGTGTCGGCGACGATCGCCGAGCAGTTGGCCGACGAACTCGAGTCGAACGAAAGCGTGCAAGAGGTCCTCGAAGCACTGCGTGGCGCCGAAACCGACAAGGCCGCGCGGGTGCTCGCCTGGGATGGTTACCCGCCGCCCGAGCAACGCGTCGCAGACGAAACCCCCGCTCCAGTCGTTGCCGCCACGCCCAGCCGCGTCTACACGCTGCTGGTCGCCGGCGAGGGCGGCGCCGAGCTCGAATCGACGCTGCGGCTCTTAGAGGAGCCGGGCAACCTGCGCGGCATGCTGTTGGCACCCGACGGCTCCGAGGCGCCCATCGAAAACGCCAGCCTGGCCGAAGGGCGACTGGCGTTCGAGGTGACGTTCGGCGCCGGCGAAGAGGCGCTTTCGTTGCGGTTCCGCGGTAGAGTTTCGCAAGACGTCGTTCGCGGAACCTTCGTCCAATGAAGCGTGACGCCCAGAACTCTCACGAGTTCTGCTACGGAGGCGCGGCGACCTTCAGATCAAGTCGAGCGGCCGGGTGCGGCGCTTGGTCCGGCTGCACTCGGCGCAAATGCCGTTGATAATCAACTGGTGGCCGAGCACGCGAAATTGGTGCTCGCGGCCCACGGCCTCGCGGATCTGCTTGATCTCGTCGCTGCTGAACTCGATCAGCGATCCACAGCGTTGGCAGTGCAAATGATCGTGCTGCGGATAGCCGTAATCGTGCTCGTAGACTTTGCGGCCCTTGAGGTCCATCTCGCGCAGCAAGCCCGACTCGACCAGTTCGTTGAGCGTGCGATAGACCGTGGCGCGGCTGACGGCTCGGCCACCGGCGACTTCGCGCAATTGTTCCATCAGGTCGTCGGCGTCGAAATGGTCGTGCCGGCTGAAGACCTGCTCGACGATGGCGCGGCGCTGCGACGAGCGCCGCTTGCCGCGGCTTTGCACAAATTCTTCGAACCGTTCGAGCGGCGATAACGCCACCTCGACGGTCCCCAGCGAAAAATCTCGCGACATGGACGGTAAGACGATCGATGACGGGCCATGCGGACCGCACCGGCGGCGCCGCACAAAAACCTATTTTAAAAGGATCGAGTCGGCGATACAACCCGCGGCCGGCCCCATGGGCCGAGACTACTTATCGTCGGCCGAGCCGGCCCGCGCCGAACCGATGCGGCCTGCTTGCTTGCCGTCGAACTTGATCCGCCCGCGAAGCTTGAGCGTGTAGCGGCGGTCGGTGCAGCTCCCTGACCATTTATCCAACGCCTGGCAGGTGTAGCGGCAAAATTCGGCGGCGTCTTCCTGATTGCCGAACTCGAATTTCTCGATGACCACCACGCTTTGGTCATCTTTCAGGTCGGCTGCCGGATGCGTTTCGAGCAGCTTGCCGCGCAGACGACGCGCCCAACTGCAAAACGTCTCGGCGTGCTGAGGCACCATCGCCTGCGGATAGGTGAGCTGCACCGTCCACTCTTCACGGCGCTGAATGCCACCCAAGAGATCGCCGCCCAACTGGTCACCGTCCAAGGAATCGCTCATCGCGCGCTCGACTACACCAGCCCCTTGCGCACCGCCCAAACCGCGGCCTGCGTGCGGTCGGTTGCATCGATCTTGCGAAGCAGGTGCTGCACGTGTTCCTTCACCGTTTCGACGCTGATCGAGAGCGAGCGGCCGATCTCCTTGTTGCTCAAGCCCAGCGCCAGGTGGCGGAGCACTTGCGTCTCGCGCTGCGTGAGTGCAAGTTCGGCGTCTCCATCCTTTTCACGAGTCGACATCGCCCCGGCGACGCGCTGCATTTCGCCATAGCTCGACGGGGCTTTGCCCGACGCCACCGCCCGAATGGCCCCCAACAGTTGCTCGCGCGTCGAGCCTTTGAGCACATAATCGCTGGCTCCCAAGGCATGAGCGCGGGCAATATACGTGGGGTTGTCGTAGGTCGAAAGCATCACCACTCGGCAATTGGGCTGCGCCTGCCTCAGCTCCTCAAGCGTCGTCAGCCCGTCGCCATCGTTCATGCGAATGTCGAGCAGCACGACATCGGGCTTATGCTTCTTGGCCAGTCGCACGGCCTCTTTGCCGCCGGCGGCCAGCCCGACGATCTCCAAGTCGGCGCCCTCCAACAGGCTCACTAGGCCCGTGCGGACCACCTCATGATCGTCGACCACCAATAACCGCGTGCCCATCATTCTCCCCCTTTAAATATGTCGTGGAACGGAATTCATTCCGTTCGCGCCCGCCACTGGCCATTTTAGCCGTCCCGGTTGCGATGGACAACCGGCACGCTCGTCACCATCGGCGCCACCCGCGAGTCTGGCGCTGCGCTGGCCGGGCCGCATTGACCCACGCCCCCCCGTAACCTAAATACCTTCGACAGCCAGCAAGTTTCCCGTAGGCCCGCGGAATGAAACGACCCACCCTGTTGCTCATCGACGACGATCGCCATTTGCTCGAAACCATGGGCGATTGGCTCCGCGAGCAGGGCTACGCGCTCGACACCGCGGGGTCGTACACCGCGGCCCTCGCGGCGATCGACAAAAAGGCCTATGACCTGGCCTTGGTCGATATTCGCCTGGGCGACGGCGACGGCTTCGACGTGCTCGCACATTGCCGCCGCACCCGGCCGCAGACCACCGTCATCCTGATCACCGGCTACGGCACGGTCGAAACCGCCGTCGAAGCCATTCGGGCCGGGGCGTTCGACCTGCTCACCAAGCCGCTCATCGACGATGAGCTGGAGATGTCGATCCAGCGGGCGTTGAACCAGCGCCGGGTGCTGGAGGAAAACAAGCAGCTCAAGGCCCAGCTCGACCAGCGCTTCGGCATGGAAAACATCGTCGGCCACGACGTGCGGATGCGCCGCGTGTTCGATGTCATCGACAGCGTGGCCGACACGCGGGCCACCGTGCTCATCACCGGCGAAAGCGGCACCGGCAAGTCGTTGATTGCCCGTGCCATTCATCGCCGCAGCGGGCGGCGCGACAAGCCGTTTGTCGAAGTGGCGTGCGGGGCGTTGCCCGAAACCCTGCTCGAAAGCGAGTTGTTCGGCCATGTGGCGGGCTCTTTCACCGGGGCCAATTACGACAAAGTCGGCAAGTTCATGCAGGCCGACGAGGGAACCATCTTTCTCGACGAGATCGGCACCGCCAGCCCCGGCCTGCAGGTCAAGCTGCTGCGGGTGCTGCAAGAGCTGCAGTTCGAGCAGGTCGGCGGCGGCAAGACCTTCGAGGTTGACACGCGGGTCATCCTGGCGACCAACGACAACCTGGAGCACCTGGTCGCCCAGGGCCGCTTTCGGCAGGATCTGTACTACCGCGTCAATGTGATCAACATCGAGCTGCCCAGCCTGCGCGACCGAACCTCGGATATTCCCACGCTCGCTCAACATTTTTTGGAAGACGTGCGGGCCGAGTCGGGCAAGTCGGTGCGCGGCTTTTCCGACGAGGCGCTGGCCGCACTCGAACGTTATCGCTGGCCCGGCAACGTGCGCGAGCTGCAAAACGTTGTCGAGCGCGCGGTGTTGCTGGGCAAAGGCGACGTGATCGGCCTGGCCGACTTGCCGCCGGGGCTGATGGCATCGCGGCCGGTCAATCTCGAACCGGTGGGCGCCCGCACGCTCAAGCAGGCACTCGAGGGTCCCGAGCGGCAGATCATCCTCGAAGTTTTGCAAGGCAACGGTTGGAACCGCAACCTCACCGCCGACTCGTTGGGCATCAACCGCACCACGCTCTATAAAAAAATGAAGCGGTTGGGCCTCGAAGAATACGAACGGCAGCGGCTGGCTCCGTAGAACGGAATTCATTCCGTTCCCTACAGACTCGAACAGGTTTGGCGGAACGGAATGAATTCCGTTCTACAGACCGGCACGCCGCTTGCGATAGCGATCGCGTCATGCCGAACGAAGTCATCATTCCGCCGCCGCCGCGGCGCGGGCGAAACGAGCTCGACCCCGAGCTCGAACTGCTGGCACAGTGGATGGACAGCGTGTTCGAGATTCCCGGGCTGGGCATTCGCTTCGGGCTCGACGCCCTGATCGGACTGATTCCCGGCCTGGGCGATACGCTAACTACGCTGGCGTCGCTCTACATTCTCGGCGCCGCGCGGCGGTATGGCGTTCCTCGCATCACCATGGTGCGAATGGCCGCGAACATCGCCCTCGACTACGTGCTGGGCGCCGTGCCGCTGCTAGGCGACCTATTCGACGTCTATTGGAAAGCCAACCTTCGCAACGTGGCTCTGCTGCGGCGGCACCTGCTGGCCACGCCCGCCGAGGAGCGCCGCGCCCGCTCGGGCGATTGGCTCTTTGTCGCCGGCTTGATGGTTTTGCTGATCATGCTCTTAGTCGGCGAGGTGACCATCGCCTGGCTGATCGTCGCGGCGTTCGTGAGGGTCGTTTTTGGTCCGCATTAGGAAGACGATCCGCTGTTCCCCAGGGTGCCACGGCATCCACCGCGGCGCTATCGGCATCGCCTAACGCGCGACGTAACTCGCCGCGGTGGACGCCGTGCGGAGACATGGCGATAACGGGCCGAAAAGCAGTTTCGCACGGCGTCCGTCGCAGCGAACGGGCTTCCGCGCAGGACGGTGCCAATCGCGCTGCGACGGATGCCGTGGCACCCTGCGCGTGGCACCCTGCGATGGACCGCGCTATTTCTTCTCTGCAGTATGAACCTGCTCATGCACCTGCCGCACGATCAGCTCTTCGACCTCGGGCGACCAGGTGGTCGGCAGGCCGTAATAAACCATCGCGCCGCCCCCTTCATAGCCGCCTTCGGTCAGCACTCGGCGCGAGGGAATGTAAGCCATGACGTCATTCGTATAGCCGGCCACCCAGGTGGTCTCGCGCCCTAGCTCGGCCTTCAGTCGCAGCGCATAGTCAACCACCACTTCTCCGCCCAAGGCGATGAGCCTCACGTCGCGGCCAAGCCGCCAGACTTGCACCGGATAGGGATAGGTGGTCTTCAGCGGATGCCCGGCGTCGATCTCGGCCAGCAAGGCATTGGCCCGCGCGCCTTCATATTTGTTGGCGGAGGCAGCCTGCTGCTGTAGCTCTTCATGCGACGGCAATTGGGCAAAGGGCAGCTCGATCTCGCGGTAGCTGGTCGTCAGATGATCTTCGATCGGACGCATGACACCGGCCAACACCCGCTCGACGGCCGCCGCCAGCTTTTGGCCATGCTGGCGGCAAAGCTCCGGTTTGCGCCGCGGCACCGGGTTTTGATCGCCACCGCAGCCGGCCCAGAACAGCGCCGTCGCGCCGGGATGCGACTCTTCCAGGGTCGCTTGAGCGAAGCCGGGGTAATCGCCCGACCATTGATAAAAATCGAGCACCGTGGCGTGGCACGCATACCCAAACACCACCGCCACCAGCCGCCGCTCTCCATCGCGCACGCTGAGCACCGGCACGTCGTAATCGACGGGGCCGGTCAACAATCCCTGCTCGCGCCGGCCGGGCACGTCGGCCTCTTTATTATTGCGGCGATTGACCGCGAACGTCGCCTGTCCGTTGGCCCAAGCCAACTCGCATGGAGCGAGACGCTCGATCGCCTCGCCGACCAACTCCACAAGTTTCTGTTGCAAGCTCGCCGCGTACTCATCGACCAGCTTCCGCTGGGCGTCGTCAAAAAAGTACATCGGCAGGTTTCTACCGACTACCGGTCCGCAATGCGTGTGCGAAACTGCCAGCATGATTTGCGGCCGCGACAGGCCGTAGCGGGTCTCGACGACGTCTCGCACGGCCAGCGATAGATCGCGCGGAATGCCGACCAGGTCCATCGTCACCAGGGCCGCCCGCTGCCCGGCCGGGTCTTCCAGCACCAGGGCCTTGGCCCACAGGTCGATCATCGTTCCTTCGGCCGGTCGCGTTCGGGCGGCATAGCCCGACATCCACATCGGTCGCTCAGGCGTGATCGTGACTTTCGCCGTGCCCGCTTTCCACGTCTCCGCCGCGACGGGCGAAACGAGCAGGGCGAACATCAGGGCAGATAGAAGCAGCTTCATGGAGGCCTCTCTTGCATTCGGCAATGGTGTTGGTTCGTCGAACGGTAGTCCCGGCCCTCGTGGCCGGCTTCCAAACGCCTCGATCGGCGAGCGGCCTTCGGAGGATGGCCTTCCAGGCCGTCCACAGGAACACCTGCAGACGGCCTAGAAGGCATCCTAACCGGTTTTGGCAATCAAGCTTGGCATGTGTACCAGCCGCCCTCGGTGGGTTCGGCGACGCCGACTACGTCGGCGATGCACAGCCGAGGGCGGCTGTGCCACATGCCTGTTCCCGCAATTACCGGTTTCGAACCTCAAAACCGATCAGAGAGCACACGATGTTCGCGCTCACAGCGTCTTCAAATACTCGATGAGGTCTGCCCGTTCCGCGTCGGTCAATTCGCCCGCGCTGGTGACCTTGTCGGGGTTATGCGGGCCGGTGAGCAGGTCGTCGAGGCTTTTGGCTCGGCCGTCGTGCAACAACCGCACGCGGTTGTAGGCGCCAATCAGCGAGGGCGTGTTGTAACCTTCGTAGGCGTCGCGTGAACTGCCGGTGCCCACATCGTGAATCTCGCCATCGGTAAAGTACGACCCGCGATGACAGTTGGCGCAGCCGGCCTTCTCGCTTTGAAATACTTGTCGGCCGCGCTCGGCTGCTTCGCCCAGCTCTGTCGGCTCGCGGCGATGCGGATTAGGCGGCGCATCAAGCGCCGAAAGATACGCGACCAGCGCCTGCACATCGTCGTCGGTCGGGCGAGGCCCCTGCATCGTTTCGCTGAGGCTCTTCCGCATGGCGGCACCAAGGTCTTGCTGCCAACCGTGCCAGGTCCACGGCGACGTCTGGGCGATGTTGCGCAGCGGCAAGACCGTCTTGAAGGTACGGATGCTGCCGTCGTTGAGCGTATCCATCACCGTGGCGTTTGTGCCGCCGTCGTAGTGGCAGCTATGGCAGCTATACCATTGGTCGAGGCTCCGCTGGGCGTCGTAAAAGATCGCCGCGCCGCGACGGGCCAGCGACGGCTCGGGCGACTCACCGAGCGAGATCGTTTGGACGACCTGCCGCTCTGCCAGATCGACCACTTGCACCGCGTTGGTCAGGTAATTGGCCACGAACACTCGGCGGTCGTCACGGGCAATCCGCAAACCCATCGGACGTCCGCCCAGCGGCACACGGTAATAGCGGCGATCGTCGTGGGCCAGCCGCGGGTCGATATGGTCGCCCGGCCCGCCGAAATCTTGCAACACGAGCCCTTCGGTGCGGTAGACCAACAGCTCGTGCGTGCCAGACGCCGAAGCCACCAACCACGCCTCGTCGCTGGTCAGTCCGATGCCGTGCGGATCGGCGACGGCCTTGCCGCGTTCGTCGAGCGTCATGGCCTGCCGCCGCGCCGGCCCATCGAACCGCACCCGCGCGATGCGGCTGCCCAGCACCCAGCCCGCCTGGATGTTGCGCGGGTCGATCGGGTTCTGCCGATAGATCATCCACGGGAAATAGACATAGTTGCCATCGGCGCTGGCGACCATCTGCCCGAGATTCAATCCTTGCAGCCGCTCTTGAAACAGCATTTTGCGTTCGGCCGTATCGACTACTGATACGCTCTGATCGCCGCTGGTGCCCACGGCCAGCCGGCTGCCGTCGGGAGAAACCGCCAGGTACCGCGGCCAGCGTCCTACCTCGATGCGGTCGAGCACTTGCTGCTGCTCAAGATCGACCACGGCCACCGCCGCCGCGGCTTCGAGGGCCACATACGCCGTGTTCCCATCGGGCGATAGCGCCACACCCACGGGATGAAAACCCAACTCGATCGATCCGGCCGGCGTCAGCTTGCCGTCGGCCAGATCAAACCGGTCGAGCGTGCCGGAATAAGTGCCGGTGACCCACACTCGCCTACCATCGCGGCTGATGGCGATCGCCGACGGATGTCGCCCGCAGGCAACCTCGTCGGCCACCGTCGCTTCGGCCACGTTCACCAACGAAACCGTATCGGACGTCTGGTTGACGGTAATCAACCACGCCTCGTCCGGCGTCAGCGCCAAATCGACCGGCGAACGATCGCGCGGCTCATCCGCGCCCGCTGGCATGCCTTTCGCCAAAACACAAACGATCGCTATCAGCAGGCCGCTGATTTTCCGCATGCTCTCATTTCTCCTGCGAACACAGAATTGAACAGAAGGTAACAAAGTGAACGAAGCGTAACGTACTCTGATCGTTTTTGACATTCGAAACTAGTTGTTCTCGCGTTCGACGTCTGTAGGGAACGGACTCCGTGCCGTTCCGCGATCTGCGATTCGGCCCTGCGCCGCCCCTCTCGGAACGGTACGGAGTCCGTTCCCTACAGAACCTTTGGTGGGCAATGCCCGCCCTACAAGTTACTGCTATGTACTTCTTTGTTCCCTTCGTTACCTTCTGTTAAAAAGCAATCTTCAACCGGCCAGTGCCGCCCGCGTCCGCTCGACCAGCTTGTTGTCGGGCTCGCCCGAGCCGGGCAGGTTGAACACGCCCGCCGCCAAATAGCGGTCGCGCCAGGCTGGCGACACATTTAAATAATCTTCCAGCACCGCCGAGCTGAACTTGTAATCGTGGGCATCATTCCCTTTCAAGAAAACAAGTACCCGGGCCGCGTCGATAAACGGCTTGACGTCACTGTGCTGCCGAGCGTAGGCCAGCGTCTTGCGGGCGGCCAGCATGCGGTCATTGGTGATGTCGGCAAAAATCTCGCCCAGCGCGCCGCTGTCGGCCGCCGTGGGCGAGGCCGGCTCCAACGCACGCACGTCGACGTCGGCCACTCGTCCGCGCCCCTCCATCGCCCCGCGAAACAGCGGCAAGAAGGCGGCGTTTTGCAACAGCAACAGGCGCTTGGTCTCATCGTTCTTGCTGGCCGCAAACGCATAGTGTAGGGCATTGGTGGAGGTGACGGCGTGCAGCCCGACAATGCCCGGCTGCCGCACCAGCAACTCGCCGGCGCCCAGAAACATCGCGTCCCAGATCGCCTGCGGGGCGATGTTGCGATTGAGCATCTCGACCACTTGCCCGCACGCCTCGTCGACCGAGCTGCCGTGCAGCGTGGCCAGCAAGTCGTGCGTGGCCTGCTCGTCAGCCTGGCCCTGCTGCCAGCCGTCGCGAATCTTTTTGAGCCGTTCGAGATTCTCTTTGCCCGGCCGATCAGCCGCCAAATCTTCCTTGGCTGGGTTGCCGTTTTCACGCGCCAGCAGGGCATACGCCAGCGAACGCAGCACGGGCTCGGCGAATTGCCAGCCGATGGTATCGAGCGTGCGCCAGCCGTTAGCCACAAAGATTGCCTTATGGCCGATCGAGCGGAAATCGCGGCAACCAACCCGGCAAAATAATTCAAAGCATTCCGCCGAGGAGACCTGCCGCGCCAAGGCCGCCGCCGCGGCGTCAGCCTTGGCTTCGTCCCAGGATTTCATGGCCTCGATGAACAAATCTTTGGCGGCCTGCGGCGTGCCGGGCACGGCGGCCTCATCGACCGGCCCCATCGTCCAATCGCCCTGTTGCCGGTCTTCGGCCTGGGCGTGCTTGAAATAGTCGAGCGCCCAGAAGATCGGCAGCCAGCGATGTTCGTCTGGCGACGAGACGCTGGCTAGGTGGGCCGAATTGACCACCAGCACGGCATGAAATTTAAACCCGACGCTTGGCCGCGGCTGCACATTGCGCACGCCCGCCAGCAACAACGCGGCCAGAACTTCCTTGTAGCTGGTTCCTGCATGAATACGCCCAGCAACGGCTTCGAGCAGTTTTTCTCGCGGCGTCTCTTCGACCAGTTTGACCAGCGGCTCAATATCGGCATTGAGCCGCACGACTCGGCTGTCGGGATGGGCTTCGGCCGCCGAGACCACCGGCAGCCGCCCGAGAAACTCCAGATCGCCCAGCGTGGCCAGCGCCCCCGAAGCCAACGTCGTTTCCAAAAACCGCCTGCGGTTGTTCATGGCGCACATGACAGAACCCTCCTGACAGAAAGAAGGCATGGTAGGACACCCGCTAGGATACCCCAACCTACACCGCCCTTGCTACAGCTTGCGGCGGAGTGGCGGAATTGGCCAACATGTAGCAGAATTCGTGAGAATTCTGGCCGCAACCCGGGCTGCCGGGCCGCATTCTCCGTCGTCACAGCCAAACCGACGCAAGCGCTTGCGAAGAACCGGGGGGTCGCCCTCGATTTCTTGAGCGTAAGCGGCTCACACTCCGCAGGTTAGGGCAACCTTTCCATGCATCGCTGCCCGCTTATGCAAGCGCCACCGCACCATTCCGAAGAGCGGAATCTGGCGTCACTTGTCCCGGCGATGCGACTGTCTACCGGTGGCCATCCAAAAACATCGGTCCTTATATAAGCTTATACCCAGGCAGACCGCGTGAAGTTTCACGACTTCTATTCCGCTCACAGCAAAACAAAGAAAGGGTTGCCTTGCCATGAACGCGATTTCTTGCCGAGAAGCTCCCTGAAATCGGGGTAGTTCAATCCGTGTCTTGCCTACCGTGTTGCTGGACTTCTCATCGTTTCGCTTGGTTTGCTATACTATAGGCATGAGCACTGAGACGAAGACCAACGACGCGGATCTCCAAAAGCAAGCGGATGCGGAGGCGGTTCTTCGGCATGCCTTCGAGAGCCAGGCACTCGATCCTCAGGTTGCGGGGCGCGCCCATGATCGCGCCGCGCGGATCACCGAGGAAATCCGCCGGGCCCACGGGATCATTGATGACGATACGTTCCACGACTTGCTCCGAGTCGACGACGAACCGTGAGATGCGTGCTCGAGGCTTCGGTGGCGCTCTGCTGGATCATCTGGCGACCGCCATGACTTTGTGCTACCGTGCCGTCGATGTTTCCCTGGGACGCAGAACGGCTTTTACGATTGCGCTGGCCGAGCGCCTCGTGGCCTCAATGCATCTCCAGCGGCATCGCGTGGGCGTCGATCTCGAGGGTCGCCAGCGGCGCGGCGACGACCGCTTCGGAAAGGCGTTGAAACTGCCGCACCTCGATCTCGCCGACGCGGGCAATCTCCAGGTCGGGGTAGAGCCCCAGGTCGATCTCGCGCAGCGAAGGATCGGCGAAGCGCTCGCCCGTGGGCGAACGCAAACTTTGCACCTTGGGCCGGAAGGGACGCCGGGGGTTGAAATCGACCACCGCCGCCTCGGCCCCGTCGCTGAGCGTGACGACCTGCCCGATCGGAAACGGCGGAATGATCTCGTAAAACGCCCGTTCGATGATGGGGTCGAACGCCCCGTGGCAAAGCGTGCGCAGTTCGTAGAGGGCCTGCACCGGCAGCTTGGCGTCGCAATAGCAACGCTTGGTGGTGGCCGCATCGTACATGTCGGCGATGGTGGCGATCCGCGCGAAGACGGGTATCTGCTTGCCGGCCAGCGGCGGCATTTTTTCGCCGGTCCGGGCGTCGACCCGCTCGGGATAACCCTGGCCGTCGTACCGCTGGTGATGGTTGAGCACCACCTGTCCGGCCGCCGACGGCGCCTGGCCGCGGAGCATCTCGAAGCCCAGCCGCGGGTGCTGCCGCATCACGGTCATCTCGTGGTCGGTCAGCCGGCCGGGCTTGTGCAAGATCTCGCTGGGGATCCGCATCTTGCCCACGTCGTGCAGCAGCGAACCCAACCCGAGCAATTGCAGATCTTTGGCTTCGCGGGCGGTCTTCCACAAGCGTTCGGCGATCAGGTATCGCTCCAGCTTCATGCCCAGCAGCAGCGAGAGATAGCAAACGTTGGTCGAATGCGACATCAAATAGTTGTCGAAAGCGTCGAGCTTTTCGAGCATCACGTTGCCGCCGCGTTGGCCCTTGAGAAACGAGAAGAGGTCGCCGATGGCGGCCTGAAAGCGGCCGATGTCGAGCTCGGCGGCCTGGCCGCTGAGCATCGCCTCGAAGTTGCGGCGGACGTGGATGTAGACCTCACGCTGTTGCTCGCTCAGTCCTTCGTCGATCAGCCCTTCGACAAATTCCAGGCTGCGGCAGCGGACCCAAACTTCGTAAACGCCCAGTTCGAGCAGCCGGGGAACCAGATCGAGCGGCACCTCGCGGTCGCGCTGC
Source organism: Pirellulales bacterium (assembly GCA_035252155.1). Classification (GTDB taxonomy): domain Bacteria; phylum Planctomycetota; class Planctomycetia; order Pirellulales; family JAICIG01; genus JAICLL01. The sequence goes on along the minus strand of DATFDL010000145.1, from coordinate 539 downwards.
AAGAGATAGCGCCGCGGGTCGCTGGGCGAGGCAATGGGCCTAGCCAGCACCATGCCCGGCTCGATCTTGTGGACTGGCACTCGTAGCATTCGGTAGCTCCCGGCCTTGTGCCGGGCAGTTTCGATCGTTCTTAAGCTGATACACCGGCCACGAGGGCCGGAGCTACCTCGTGCGCGGTAGCTCCCGGCCTTGTGCCGGGCAGTTTCCATCGTTCGTTAGCTGATACACCGGCCACGAGGGCCGGGGCTACCTTGTGGTAGCCGCGGACCGCTGTGAAAAAATAGCTCAAAGGGCAGGTCGAAAAGCCGTTTTTCCAGGGCGAATTTGAGATGCAACGCCAAGGGGGCTAGAGACTCGGGGCTGGGGACCAGGAGCAAGGGGACGACGGAAAACCGCTGGCACAAAAACCCGAGCCCCTCGCCCCGAGTCCCTAGCCCCTCCTCAGCCGCTCATAATCGTCGGGCGTGTCGAGATCGGCGAAAGCCGTAAGCTCGTCACAATCGATTTCCCGGGCATGTGCCGCGGCGGCTAGGGCATCG
>DATFDL010000144.1:0-8219 GCA_035252155.1 Pirellulales bacterium | reverse complement strand
GGGTGACGCGCTGCCCCAGGTCGGCCTCGGTCAAAATCTTTTCGGCCGCCTCAGGCCCGACGCCGTTGAAGGTGCTAATCAAAAACTGCCGCAGCGAACGGGCGTCGCTCTCGGCCAGCAGTTCGGTGAGCGCTTCGAGCGACACCTTTTGGGCCGTGCTCGTGCCGCCGTAAGCCAGGGCCGCCTCGACCACAAAGGGATTGCCGCGATAGACGGCCGGCGGACGCGTGGCCGCCACGTAAAACTCGCCGGGCACGACTTTGTGCAATCCCTTTAACAAGAGCTCTTCGCCGATCGGCGCCAGACAATCGGTGGCCGGCGAACCGATCTTGGTCTGCTGAATCGCCTGATAGAGCGAGTCGGCTTCGTGCCGGCCGATCTTGGTGGTCGAGGCCCGCACGCTCACTTTGGCCGTCTCGCAAATCTTGCGGGCCACCGCCGGGCTGACGCGCGAAAAGCTCGACGTCAAAAACTGCGACAGCGTGGTTGGCTTCGTGTCTTTGAGCATCGTCATCAGCCGGCCCAGCTCGACGCCATAGGGATGCGGCTTGATCTCTTTCGGTTCGGGCGGCAGCGTCGTGGCCGAACGTTCGTAGACGGTCTCGTTGCCGTCGGGATCGACGTAGTGCAGCGTGACGTGCGGATTGGCGATGGCCGTCTGTTCGAGGTATTCATCGACGCTGCCGCGGCCGCGCGTGTAACGGGCCTCGAGCTCGATGGTCACGCGCGTGCCGTGGTCTTGCTCGATCCACTCGATGCCGTGCTTTTCGATCACCCGGCGGCCCGCCTCGCCCGGCGGAATATCGACGCCCTCGCCCTTGCCGTTGAGGATCTCGGGCTTGTTCTTCTTGGTGTCGATCTGAATTTCGTAATAGTGGGCCGGCTTGCGCGGAGAAACTTTTGAAATGATCTTCACCGGCTTGCCGGTGGTGAGCACGCCATACATGCCGGCGGCGCTGATGCCGATGCCCTGCTGGCCGCGGCTCATCCGCAGCCGGTGGAACTTCGAGCCGTAGAGCAGCTTGCCGAAGATGTTCGGAATCTGTGTCTTCAAAATGCCCGGCCCATTGTCTTGCACGCCCACCTTGAAGCGGTTCGGGGCGGTGATCTCGATATGCACCCAGACTTCGGGCAGAATGCCGGCCTCTTCGCAGGCGTCGAGCGAGTTGTCGACGGCTTCCTTGATGGTGGTCAGCAGGGCCTTGCGCGGATTGTCGAAGCCGAGCAGGTGCCGGTTTTTGGCGAAGAACTCGCTGACCGAAATATCGCGTTGGCTGGCGGCCATCGACTCGGCCGTCGCCCGCCGCCGCCGGCCCGACGCCGCATGGCCGTTGCGTGCAACTGCCGGCTCGGCGACGGCGCCATTCGCGGAGCCGTTGCCGGCGTGCCCGTTGGCCGATCCGTTGCCAGACGCGGCATCGTCGTTCACGGAGAGTTCTGGTTCGAGTGCTTCCTTCGCCCCGCTGGCCGTCTTGGCGCTAACCAACCTGTGCCTCCCTGCGTTCGTTCGCTGACTTTTCTTCATGGGGAATCGACTTGCCGTACACGTCGATTATAACGCCTTAGCCGCCGCCGTCCCAGGCGGGTTTTAGGCCGGCGCAACGCCGGGCTGGCAGCTTGCCGACGATGGCGAACTCGCGTCTCAGCTAGTTGGCGCAGCCATGGCGCGCGAAGAACCGACAAGGATGACAACCCGCCGCGAGAAGGAGCATGAGGGGATCGGTGATGTTAAGGCAGTGGGGCGATCTCGACCAGTCCGCCGTTCATCACTGCCATCGCCAATTTGTGCCCGCCGAGCAGCCTCATGCCGAGGAGTACTTCGTCGCCCACCCCAGACACAAGTACCGGCCGCCATGCCCCGGCCCAACTCACTTCAGCCGTATAAATATCGAACTGGCGAACAGATCCGTCCGCCAACACAGCTCCGCCTCGCGATTGCCTCTGCAAGCCCAAAACTGCGATAGCCGTATCGGGCAATGTCAACGACGCCGTGAAGCCCGTATCGACTATAGCGTCCACTGAAAGTTCCGTTCCCGCGGGGCCACGGAGTCGGACCGGCACGATCGCCTCAAACCGGGCGTTCACCGCGCCGTGGATCATCAGACTCGCCTCATCCGATACGCGGCGGGTTGCCCCACTCGTCCCAGCCAAATCTCTGCCGACGGACAGCGACTCCGCAATCTTGTCACGGCTGAGTAATCATCGTGATCGAGCTCAAAATCGCCAGTCGCGACATCAACGGCGACAAACTTGCCGTCGTCCTCAGGCCGAAGCGCGGGGCGCACTCGACGGTCGAACATTTCGCTCCCAAGCCGAGCTACCTCGTCTGGGGTTCGGTGCGATTGTACAGACATGATAGAAGTATTGCAGACGGTAAGGTGGCTTTCAACCGGGGCGGCGATCTTGGGGAACGGAATGAATTTCGTTCTACAAGAGCGCCTCAAGCTCATCGACCAGCCGGCTGAAATGGGCCAGGGCGGTGTCGACGGCCTGTGGCTGCTCCATATCGACGCCGGCCCCGCGCAAGAGATCGAGCGGGTCTTGCGAGCAGCCGCCCCGTAAAAAGCCCAGATAATCGTTCAGCTCCGCCTTGCCGCCCGAGGTGACGCGCTCGGCCAAGGCAATCGCGGCCGAGAGCCCGGTGGCATATTTGTAGACGTAAAACGCCCGATAGAAGTGCGGAATGCGAAAGCACTCCAGCGACAGCTCGTCATCAAGCGTGAAGTCGGGGCCGAAGTAACGTTCGAGCAACTCTCGATACACCGTTTTGAAGCGCTCGACGGTGAGCGGCTCGTTCCGTTCGCACAACTCGTGCGTGACCTTCTCGAACTCGGCGAACATCGTCTGCCGCAAGATCGTGCCGCGGATGGCGTCGATCTCGCGGTTGATCAGGTAGGCCCGCTCGCGGTCGTCGCCGGCCCGCGACATCAGGTGCTTGCTCAACAATTGCTCGTTAAAGGTGCTGGCGACCTCGGCCACGAAAATGGTGTAATCGTAATACTGGTACGGCTGGCTGCGGGCGGAATAGTACGAGTGCATCGAATGCCCGGCTTCGTGGGCCAGCGTGAAGACGTGGTCGAGCACGTCGGGCTGGTAGTTCATCAAGATGTAAGGATCGCCGTCGAACGAGCCAGAGCTGAACGCGCCGCTTTGCTTCCCCTGGTTCTCGTAGCGATCGCACCAGCGGCCCAACAGGCCGGCTTCGAGCACGCGGCAATACTCCGCCCCCAGCGGCGCCAGCGACTCAACCACCACTCGGCAGGCCTCGTTCCAGGAATGCCGCTTTTCCAGGTCGCTGAGAATCGGCACGTAGGTATCGTAATGGTGGATCTGCCGCAGCTTCATCTTCCGCCGCCGCAGATCGTAATAGCGATAGAGCGCCGGCAAATGGCGATGCACCGAGGCGATCAGATTGTCGTAGACCGCCGCCGGCACGTTATCGGGAAAGAGCGCCGCTTCGAGCGAGCTGTCGAAATTCCGAGCACGAGCGTAATACACATCGCGCTGGATCGAGCCGCCCAGCGTGGCCGCCAACGTGTTCTCGTGGCCGCGGAACTGCATATAATACTGTTCAAAGGCTCGCCGCCGCACGTCGCGATCGGGTGAGTGCAACAGCGCGGAAAACGACGAATGGCTTAGCTCGACTCGTTCGCCGCGTTCATTTTCGACAAAGCCGAATTTCAGGTCGGCATTGTTCAGTTGCCGAAAGACCTGCCCGGCGGCCGCGGCCATTTCGCTCTGCATGGCCAGCAGTTTTTCTTCGCGGTCGCTGAGTGTATGGGGCCGATGCCGCAGCAGCCGTTCGAGCCGCAGGCGATAAGCGGCCAATTCTTTTGAGGCCAGAAACTTTTTGATTTTGGCCGGTGGAATCGCCAGGATTTCGGGATGGATGAAGCTCGCTTCCTGGGCCGCTCGGCTGGCGGCGTTGCGGTGCCGGCCCAGCATCCGCTGATAGTCGCTGTTGGCGGTGTCTTCAGCCGATTTGAGATAGGCGTACACGCCCAGCCGCTCGCCGGCCCGCTCGAAATCAGTTTCAAACTTCAGGCAGGCGGCCAGCGTCGCGGGCGATTCGGCCAGACGTCCGCGATACTTCGCAAAACCGCCGATCCGCCGCTCCCATTTTTTGAAGGCCGTTTCCCACGCCTGGTCGTCGGCAAACAAACTCGACAGGTCCCAGGTGTCAGCGGTTCGTACCTGGCTGCGACGTGGAAGCGATTTCGTTTTCCGGATTGGTGTCATTTCGCGGGGTTGTAATGGGGCGGCCGGCGGCCACTGGAGCGGACGAAAAACAACTCCGCCAGTTCTGTCTGCCCTCACCTAACCTCTCCCGGAGAGAGAGGAATCTGTATGTCGAAGTTGTTTTTCGTCCGCTCCGCGGACGCCCCGGCCCAGGTATGAACGTCAGCGAAGCTTTTGCCGGCTTGTGGTCGAGAAGATTTCTTAGCGTGGGAGAGGCTCTGGCACAACCCGCGACAGCAGACTCTCCAGATCTGCCACCGCTAACGGCTTGGTGAAGTGATGATCGAATCCGGCCTCGAAGGTTCGCCGCCGGTCTTCTTCCTGTCCCCATCCGGTGACGGCGGCGATGACGATCTCCTTGCCCCACGGCTGCTCTCGAATCCGGCGACAAGCATCAAAACCATTCAAGTTCGGCATTCCGAGGTCCATCAGGATCAAGTCGGGCTTGAACGCCGCCCCGACCTCGACCGCTTCCAAGCCATCATAAGCGGTGAATGTTTCGTGGCCCATCGCGCGCAGCAATTTTGCCAGGCAGTCTGCCGCGTCGGGAAGATCGTCTACCACCAGCACGCGGCAACTCTGCTCGTGCACTTCGTCGCCAGGGGCTTCGGCCGGGGGCAACTCGTATCTCGGTCCAGGGACGACAGGCAGATGTACGGTGAACTTACTTCCTTGGCCCAGCCCTTCGCTGCTGGCCTCGATCGTTCCACCGTGCAGTTCAACCAGTCCCTTCGCCAGCGAAAGGCCGATGCCCAGGCCGCCCTGGGCGCGCTCCGACGCGGGACTCAACTGCGAGAACATTCGAAAAATGCTTTGCAAATGTTCGGCGGCGATGCCAATGCCCGTGTCGCGCACCGAGACCATCACTTCGCCATTTCGCGGTTCAGCGGTCAGCCAGATATGGCCGCCTTTCTCGGTGTACTTGGCCGCGTTGTTGAGCAGGTTTACAAACGTTTGCGCCAATCGGATGGAATCGGCCTGGACATAAATGGGGTCCGGCGGCAGGACGACGCTCAATTGGTGATGCGACGCTTCCACCAGCGGGCGGGCCGTCTCGGTGGCGGTGCTCAAGACATCGGCCAGCTTCACCAGTTCTTTGCGAAGGTATAGTTTTCCTTGGGTAATGCGGCTGACGTCGAGCAGATCGTCGACCAGCCGGACCAGGTGCCCGACTTGCCGTTCCATCACGCTCCGCGCGTCTTCGATCAAGGCAGTATTGCCCTCGGCCTGGATGAGTAGCTCCAGCGCGAAGCGCAGCGGGGCAAGCGGATTTCGCAGCTCGTGGGCCAACGTCGCCAGGAACTCGTCTTTGCGTTGATCGGCTTCCTTGAGCGCCAGCTCCAGTCTTCTCTGCTCGGTGACGTCGAGCACCAGGGCCACCCAGCCGTCTGGGATGCCCGTCGCGTCGAGCGTCGGCGTGTAGATGGCATTGATGCGTCGCGGCCCAAGACCTCGGTACTCGACGGTGTCTTCGTACGCCGCCTTCGCACCCGCCAGCACCTGCTCGAAGTGAGGGCGAAGCTGCGCGAACGCTTCCGGGCCCAGCACATCGACGATCGGGCGGCCGATGATTTCGTCGGGCGAGCGCCCGAGCCACTCGGCGTAGGCCTTGCTGGCCCACAAATAGCGAAGGTCTCGGCTGCAGCGCGTGACCGGCGCCGACATGCTGTCGGTGACGATTTGAAGCTGCTGCCGAGCGGCCTCGATCGCCGCCTTCGCGCGTCGCTGTTCGGTGACGTCCTGGGCCACAGCGACGGCGCCCGCCACAGCCCCCTGCGCATTGCGAAACGGCGTGGCGGCGAGCCGCACCCACGTTTCGCACCCGTCTACGGTTGTATGGACAAATTCGGTGCCGGGACTTGCCAGCTCGCCTCGCAGGGCGCGGGCGGCGGGCCAGTTCTCCGGCTCCAGCGGGCTGCCATCTTCTTTCAGCGCGCGCCAGCGGCCGATCGCGTCTTCGTCTCGCGACGGTACTTGATCGGGGATGAAGCGGCGCATGATCGCGTTGCACATCCGCCAGCGGCCATCGGCGTCCATCAATCCGATGCCGACAGGCGACTGTTCAAAAATTGCCGCCAGCAGTTGTTCGTTTTGGTGTTGCGCCGCTGCCAGCTCTTCCGCCCGACGTTGGGCCCTGAGCATGGCTTCTCCCAAGACGATAACGATCAGGCACGAACCAACGTAGAGCAAAAGGCCGAGCACGTCGTGCGGATCGGCGAAGCCAAATCTGCCGCGGGGTTGTATGAATAGGAAGTCGCAGGCGAGGTACCCAGCCACGCACGCCAACAGAGCGGGACGATAGCCACCTAGCCAGACGGCGAATGCCACAGCCCCGTAAAGGGTGGCCAACGGCAGGAAGTCGCCCGCCACCGGATCGAGAAGCCAGCGAAAGAACACCGCGACGGCGGTCGCCGCCACGGCAGCGAAATAGCCGGCGCCCCGTCGCTGAAGGTGCGCTTTCATATCGCCTATCGCCTCGGCATGAGACGGCTTTTCGTGGCCTACGCCTGCGAGACGAGAGTTAGCGCACAGGTGGCCTCCTCCCGGCGAAGCCTCGTGGGACACCATCGCGGGTCTCAATCATGTCGTGCAATCCGAAAGCCTGGCGGATTGCGCCGATCATCCTACATCAATCGTGGCGCATCCACAATCAGGGCCGTCGAAAAAGGAATGCAGGCAACGTGACCCGCGAGGTGACAGCCGCCCTACCACCGCCAGACCGCCGTGCCCCACGATAGCCCCGCGCCAAAGCCGCTGAGCAGCAGGCGATCGCCCCGTTTCACGCGTCCCTGCTCGACGGCTTCGTCGAGCGCCAAGGGAATGCTGCCGCCCGAAGTGTTGCCGTAGCGGTCGAGATTGACGAACACCTTTTTGCGGTCGATCCGCAGCACGTCGGTGGCGGCGTAGATGATGCGGATGTTCGCCTGGTGCAGAATGACCAGATCGATCTCCGCCGGCGTCAGCTCGGCTGCTTGCAAAACCGCGGTAATGGATTCGTCGAGCAGCCGCACCGCCCATTTGAACACGACCCGCCCGTCCATCTGCATGTATTGCAGCCCTTTTTCCAGCAGCTCGCACTGGATGGGCAGACGCGAGCCGCCCATCGGCCGGTTGAGCAGGTCGCCGCCCGAACCGTCGGAACCCAGCGTGTACGAAACCAGCCCTTGTTCGGGACTGCCGGCGGCCAACAGCACCGCGCCCGCCCCGTCGCCGAAGAGCGGATAGGTGCCCTGATCTTTGGGATTGAGAATGCGCGAGTTGCAGTCGGCGCCGATCACCAGCGCCAGCTTGCTGCAACCGGTGGCGACAAACTGGGCGCCCGTCACCAGCGCGTACATAAAGCCCGCGCAGGCCGCCTGCAGGTCGACCGCCGGGGCGCGAATGCCCAGCCGGTCTTGTACCAGGCAGGCCGTGGCCGGAAATGCCATGTCGGGCGTGAACGTGCCCACCAGCACCAGGTCGACATCGGCCGGCGCGACGCCGGCCCGTTGCAAGCATCGCTCGGCCGCGATCACCGCCAGGTCGCTGGTCGCCATTTCGGGCGGGGCGTTCCGCCGCTCGCGAATGCCGGTGCGCTGCTGCACCCACGCCGGGTCGAAGCCCAGCCGCGCGTGCAGGTCTTCGTTGGTCACCACGACGTCGGGCACGTAGCTGCCGGTGGCGACCACTTGCACGCCCGTCAAACGCCGCAGCGGCGCGCTTCGGTTCTGGTCGATCAGATCAGTGCTCATTCAATCCCCGATATCGATCCAGCGCCTTTCTCGGTGCGACCGCAGCACGGCGTCGGCGATGCGCTGAGCGTTCAGACCATCCAGAAAGCTGGGCACCGCCGGGCGTGCCTCGCAGATGGCCGACACAAACTCCCACATCAGGTCGTAGCGAAACACGGTAGCCGGTTTGCCTTCGCGCGGGTCGCGTGGGCTGTCGGCGGGCTTGAGGAACTCTTGGGGCACCTCGACAGGCGCCAAGTCGTGGCCGGT
>DATFDL010000143.1:0-11710 GCA_035252155.1 Pirellulales bacterium | reverse complement strand
AGAAGAATCGACTGTCCCGCGATTGCCACCGTGTGGCTGACGCCGGGCCATTTGGCCGCGGTCTTTTCGATCTTCTGCATCGTGCGCTGCGTCCGCTCCAGCGAAGCCGAGTCAGGCAACTGCACGTTGACCAGCAGATAGCCCTTGTCTTGCGAGGGAATGAAGCCCTTGGGCGTGATGACGAAGCTGTGGTAAGTCAGCGCCACCAGGCCGCCGTAGACCACCAGCACCAGCACGCTCACGCGCAGCAGCCCGCCGACCACGCGGGTGTAAATGCCGGTGGCGTGATCGAAGCCGCGGTTAAATGTGCGAAACGTGAAGCCCAAGATGCGGTTCAACCAGCTGCCCACCAACCATCCTGCGCCGGCGGCCAGCACGGCCGCGATCGCGGGCATCGCCCAGCCGCCCGCTCCAATCAACCAGTTCGATGCCGCGGGCGAGAATCGTCCGATGGCCGCGCCAAGCCAAGGCGTCAAAAACTTCCAGCCAAGCCAACCGCCCACGATCGGAAATGTCAGCCCCGGCAAAGGCGGCGCCGCGCCTTTGTCGCGCGGCCGCAGCAGCAAGGCTGTCAGGGCCGGGCTGAGCGTCAACGAATTGAAGGCCGAGATGATCGTCGACACCGCGATGGTCAACGCGAATTGCCGGAAGAACTGCCCCGTGATGCCGCTGATGAACGCGCAGGGAATGAACACCGCGCTGAGCACCAGGCCCACGGCGATCACCGGCCCGGAGACTTGCTCCATGGCCAGTAGGGTGGCCTCGCGCGGCGAAAGGCCGTGCTCGATGTGATGCTCGACCGCCTCGACCACCACGATGGCGTCGTCGACCACGATGCCGATGGCCAGCACCAGCCCGAAGAGCGTGAGATTATTCAAACTAAAACCCATCGCGGCCATCACGGCGAAGGTGCCGATCACGGCCACCGGCACGGCCACTAGCGGGATGATGGCCGACCGCCAATTCTGCAAGAAGAGCAGCACCACGATGGCCACCAGCACCACCGCGTCGCGCAGCGTTTTGAAGACTTCGTTGATCGATTCTTCGATAAACGGCGTGGTGTCGTAAACGATGGCGTAATCGACGCCTTCGGGGAAGTGTCCTCGGAGATCTTCCATCTTTTCTCGCACGGACCGCGCCACGTCGAGCGCGTTCGAGCCGGGCAACTGATAGATCGAAAGCCCCACGGAGGGCTGCCCGTCGAGCGTGCAGGTCTGGTTGTAGACCAACGCCCCCAACTCGACCTCGGCCACGTCGCGCAGGCGGACAAAGCGGCCGTCGGCGTCGGTCTTCAAAATCATGTCGGCAAATTCGTGAACCTCGACCAGCCGGCCCATGGTGCTCATGGTGAACTGAAAAGCCTGGCCATTGGCGATGGGCGGCTGCCCGATTTGCCCGGCGGCCACCTGCGTATTTTGCTGCTCGATGGTCCGCACCACGTCGGCGGTGGTCAGGCCGCGATAGGCCATCTTCTCCGGATCGAGCCAGACACGCATGCTGTAATCGCGCTGGCCGATGTACGTGATGTCGCCCACGCCGGCCAACCGCGACAGCTCATCCTTGAGCTGAATGGTGGCGTAGTTGCTCAGATAAAGGTTTTTGCGGTTTTCGTCGGTCGAAAACAGATTGACGATCATCATCACGCTGGGCGACTTCTTTTTCACCACCACGCCTCGGCGCTGCACCAGGCTGGGCAACCGGGGCTGGGCCAGCGCCACGCGGTTTTGCACCAGCACCTGGGCCATATTCAGATCGACGCCGTGCTTGAAGGTCACGGTGAGCGTGTAGTTGCCGTCGTTGGTGCATTGCGACGACATATAGAGCATCTTTTCGACGCCATTGACCTCTTGCTCGATAGGCGAAGCGACGACGTCGGCCACCACCTGGGCGTTGGCGCCGGGATAGACGGCCGACACCTCGACGGTGGGCGGCGTGATGTCGGGATACTGCGCGATCGGCAGCGTGAACAGCGCCACGCCGCCGGCGAGCGTAACCATGATCGACAGCACCGCGGCGAAAATCGGCCGATTGATGAAGAAGCGGGAGAACAAGGGAGGGGTCGGGATTCAGGATTCGGGATTCAGGGAGGAAGGCAAAAAAATGGAGGGCAAAAAAATGATTCGGGAAGTGGCGACGAACTAGTGCTCAGTCAGTCATGGATAGAGGAATGGACGACTGTGCCAGGGTGCCACGGCATCCGTCGCAGCGGGAGTCACATCGTCCTACGCAAAAAGCGCGGTTCGCTGCGACGGACGCCGTGCGGATCTGCTCTTCGGCCCGACTTCGCACGGCGTCCGCCGCGGCGATTTGATTCGCACGTCGGTTCAACCAATCGCGTCGCGGCGGATGCCCTGGCACCCACATGTGCGTTCCAGTCATCAATTCTCACCCTCAACTCACGCTTGACTGACTGACTTCACTCACTACTACCTCATATTCTTGCCCTCAATCTTTTTGCCTTCCGGTTACTTCGGAGCGACGTACTAGTTTCTCACGGAGCGCGATGCGCCGGCCGTGCGTCTCGTGCACGACGCCGGGCATCTGCACGGTTTCTTGAACGATAATTGTCTCTTCGGGTGCCAGCGGGAATGTTTCGGTGGGCTTGCCGGCCTTGCCGCGTTTGGGCAGTCGTGCTCGGGCCGCCATCGCGGTTTGCCACGCCAGCCGACTCAACTGCCGCGCCGGTCGCAAGCTCAGCCCGGCGAGCGCGAAATCGCTGAGCTTGCGCAGCCAGGGCGCGCCGAACAGGCGCGATTCGCCCCACCAGTCGATCGTGAAAAAGAAGACCGGCGTCAGGACAAGTCCAAACAGCGTCACGCCCAACATGCCGCTGAACACGGCCACACCCAGTGCCTGCCGCATTTCTGCGCCGGCGCCGTGCGAGACGATCAAAGGCACCACGCCCAGAATAAAGGCGAACGACGTCATGATGATGGGCCGCAGCCGCAGCCGGCAGGCCGCGAGCGTGGCCTCGCGCCGGGGCACGCCGGCCAGCCGCTGCTGCTTGGCGAACTCGACAATCAAAATCGCATTCTTGCTCGCCAGTCCCACCAGCACCACAAACCCCACCCGCGTGAAGATGTTCACGTCTTGATGAAAGAAGCGTACGCCCACCAGCGCGCTGAGCAGGCACATCGGCACTACCAGAATGACCGCCAGCGGCAGCGACCAGCTTTCGTACTGGGCGGCCAACACCAAGAACACCATCACCACGGCGAAGCCGAAGATCACCGTGGCCGTGTTGCCGGCCAGCAGCTCCAGGTACGACATGTCGGTCCATTCATAGGTCATGTTGGCAGGCAGGTGTTGCTCGGCCAACCGATCCATGATCTCCATCGCGTCGTTCGAGCTGACGCCGGGCTTCGCCATGCCATTGATCGAGGCGGCCGGATATTTGTTGTACCGCGTGAGCACCAGCGGCCCGTTCACCTCTTGAATGCTGGCCAGCGAACCAACGGGCACCATCACCCCGTCGCTGTTGCGCACTTTCAGTCGCGACAGATACTCCGGCGAATCGCGAAACTTGGAATCGGCCTGCACGATGACCTGCCAGGTGCGGCCGAAGCGATTGAAGTCGTTGACATACAACGAACCCTGATAGATTCGCAAAGTATCGGCAAAGTCTTGCAGCGAGACGTGCCGCGTCATGCACTGCCGCGGATCGGGCTGAATGCGGTATTGCGGCACGTTGGCTCGAAACGACGTGATCGGCCGGTCGATGCCGGGCGCCTCGCCGGCCGCCCGGGCCAGGCTGTCGGTCTCTTCTTGCAAGGCCACGGGTCCGGCGTCGCCGCGGTCTTCGACCATCAGCATAAAGCCACCCGCCCGGCCCACGCCGCGAATGGGCGGCGGCGGAAAGAGCATGATCGTCGCGCCTTCGATATGCTTGTTGAACTCGGCTTGCAGGTCCATCAAGACGCGCATGCTCGACAGCGCGGGGTCGCGCCGCAGATGGTAATCTTTCAGATTGACGAACATCGAGCCGAAGTTCGAACCGAAGGCATTGAGCACGAACGATTGCCCGGTGATGCCCGAACAGTGCTTGACGCCCGGATGCGCCACCGCGATCCTCACGATCTCGTCGATCACCTCTTGCGTGCGCTCCATCGAGGCCGAGTCGGGCAACTGCACATTGACCATCAAATAGCCCATGTCTTGCGACGGGATGAATCCCTTGGGCGTGGAGACAAAGAGCCGGCCGGTAAGCGCAAGCAGGCCGCCATAGACGATCAGCACCAGCACGCTCATCCGTACCAGGCCGCCGGCCAAGCGGACGTAAAAGCCAGTGGCATGACGAAATCCAAAGTTGAAAAGGCGGAAGAACTTGCTCAGCAGCCAATTCGTGCCGCGGCCGAGCAGCAGACCGCCAGCCGCGCCCACCACCGCGCCGGCCGCAGGCCCCAGCCACGCCGAATGACCATCGATGCGGGCGACCAGCCCGGCCGGCATGTGGTGCAGGCCGCGGGCCGCCCACGGGGCGAGCGTTTCGGCCAAAAATGTCCAGCCCGCCCAGCCGCCAATCAACGGAAACGCCAACCAAGGCAGCGGCGGCGCGGCGTGCTTGTCGTGCGGCCGCAGCAGCACGGCGGTCAACGCCGGGCTGAGCGTCAGCGAATTGAACGCCGAAATGATCGTCGAAACCGCGATCGTCATCGCGAACTGCCTGAAAAACTGCCCAGTCAGGCCGCTGATGAACGCGCACGGCACAAAGACCGCGCTCAGCACCAATCCCACCGCGATCACCGGCCCCGAGACCTGCTGCATGGCCTTGATGGTGGCTTCACGCGGCGCCAGCCCTTGCTCGATGTGATGCTCGACCGCCTCGACCACCACGATGGCGTCGTCAACCACGATGCCGATGGCCAGCACCAGCCCGAACAGCGTCAGGTTGTTCAAGCTGAAACCGAACGCCGCCATCGCCGCGAACGTGCCGACGATGGCCACGGGCACGGCCACCAATGGGATAAGCGCCGATCGCCAGTTTTGCAAAAAGAGCAGCACCACCAGGGCCACCAATACGATGGCGTCGCGCAGCGTGATGAAGACCTCTTTGATCGACTCGCGGGTGTAAGGCACCGTGGTAAAGCCGACGTCGTAAATGAGCCCGTCGGGAAACGACTCAGCCAATTCGGCCATCTTGGCCATCACCAGGTCGTGCGTCGCCAGGGCGTTGGCGTCGGGCATCTGAAAAATGGCCAGAAAGACCGTCGGTTGGCCGTCGATCGCCACGTTCACGTCGAGGCTCTTCGCCCCAAGCTCGAGGCGGGCCACGTCCTTTAGCCGTGTGATGCGGCCGTCCCACGAGGTCTTGAGAATGATCTGCTCAAACTCTTCCACCTCGGTCAGCCGGCCCAGCGTGTTGAGCGTGATCTGAAATTCCTGGTCGCCGGGGGCGGGTTGCTGCCCGATGGCGCCGGTGGCCACCGGCATGTTTTGCTCGCGGATGGCTTCGGCCACGTCGGCCGCAGTCAGCCCGCGAGCGGCCAGCTTTTCGGGGTCGACCCAAATGCGCATGCTGTAATCGCGCTGGCCAAACACGAATACGTCGCCTACACCGTCGAGCCGGGCCAGCTCGTCTTTGACCTGCAAGATGGCGTAGTTGCTGATATAGAGCTGATCGTAACGGCGATCGGGCGAAATCAGCGCGATGCCCATCAAGATGTCGGGCGATTGCTTGCGGACCGTCACGCCCGTCTGCTTGATGACATCGGGCAGCATCGGCACGGCCAGGCTCACGCGGTTCTGCACCAGCACCTGGGCCATGTTCACGTCGATGCCGTGATGGAAGGTGACCGTGAGGTTGTACCCACCGTCGTTGGTGCAGGCCGACGACATGAACATCATGCCTTCGACGCCGATGACCTTCTCTTCGATCGGCGCGGCGACCGCTTCAGACACGTCCTTGGCGCTGGCGCCGGGGTAGGTGCACGTTACTCGCACCGTGGGCGGCGAGACCTGCGGAAACTGCGCCAGCGGCAAGGTCCAGACCGCTACAAAGCCCGCCAGCGTAATGACGATCGACAGCACCGCTGCGAAGATCGGTCGATCGATGAAAAAGCGGGAAACCATGAGCAGGGGTCAGGATTCAGGATTCGGGATTCAGGGAAGGGGCCAGAGGTCGGAGGTCGGGGGCCAGGGTTCGCGGTTGACTTTCAACGGGCGGCGCATGGGTTGGAGTGTATTCGACATTACTTTCCTCCTGGCGGACTTGGTTCTTTTTCCGTCCCTGACCTCTGCCCTCCGGCCTCTGGCTCCTGGCCTCCGACCACCCGCCCCTGAATGCCGACCCCCGGCCCCTGCTTCGCCTCGACCTTCGCTCCCGGCCGTGCGCGCTGCACGCCATTGACGATCACGCGCTCGCCGGGCGAAAGCCCCTTGGTAATCACCCGCATCCCGCCGTGCAGCTTGCCGACCTCCACCGCGCGATATTCCACTTCGTCCTTGTTGTTGACCACGTACACGAATTTTTGCCCCTGGTCTTTGCCGATTGCCGGCTCGGGCACCAAGAGCGCCAGGACCGGTTCGCCGATCGGAACGCGCACCCGCACGAACAAGCCCGGCGAAAGCAACCGGTCGGCATTCGAAAACACGCCGCGCACTCGTAACGTCCCCGTGGCGGGATCGAGCCGATTGTCGCGGAAATCGATCTCGCCGCGGTGCGGATAGTCGGTTTCGTCGGCCAGCCCCATATATACCGGCACGTTGGGCTCGGTCGCCGATGGGTCCTTCCGCAAGCGCCGTAGCTTCAGCATCGTCCGCTCGTCGATATCGAAGTAGACCCACATCGGGTCTTGGGCCACAATGCGCGTGAGGATGGTATCGTCGGCCTTGACGATATTACCCGGATCGATATAAGGCCGGCTGACGCGCCCGGAGATGGGGGCTTCGACGGTGCAGTAGTTGAGATTGGTGTAGGCGATCTTTCGATTGGCCTTGGCGGCCTTCAGATTGGCTTCTGCTTCGGCCAGATCGCCCGACACTAGGTCGTATTGTTCCCTGGTAATCGTGGCCGTCGCGAGGACCTTTTCGGCCCGCGCGTGATCAAGCCGCAGGCGTTTGAGCCGCGCCTCGCATTGAGCCACCACGCCTTCGGTGCGATCGACTTCAGCCTGATAGTGGATCGGCACAATTGTGAAGAGCAGCGTGCCTTCTTCGACCTCGGCTCCGTGCTTGAAATGCACCTTTTCCAAATAGCCGGTGACACGGGCGCGGATGTCGATGGTCCTCACCGACTCGGTCTGCCCGGTGAAATCTTCATGGTCGATGACTTCGCGATAGACCGGCAGGCTGACTTCGACTTGCGGCGGCTTGGCCTGCGGCATGGCCGGCGCCTGTTGCTCGCAGCCCGCCGCGCACAGCGCGAGGGTAAGGAGTGACAAGAGAGTCGTGATGCGCATTTTCATCATCTGTAGGTCAGGCTTTCCAGCCTGACATCGTTCAGAGGTTTTCGGTGTTTCTGGTGCGGGGCGTAGGGTGGGCGAGCGACGCGAGTCCCACCGTCTGCTGAATTTAGTCCTGTGCTCAATTCGATGCTGATGGTGCGACTCGTTTCACTCGTCCCACCCTACTTCACTTCTCCTTCGCGAGCCGCCTGCGCGCGTCGCCGCTGACAATGCCATTAAAAACCACGTCCAAGATGTCTTGGGCCTGGGCCTCGACCGACTTCTGCCGCCCCGAAAAATAATTGGTAAACATCGTGCCATAGAGCAGATCGCCGACTACGTCGAGAATCCGTTCGACCGGCATGTCGCGGATATGCCCTTGGGCGATGTACGCACGATAGAGGGCCCGCCAGCGTTCGCGGTTCGCTTCGCGGTGCTCAAAATAGGTCGCTTTTGTGCGATCTTTGAACAACGCCCGTTCGTGAATCAGCAGCTCGGCCAACTCGGGATGGCTGGCAAAGAACTCGAGGTAGGCTCGAACTGCTCGGGCAATCTTTTCGAGCGGATCTTGAATGTCGGCGATCCGCTCGTCGATGTACTGGCAAAGCTGCCGCATGCCGCGGTCGGCGGCGGCGAGGAACAGCTCGCGTTTGCTAGCAAAATACCGGTAGAGGGTACCCTTGCCCACGTGCAGGTCGTCGGCCAGCCGTTGCGTATCGGTCTCGGCGTAGCCGTACTTGGCAAACAGCCGGGTGGCGGCCTCCAGAATCTGCTCGCGGCGTTCACCGCGGCGGGGTTTTTTGGTGTTTTCGGCGGGCGGGGCGGGGGCGGCGGCATTCATTTCTAAAGCCTCCGTGAAAAGCGGACTGACTGGTCAGTTTCGCACAATTCTAGTCCGCCCGCCTCCCTTGTCAATGCCCCCGTAAAACGGAATTCATTCCGTTGCCTCGTGGAACATGCGGGGCGCTTCCTTCGTCTTAAAAAGCGAGCTTTTCGACCGTTATATTCCCCTGGAGATCGAAAAAATGAGACCATCTGTTGCTGTCGTTGCCACGCTTCTGCTGCTTTTCGCCTACCCGACGCATGCTCAAAACCTATGTTCGCCATCCCTTGCTACTGCGGCCACAAGTTGCCGTACCCCGCCGTCGCTCGCGGGCGAGTGGCGGGTGTTTCTGCCCGCTGGCTACGAACAGCGGATCAAGCTGATCGCCGAAGGGCCGAACGCCTACCGCCTGGAGCCGGGCAATTTGACCTTCAGCGGCCATTATGAATTCCGCGACGGCCGGTTGCTTTCGGCCGATGCCGCCGACGCGCCTCGCGGCTTCTTCGCCTGGAATGTTCGCAGCCCGCACCTGCTCACGCTCGTTGAGCAACGCGCGGAAATCGGCAGCGACTACACGGGCGCGATTCTGTTTCGCCCCGCCGGCGAGTAGCTCGAAGTTTCATGGGACATATAGCAAAGATCTTCCCACACGCCGCCAGCGGGCAGCGGTTGCCGCGCCAGCACGAGGTCGCATCGGTCGCCGCCGCGGGTTCGCACGAGGCAATCGCCATGACGGCGAAGGCGGTTCCGCAGTGTGAGATGAAGTGCTTGCTGTCTTCTTTGAGCGACCGCGTGATCCAGCGCCCGCTTAAGCGTTGATGGGTCTTGAGCCAGGCCACACCGCGCGAAATGGCTGGATCACTGGCCTCGACGCCGGCTCGGCGCAACGTATACACGACAAACCCGGTGCCGTAGCCGTCGCTACCGGTCTGTTGCGGAGTTTTGTCGGCCCGCTGCCAACTGCCGAGGGTCGCCAGCGACCATCCGCCATCGTCGCGCTGCAGCTCGCGCAACTTGGCGACGACGGCCGACCGCTGTTGCGAATCGAGGAATTCCTCGCCGTACGTGCTCGCCCACAGCAACAGCGCCTCGTGGTGCAGCGTGGGCGGCGGATCGTTTTTGAGATAAGCTTTGATCCCTTGGATGCCGGCGCGAGCAGCCTCGGTGGTCCGGTATTCATCCGGCGCAACCGATACGGCCAACGCCGCCAGCGCCACGCCGTAGTCGTCATCGTTTTCCATCGGCGGCCAGCCGCACTTGAGCCAGTCCCAACCGCCATCGGCGCGCTGCACGGTCCACATGCGCTCCAACGCGATCTTGGTAACCGGGTGAAGCTTGCCCGTGGTTGCGGCGTCGTTGAACGCCAGTGCCGCGGCGGTGGCCACCACTTCGGCGTCCCAGCGAGGTCCCTTCTCGACCCAGCGTTTTTCGACCAGTTCTTCGGCGAATTGTCGCACCGCGGCGTGGGCCGGAGCGTTGCTGCTAATCAGCGGCCTAGCATAGAGATAAGCATAGTTCGTATGGCAGGTGAAGCACTGCCGGTCCTTTTGCCACGTCAGGGCCGCCGAATCGAGGAAGCGCACGGCGGAATCGAGCGAGAAGGCCGCCGTCAGCGGCTCGTCCAGTCGATTGGGTCCCGGATCGCTGACATTTTCGAGCGTGACCGCTTCGTCGCCCAGTGCAGACGACCCGCTCAACGTCAAAGCCAGCAGAAATGCCATGCACCATCGTCCGAGTGAGCTCATCGCGAGACCTCCGTTATGGGTTTGAAGCTTCGGCGGCAGTATAACGCGCCTGTTGCGAAGTTGTAGTTTGACACCACTCAAACCCCATAGCACACTGTTTCACGTCTCAGGTAGCTGGCATTTCGAGAAATGATGAATAACGTCCTCGTTCTGTACGATTCGCTCAGCGGCAACACGGCCAAGATGGCGGCCCTGGTGGCCGAGGGGGCGCGGGAGGTGCCCGACATCGAGGTTCGGCTGCGCCACCTCGACGAGGCAACAGCCGATGATGTGCTCTGGTGCGATGGCCTGGCGCTGGGCAGCCCGACGAATATGGGCATTCTCTCTTGGAAAATGAAACGGTTCTGGGACGAGACCATGATGCCGCACTGGATGAACGTCGATGGCAAGCTCGGCTGCGCTTTTTCGTCGTCCGGCGGCTGGGGCGGCGGTCAGGAACTTGCCTGCCAATCGCTGCTGACGGTGCTCATGAACTTTGGGTTTCTGGTGTTCGGCGTCACCGACTACGCCGGCAAGCTGACGACGCTTCACTACGGCGCAGTTTCTGCCCGCGAACCACGCAGCGAAGAATTGCAGGCGTCCTGCCGCCTCCTCGGCCGACGCCTGGCCGAGTGGGTCGCTGTGTTCATCGGCGGCCATCACGAACAACATCCGCTCGTCAAGCCAACCGTGCGAATGCCGCCCGCATGATCCTGCGGCCATAAAATCGAAGCCTTTTTGTTGAAACAAAAGCTCCTCCTTGAAAAAAATGGAACCGCGTGCTTCGGAACCCCGTCATCCCCTCATGAGAATCAAAACCTTGCTGTTGTCGTGTCTCTTCGCCAGCATCGTTGGTCTGTCGCCGGTGGGCGGCGCCCAGCGGCCGAATATCGTCGTGGTGCTAGTCGATGATCTGGGGTTCTCCGATATTGGCTGCTACGGCGGCGAAGTTCCGACGCCGAACCTCGACCGGCTGGCCGCCGAGGGCGTCCGGTTCACGCAGTTTTATAACACCGCGCGGTGCAGCCCGACACGGGCCTCGCTGCTGACGGGGCTGTATCCGCACCAGGCGGGCATGGGCTGGCTCGATAATCGCGTCGAGCCGGATTCGCGCGGCATTCATGGCAGGCTGCTGCCGCGGTGCGTGACCATCGCCGAGGTGCTGCACGACGCCGGCTACTTCACCGCCATGACTGGCAAATGGCACCTCGGCCAACAACATGGCTGCGTGCCCTGGAAACGCGGCTTCGATCGCTCGCTCAATTCGCGCTTCGGCGAAGTCTATTTTCCCAAGGAGATTGACAAGCCGGGCACCAAAATGCTCTACCTCAACGGCGAGGAGCTGCCCAAGGATTCGCCCGTCTTCGGCCAAGACTGGTATTCCACCGATCTGTTTACCGAGTGGGGCTTGAAGTTCATCGACGAGGCACGTGAGCAGAAAAAGCCTTTCTTCCTGTACCTGGCACAGGGGGCGGTCCACTTTCCGCTGCGGGCGCCGCGGGAGATCATCGACAAATATCGCGGCAAGTACCTGGCCGGCTGGGACGATCTGCGCCAGCGGCGGCATGCGAAACAGATCGAGCTGGGCGTGGTCGATCGGCGCTGGCCGCTGGCGCCGCGCCCGCCGGAATCGCCCGCCTGGGAGACGCGCGCCGACGACCGGCAGCGCCGCTTCGATGAAATCATGTCGGTGTACGCGGCGATGATCGACCGCATCGACTTTGCCATCGGCACGCTGGTTGACGGACTGAAAGAGCGCGGCGTGCTCGACAACACACTCA
>DATFDL010000142.1:0-10260 GCA_035252155.1 Pirellulales bacterium | reverse complement strand
GGAACGCCGACTGGCGGAAAAGCGACGGGCCGAAAACCTTCCGTTCGATCAACGAGCGATGCGAGGCGCGGCGCTCGACGACCTTGACCTGACGCTCTTCGAGCGCGCCTATCTTCCCGCGGCAGTCGCGGCCGATGTACTCGCGGAAAACGAACGCCCGGTTCCTCAGCAACTTGCCTCGTTGCATTTTCTGGGCCCGGATGGCACACCGAACGTCGCGGCACTTTTGGCGCTGGGCAAAGACCCGCGCCGATGGATTCCAGGCGCCTACGTTCAATTCGTGCGGTTCGACGGTGTCGAGATTACCGAAGTCGTCCGGCACCAACGAGAAATCGATGGCCCGCTGCCCGACTTGCTGCGAGGAATCGACGACATCTTGGAAGCGAACATCGCCATTGCGACGAACATCGCGGCGGGACCACGGGAGCTGAAGCATCCCGATTACCCAATTGTCGCGCTGCAGCAACTGGCGCGCAACGCCGTCATGCATCGCAACTACGAAACGACTCACGCGCCGATTCGAATTTATTGGTTTAGCGACCGAGTGGAGATCCTCAGTCCCGGCGGACCGTTCGGTCAGGTCAATGAACAAAACTTTGGCCAACCGGGCGTCACCGATTATCGGAATCCGTTGATCGCCGAGGTCATGAAATCGCTGGGCTACGTCCAGCGCTTCGGGTTTGGCTTCCCGCTGGCGCGCAAGGAACTCGAGCGAAACGGGAATCTCCCCTTGCAGATCCATTGCAATTCCCAAGCAGTCCTTGTGACATTGCGGAGGATCGCATGAAAAGCATTGTGTTTTTCAACAACAAGGGCGGCGTCGGCAAGACATCGCTGGTATATCATTTGGCCTGGATGTACGCCGACTTGGGACTCAACGTGGTGGCGGTTGATCTCGATCCCCAAGCGAACTTGAGCGCCATGTTTCTGCGTGAGGATCGTTTGGAGGAGCTTTGGCCCGATGGCGATCATGCGAGCACGCTGCTTGGAGCGGTCGGTCCCATCCTCAAGGGGACCGGCGACATTGCCGAGCCCAACGTCGAGCCGATCGCCGAGCGCATTGGCCTGCTGGTTGGGGATCTCGGGTTGTCGCGCTTCGAGGCGAAGTTGTCGGCATCGTGGTCGGCCTGCCTCGACCGCGATGAGGCCGCTTTCCGCGTTGTCTCTTCATTTTTTCGGATTGTTCAGCTCGCCAGTGCGCAGCGCGGCGCTGACCTCGCGCTCATCGACGTCGGACCGAACCTAGGCGCCATCAACCGATCGGCCATTTTGGCGGCTAATTTCGTGGCCGTTCCCTTGGCTTCAGACCTCTTCTCCTTGCAAGGCCTGAAAAACTTGGGGCCAACCCTGCGCCAATGGCGCGCCGAGTGGCTCGACCGCCTGAATCGCAGGCCGGACGACAAGAATTTGATCCTGCCGCCAGCTGAGATGACACCCATCGGCTACATCGTGTTGCAACATGCCGTAAGGCTCGATCGCCCGGTGAAAGCCTATCAGCGTTGGATGGATCGGATTCCCGCCACGTATTCGGCGGAAGTCCTCGCGGAGCCAGCCTGCAATCGGCCCGCCACATCCCAAGACCCTCATTGTCTGGCCACGCTCAAGAATTATCGCAGCCTGATGCCGCTCGCGCAGGACGCACTAAAACCCATGTTTTTTCTTAAGCCGGCCGACGGCGCCCTGGGCGGACACATGGCAGCCGTAAACGCCTGTTATGCGGACTTCAAAGGGCTAGCCCGAAACATGGCCGTGCGAGTCGGTTTGAATGCGCTGTAACGCCTCACGGAGGATACAAGATGCACGATCTTTCGCTGGCCTTCTTCTGGCACCAGCACCAGCCCTACTATCCCGATGACGTCGGCGGCGAAAACCCCATGCCCTGGGTGCGGCTGCACGGCACCAAGGATTATTGGGGCATGGCGATGCTCTTGAAAGAGACGCCTGAGTTTCACGCCACCATCAACCTGGTGCCCAGCCTGCTCGATCAATTGCTGGCCTATATCGAGCGCGGCCACGAAGACACCCACCTGCGCGTCTCGCGAGCGCCTGCCGATGGCTTGTCTGAGCAAGATATCTATTACCTGCTCGACAACTTCTTCATGGTCCATCCCGACCAGATGATCCGGCCCTATCCGCGCTATCTGGAGCTTTATCAGAAGCGCGGGCTCTCGATCGACCCGGCCGCGCGGGCCGCCAAGCGGTTTACGAAGCGCGACGTGCTCGACCTGCAGTGCTGGTCGAACTTGACCTGGATCCACCCGCTGGCCTTCGAGCTCGACCGCGAGCTGGCCGAATTCCGCGCCAAGGGACGCAACTGGACCGAGCAGGAAAAGCAATGGTTGCTCGAAAAACAACTCGAGCTACTCCGCCAAGTCGTGCCGCTACACCGCGAACTGGCTGAACGCGGGCAAGTCGAGCTGACCACCACGCCGTATTATCACCCCATTCTGCCGCTGCTGTGGGACAAGCGGCTGGCGCGGCAGGCCATGCCTGAAGTGCAGCTTCCCACGCACCTCGACGGCTACCCTGAGGACGCCGCCGAGCAGATTCGCCGGGCGGTTGCGTTTCACGAGCGGCTGTTCGGCGAGAAGCCGCGCGGCATGTGGCCCTCGGAAGGTTCGGTTTGTCAGGCGATGATTCCCACGGTGGCCGCCGCCGGCATTCGCTGGCTGGCCACCGACGAAGAGATCCTGTCGTGCTCGACGCAGGGCTGGGTGGCCCGCGACGGGCAGGGTTTTCTACGCCATCCCGAAATGCTTTATCGTCCGTGGCGGGCCGAGGAAAAAGGCCAGCAGGTGCAGCTCGTTTTTCGCGATCACGCCATGAGCGACCAGATCGGCTTTCACTATCAACGCTACCAGGCCCAGCACGCCGTCGATGATTTCATCGGCAAGCTCGAGGCGATCGGCGGCGCCACGGGCGCCAACGCCGGGCACCGGCCCACGCTGGTCAGCATCATTCTCGACGGCGAAAACTGCTGGGAGTATTACCCCAACGGCGGCGTCGATTTCTTGCGGGCGCTCTATCGCCGCATTGTGGCGCACCCCCAGATCACGCCGGTCCGTGTGGGCGATTACCTGGAAAAACATCCGGCCACTGACAAACTGGACAGCCTGTTTTCGGGAAGCTGGATTCAGCACAACTTTGGCATCTGGATCGGGCATCCCGAATGCAATCGCGCCTGGGACCTGCTCGATCAGACACGCGAGCACTTGAGGCGAGCCACGCAGGCCAAGCAGAAGCCGCCGGTCGAGATCGAACGGGCCTGGACTGAGTTGTACATTGCGGAAGGCAGTGATTGGTTCTGGTGGTTTGGCGATTCGCACAGCAGCGCCCAGGACGCCCTGTTCGACCGGCTGTTTCGCAAACATCTGCAAAACGTCTACGCCATTTTGGGCGACCCGCCGCCCGGCGAGCTGGCACGCCCAATCAGCCAAGGGCAGCGGGCGGCGCACCTACACACGCAGCCCAGCAGCCTGTTGAACGTGACGGTGGACGGGCGCCGCACGTATTTCGAGTGGATCAACGCCGGCCGCTGGCTGCCTAGCGGCTCGCGCGGCACGATGTCGATGGTGCAAGAGGGGCGGCTGGCGGCGGTCTATTTCGGCTTCGACGCCGAGCGGCTCTGCCTGCGGTTCGACGCGCGCGGCGGGCCGGCCCGAGAACGCCTGGCCGACATCGAAACGCTGCGCATTGTCTTCCTCGAGCCGGCGGGCTTTGAGCTGTTGATCTCGCATCCGAATTGGCAAGAGCCGATCGTGCAGCTTTATCACAACGACGTGGCCGTAAGCGAGTCGGGCGTCGAGGCCGCCGCTTCGGTTTACCTGGAAGTGGCAATTCCCTGCCGCAGCCTGGCGCTGACGACGGACGACCCGGTGCACTTCTACGTCGAGCTTTTGCAAGGCGAGCAGGCCATCGACCGCGCCCCCGCCGAAGGCGCGATCGAAACCACCGTGCCCTCGCCGGAATTCGAAAACATGATGTGGCAGGCGTAGCAGCGGCGGGCCATTGTCGGCTTTCGCTCCGCGAAAGCACGCTCGTCTGCGGAGCGAAAGCCGACGATGGGAGTCGCCTTACGGCGCGGATGATGTCATTGAATCTCGGGGGTGCCACGGCATCCGTCGCGGCGCGAGTGGCAAACGCGATGCTCGCCAGCCTGTCGCCGCGACGGACGCCGTGCCGCGCTGCTCTTCCCAGGCCGTGATAGGCCCGACCCCGCACGGCGTCCGCCGCGGCGATTTAGTTCAGGCGTCCGGCCAATGGCACACGCGCCGCGTCGGATGCCGTGGCACCCAGCGATCGAGACCCACTGAAAATGGGCGAAAACCTGTTAGATTGGCCGGCGGTCGAGCGTCTATTCTATAAAGCGAGTGCCCGCCGGAGCGGCCGGCGGGCTGCCACGCCCGTGCCGCGGGGCCGACGCGGACTGCCCGCCATGCGATCGGTGGACGAAACCGTGCGAAAAGCCCAACGCGGCGACGCCGAGGCGTTTGCCGAGTTGATCGCGCATTTCGAGCGGGTCGCCCTGGCCGTGGCCTACGGAGTGCTGGCCGACGGTGAGGCCGCGGGCGACGTGGTGCAAGAGGCGTTCGTTCGGGCATGGCAGCGGCTCGCGGAACTGCGCGATCCGGCGCGATTCGCTCCATGGCTGTGCGGCATCGTGCGCAATTTGGCGCACGACGCTCGGCGGCGGGCCACGCGCGAATTGCGCACACGCAAGGCGGCGACGTTGACCGCTTGCGCCGACCACGGCGGCGATCCGGCTGAGCAGATCGAGCAACGCGAAACCGATCAACGGGTGGCCGACGCCCTGGAAACCTTGGATGAACTGTCGAGGACCGCGGTGGTGATGCGATATTACGACGGCCTGACAAGCAAACAGATCGGCCAGTTGCTCGGCTTGGCGCCCGCGGCGGTCGACATGCGACTGATGCGCGCCCGCCAGGCGCTTCGTCGTGAGCTGGCTGAGGAAGAATAACGAACGACGTTAACACCGTGGTGGCTGGGGCAGAGCCTTGGCGATGCCCCGGCCGTTACCAGACGAGGTGAGATATGAGCCTTGACGACGACGAACTCGACCCGCGGCTGGCAGCACAGCTCCGCGAGGAGCTTCACCGCCAACTCGACGGACAACTTGGTGGGGCCGCGCGCCACTTTCGGCAGCGCCACGCGGCTGGCATCCACCGTGTCGCGGCCGGCCGCTCACGCCGGCGCTGGCTTGTACCGCTGTCGGCTGTAGCCGCCGCGGCCTGCCTGGTGCTGATCGTCGGTCGCCACGTGGGAAAAGAGACTTCGCAGCTCCCGCGAAATCGACAGACCGCGACGAAAATACCCGAAGCAACCATGCCGCCCGCGGGCGACGAACACGCCGCGTCGGATGCGAATCAACACCCAGCGGTCGCCGACGCCGAAGCGATCGACAACGTCGATACGGTTGCTGCGCCGCCTGCCGCCACCAGCTTGTCTCCGCTGCTGGTGGCGCGAGCGTTGCGCAGCCGGGCGATCGACGAAGGCACGCTGCTGCTCGATGGTCGAGCGGTACGCAAGATCCGCCGCCAATGGCTGGAGCGAGTCGAGTGGTTCGACCCGCAGCACGGCGCACGTTTGGAGCGCATCGTGCCCCACGAACAAGTCGTCTTCCTGCCGCTGTCGATCAACTGAACTTGCTTCGTAAATTCGCCTGCTTTTTGGAGGAAAACCCGATGCTGCGACAACGATTCTCGATTGCGATTCCGCCGTGCATGCTGGCCGTCGCGCTATGCGGGTTACTGGCGAATGTCCGGGCGGAAGACGCTGAAAAGTCGCCGGACGCCTTGGCAGAACAGAAAAACAGCGCGGACTCAGTGGCCGAGCGACTCGTCGACCAGTTGGCGGCCAAAAAGTGGCTCGCCAACGGCCGGTGTGTAGCGTGCCATTTTCAGGTGCCCGCGAACCCTCATGGAGCGCCGGTAGGCCAAGCCGACCTCGATTTGATGCACCCCGACCTTTCGGCAGCCAACTACCTGCTGCTTGGACTTGCAAACGCTCGGCAGCAGCAATCCTGTGCCGAGTGCCACCAGCAGGCGAACGCCGCCAAGGGGCCATGCACGCGAGCCGACCATTGCACGCGAGACGCCGAGGCCAAGCAGAAGGTGACCTATCTCGGCGTGGGCGTCGAGCCGGTGCCGCAGGCAGTTCGCGAGCACGTGAAGCTGCCCAGAGACGTTGGTCTGATGATCGAGACGGTCGAGTCCGACAGTCCGGCCGCCCGCGTCGACCTGCGTCGCTACGACATCCTCGAAAAACTCGACGGCCAGCTTTTGATCAATCAAGAGCAATTCGGAGTTCTTGTGCGAATGTATCCGCCGGAACACGCGATCTCGCTCGAACTGATCCGAGCCAACGAGCGCAAAACGTTGACGGCGAAACTCGGCCAACGGGAAGTAACCGGTTCAACACATGGCGGCCTTGCGAACTTCGATGTCGTTATAGACCAAGATAGCGGTTTCGTGGACGTCGGTGTGGCAGACTCGGCCGCATTGCGGGCGATTGAATTTCTCCAACGCTGCCAGGCCGCACCCGACAAAACCGCATCGCCGCAAGAACCTGCGCCAATCACCTATCTGGGCATTTCCACGTCGCCGCCGCCCGCGGCGCTGGCCGAACAACTCAAGCTGCCCGCGGAGCGGTGCTTGATGATCGATTCCGTCGAGGCCGACAGCCCGGCGGCGACCGCTGGTTTGAAAGCGTTCGATGTCCTTGAAAAGCTCGACGATCAGTTGATCGTGAACTCCGAGCAGTTGACGGTGCTCGTCCGACTGCGCAAACCCGGCGAAGAAGTGACGCTGACGTTGATCCGCGAGGGCAAGCATCTCAAGATCAAAGTCAAGCTAGCCGAGCGCGGCGTCGCTTCCCATGAAGACGATCAACTACCGAAAGCGGTGGTGGGCGATTTCGACGACGACGGTAGCGGCGAAGTAACTTACTTCTTGCGTGGCGATCGATTGATACGGTACGTCGACGTCGGACAGGGCAAATTTGTTGACATCGCTCAGGCCAATCCAGCGCTGGACGACGTGCTCACGTTTACCGTCGGCAGAAACGAAGTGAGCGACCAAGAATACGTCCGCCGCATCTATCTGGACTTGACTGGCGCTTTGCCGTCCGCCAAGGACGCCGCCGAGTTTGCCGCCGACGACCGGCCCGACAAGCGCAAACGGCTCGTGAACCGGTTGTTGAGCCGCCCCGATGTGATCAGCGCGCTGGGCGATAAGGCGGTCTTGCAGTGGTCCGACGACGAACACTCACTGACGCTCACCACGGCCGACAGCGGCCAGAAGCGCCTGACGGCCAAAGACCATGAGGGAAAAGTCTTGTTCCAGGGCCTGGTCGAAACCGACGAGCAGCGGCAAAAGCTTGATCCTCGCCTGGCGATCAAGGTGGCAATGATGTTGAAGGGGTATATCGGTACGCCGGCCGCGGAAGCGCCCGACGCCGACGCGCTGTTGGAGAAAGTGTTGCCGCGGTTCTCCTCCAGCGGCAAGTCGCTGAAGGAGGTGATCGGCGAACTCCGTCAGGCGACCGGGGCGAACATTGTGGTCGAATGGAAATCTCTCGTGCGATCGGGCGTGGCCGCCGATGAGCCGGTGGAAATCGACCTGCACAACGTCCGGCTGCGAACGGTGCTGAAAACGCTATTGGCCCTGGCCGGAGGCGAAAAAGGCCGGCTCCATTACACGGTCGACGACGGGGTGATTTTGATCTCCGCGGATCCGGCGCACTAACCCGAAGCGCCAGCGAGGCTGAGGACGAACAAAGCCAGTAACACTTTTCAGGTCTGATCGGTTTCGACGTTCCAAATCGGCGACGGCCTCTGTAGGGAACGCCCTCCGTGGTGTTCTGCCGGGGGGCGGGTCGACGTCGAATCGCAGTTCGCGGAACGCCACGGAGGGCGTTCCCTACAGACGTCGCTAAGGGACATTACCGGTTTGGGTCGTCAAAACCGATCCGAGGCGCGGTCGCCATTGGCTTATAGTGTCCACACCACGATCACACTGACCGCCCAAAAAAATGCCCCGCAGGCAAACGTGCCGAGGCGCATCAGCCAATTGGGACGCAACTCGCGCGGCAGCAGCGCCACGTTGACATAGAGCGTGTGCCAAGCCGCGAAACCGAGGGCCACATCCATCAGCACGCCGGCCAGTTTCAAGATTTGGATCGGATCGAACAAGGTCAACGCCACCAGGCCCCAGGCGCCATACGCCGCCAGAATGGCGTAATAGACATACTTCACGTGGTCTTCGCGAATGTGTTTGGCCCAGCGGCTGCTGGTCCAAATGATATCCGTCCAGCGACGGGCAAGCTGGTCGCCCGACACGATTTGGCCGGGCGCTAAAATCAAAAATCCCACCGACAGAGTTACCGCCCAGAGCAGCGTCCGGTGCGAGGGATAACGATCGGCCATGCCCTCGGCCACCATCGCGGCCACGCGGTCGCCGGCGACCGGCGCGTTGCGGATGAACTCGAGCGACAACATGCAAGGCAGCGCCATGCCGATGAACGAGGCGGCCATCCAAATGCCCAATTGGTCTTTCAAGATATGTCGGAACCAGCCGTGCCAGCGCTGGCGGCTCTGATCGTCGAACCGGAAAACCATGCCGACATGCGACAGCTTGATTTGCCGTCCGCCGATGGCGCTGGGAATGGCGCCGACGTGCGCGCCCATGCCCCAGCCCTTGTCGCGCGTGTAGTTCGAGAACAAGGTGTTGGTCATTCCGCCGGCCCCGGCGATCGCCGCCAGCGTAGCGACCATCGCCCAGTCTAAAAGCGGCAGTTGACGGTGCTCAGCCACATACGCGACCAGCCGTACCTTGCGTAGCCCGCGCCGCTCGGCCAGCTCGCGAAAATGCTCGGCCCACGGTTCGGGCACGTCGTCCAGCCGATGGTAAGCTTGCCGGCGGCCGCCTTCGGCAACTTCCCATCGGTCGGCGCGCCAACGATGGTCGGCATCGATTTCGCCGCTCAGTGAAAGCTCGGCGTCGTCCTCGCGGGTCTCGACATAAAAACGGCGCGGATCGACCAGCTCTTCCGCTCGACGAAGCATTTGTGCTCGCACGGCGGGCAGGTCCGCCTCGGCGACGCCGCTCGTCGCAGCGGCGGGCGGCGCTCCGGCGCGTTCGACCACAAAGCCCGTGACCTGCACTTGCCCGTTTTCGAGGGTGCCTTTGAGGCGATAGGCGCGTTCGCCGTCGGATTGCCAGAGATTGAAATGACGGCCGTCGACGATCGTGTCGGCGCGGAGCGGCACGGCGCCGAAATCGACGAACCCTTCGCAGACTTCGCGGACCGTCGCCCGCGACGCGGTGAGCGCCACCGCGAACACCAGGTAGCCGAGCACAACGACCAGTTTAAAGGCCATCACGCGCTCGAGCATGCGATAGATCGTGCCGCCAAAGATCAAGGGCAGAAACGCCGTCAGAAAGATCGCATAGCCGAGAAGCTGGACCAAATCGCGTTCCGTCATCGCCAGACCGAGCAGCGTTGTGGGCGCCTCGCCGCCGGGCAGGTGGCCCAACAGCGCGGCGGCCAAGGGCACGGCGGCGTTCGAGGCGTTGAAGGGCCAAATGGCGGCAAAGTCGAGCAGCAAATAGGCGACGGTCCAAAGCCGCGGCCCCGGCCAGGTGCGAAAGAAGCCGACCACAATCGGCTCGCCGCAATAGAGCGTGTAACGCATCATCTCCAGGTTGCAGAAAACCTGGGCGATGATGCTTAGTGTGGCGACCCACAGCAGCAGGCCGCCATATTGAGCGCTGACGGCCGGTCCGGAGAGCCACTCGCCCGATCCGACCGACGCCCCGGCCAAGAGCACGCCGGGTCCAAGCAGCGCTTTCCAAGTTTGCCATCCGCCGGGCGGCGGGGGCGGCAGTTCGCCCGTCTGCCACGCGCCGAGCATGCCGCGGTTTCCCGTTTCGGCCGCAGGCGTTGCCGGGTTTTGTGCGGAGCTCATTATTTACAACCTCTCTCGACGCGTAACGGTTGATTGGTTCCTACGCGCCTGGTGTCTGGGGCAGATCTTGCGATGCCCCGGCAGGCAATACGCCGGGGCATCGCAAGCTCTGCCCCAGCCACCGCGTCAATGCCGCGTGCAATCCCCCATCACAATCCACCTAGTACAATGCGATGGCCCGTCCCGGTCCGCCGTGGCAGCCGCGGATCTTGACGGCGGCAAAGATGAAGTACGCCTCCTTGGGCAGCTTTTGCAAGCCTGTCAAAAACTCGACG
>DATFDL010000141.1:0-2086 GCA_035252155.1 Pirellulales bacterium | reverse complement strand
GTCGCCGTCGAGGTCGGCCAACAGTGCGTCGGAAATGCCCGGATGATCGGCGAACTCCGGAAAGCTGAGCAGGCGCTTCCAATGATCGTCGAACAAATGAAGCTGCTGCGAGCCGGCCCGCGAGCCGACGAAGTAGCGATTGCCGTCGGCGTCGGTCGCCGTTCGCAGAAACGCGACCGCGGCGTCATCGCGCTGCGGCAGCTTGAGCCTGTGCCGGGCCGACAGTTTTCCACCGGGGCCGATTTCGGCCACGCTCGGCCATCCCTCGATGACGAGCACGCGATCGCCTCCGGCGTCGTCGGGCACGACAATTATGTTGCCCGGCTGTTGCAGTTCAGAGCAGGTCCAAAGTCGCTTCCGCCGCAGCCGCATCGGCTCGCTGGCAGGGGCGACCTCGGCCTTGTCCAACGCCGCGGCCATGGCCGCTTGCCGCTCTTCGGCGGGGTCGGGAGCGATTTGCCAGTCGAAGCCCGAAAACGAGTATTCCTCGGGCGGTTCCTCATGGGCCTCCAACGTCAGGTCGCCGCCGGCCAGCAGAATGTCGATCTTCTTGACCAGCGCCGTGGCCTGCTTGGGGTAGACGCCCACGACGCGCTCTTGCAGCGTGCCGTCGCGGCCCAAAATGACGGTGGTCGGCACGATCTGCAAACCAAACGACCGAAACGCCACTCGATAGTCCGCACGGGCGATCGGCAGCGTGAGCTCGGCCTTGGCCAGTGCGGATTGCAGTCCGTCGTCGGAGACGTCGTCGGGATCGGCGGTGACCGCCAGAAACACAATCGAATCGTCGCTTGCATAACGCTGCTGAATTTGGGCGAAGGTTGACAGATCGTTGTAGTACGCCAGCAAGTCGTCTTTTTGCCAAAATTTGAGCACGGCGGTCTTGCCTTCCAACGAATCGCGGGTGATCGTTTGTCCGTCGAGCGTGCGAAGCGTGAACTTGGGAATGCGGGCGCCAACGCGCACGTCGTCGAACCGCCGGACCACCGACGCGCCGGGCGGCACCTTGAATTCGAACGTCGAGTCGTCGATGGGCGGATCGAGCCGGGCGTTTTCGAGCTCGGCGGTGATCGTCATGTCGCGGATGACGCCGGGATACGGTTCGATGAGCCGGCGATATCCCTCGGTGGGATACTCGACGCGCCGCAGGACCAGCGTTTGCTGGTCGATCCACAACACAAACGCCCCCTCGCGCCGCTCGATCCGCACGCGGTAGCATTCGTCGTCGCCGATTCTTTGAGACGGTTCGAGCCTCGGCGCGTGAGCATTGACCAACAGCAACGGCAAAGGATCGGGGTCCAAGAACAACGTCACCGGCACCGAACCCACAATCTGATTGAGGGCCTTGCCCAACACCGAATCTTGGTAGGGCGAACCGGCCGACAGCTCGTCCGGCGCCGGCATGCTAAAAACTTCCTCCGGCGATTCGTCGATCGTGCCGCGCAGGTTTTGGCCGTCGCAGACCACCAGCGCGTCGTAGGCCCGCAAGCGGATGCGGTTGGGCGCGGCGATTGCCAGCGAGAATTCTTTCGTTTCCGTAACTTCCTGCCCGTCGTAGGTGTATCGCACGAGCAGCCGGCCGTCGTCTTGGTAGCGGTCGGCCTGGTGGTAGGCTTCGACCATCCGGTCGAGCACTTCCATGGCGGGTGTGGGCGGCGGCTTGCGGTCTTGCGTGTGCGGCTTGGCTTCGGTCTTTTGCGCGCAGCCCGAGGCGAACAGCGACAACCCCGCGAAAAACAGGGCCGCGGCGAGCGGAAAGCACCGCCCTGACCGCGGGCCAAACAAATCGGACATGGATCAACCCCCAAGCGTTGGATTGGTTCATCGTAATCGTATGTTGCCCTAGCGCCAAATGCGTCGCGCACGGGCGTCGTCGGTGCAAGCGTCGCATTCGTCGCAATCGTTAGAATGCACTTGCTTGCCAGCCCGCGCAGAGCGCTGCATAATAAGAGTGATGAACGAGATCTTCGCTCGGCTGGAGGGGATTTTTCGTACCGTCCTACTGGACGATACGCTGACCCTGACTCCCGAGACCTGCGGAAAGGATTTCGAGGGGTGGGACTCGCTCACACACGTGACGCTGATG
>DATFDL010000140.1:0-3030 GCA_035252155.1 Pirellulales bacterium | reverse complement strand
CCAAACCGGTCTGAAACAGCGGCTGTTGTTCGACAAACGGCAAGACCGAGAAGGTCCAGCCGCCCGGCTGCAATTTGCCGGCGCCGCGGTTGCCGTCGCCCGTCCAGTCGTAGCCCCAGCCACCGCTGGGATAATAGCCATAAATATCGTGGTGGTTTTGGCCGGCGATGGCGAGCTGTTTCAGATGGTTGATGCATTCGGTGCGGCGGGCTGCCTCACGGGCCGCCTGCACCGCCGGCAAGAGCAGCGCGATTAAGATGCCGATCACCGCGATGACCACCAACAATTCGACCAGGGTAAATCCCCGAACTGCCTTAGCCGACCGACGCCCCGCCCGCGAAAAAGTGCGCTTGCGCATGAGCAACTCCCGAAGATGGCTCGAAGAATACGAACGAATGCACGAAAGGATGATGGCCAAGCCCGGAACCCCGGCCAAAGCCGGCTTTATTCTAGCTAAACCGCCAAAGATTGCAATTGTCGGAAAATTCAGGATAGTATGCCGGGTTTGGGGCCGACTCCAATCTTCAATAGCCAGCGGTAACTGACGATGCGAACCCTGCGTTACGGCATTGTGGGCGGCGGATTTATCACCATGTTTCATTTGCGCGCCCTGCGGCAGGTGCGCGGGGTCGAGGTTGCCGGGCTAGTCTCGCGTCGCCCGCCCGAAGCCACCGCACAATTTGTGCGCGCGCAGGGGCTGGGCGAAGGCAAGATTTACCGTAGCGTGAAAGAAATGGCCCCCCACGTCGATGTGGTGGCAATCTTCGCCCCCAACTTCACGCGGATCGCGACCATCGAGGAGCTGGTCGATGCGGTGAAGTCGGGCGCCCGCCTGAAAGGCGTCATCTGCGAAAAACCGCTCGGCCGCAACCTGTCCGAGGCCAGGCGGCTAGTCGAGCTGATTCGGCAGGTGAACCTCCCCAACGCTTATTTTGAGAACCAGATCTACATGAAGTCGGTCACCGCCGCTCGCGAGCAGCTTCGCCCGGTGGTCGAGGCAATGGGCCCGCCGCTATTGGCCCGCTCGGGCGAGGAGCACGCGGGCCCGCACAACGGCTGGTTCTGGGACCCGACGCAGCAAGGCGGCGGGGTGATGAGCGACATGGGCTGCCACTGCCTGGGCGTGGGCTGGTACGCCTTGACTCCCCCTGGCAAGCCGGTGCGGTTTCTTCAGCCGCAATCGATTTCGGCCGACCTGGCGTTGCTCAAGTGGGGCCAGCCGCGCTGGCGACAAGAGCTGCTCGACCGCTTCGGCGTCGACTACGCCCGCACGCCCGCCGAAGACTTTGCCACCGGCATGGTGACCTATCTCAATCCCGAAACGCGGCAACACGTGAAGAGCCAGTTTTCCGTCTCGTGGATGTTCGACAAGCAGGGCATGCGGCTGGCGCTGGAGACCATCGGGGCGGGCTACGGTTTTGAGACCAGCACGCTGCGCTCTTCGTTGGAGGTGTTCATTGGCGACGTGGCGGCGGCCGGCGTGGCCAACGCCGAGGCGGCGCTCGAAAAATCGCAATCGAGCCGCGGCCTGATGGCCGTGCAGCCCAACGAGGCCGATCTCTATGGCTACACCGACGAGAACGAAGATGCCCTGGCCGCGTTCCGCGAGGGACGTTCGCCGATGCTCGATTGGGACTACGGCGTCGAAATCGTGCGGCTGACGATGGCGGCCTACCTCTCGAGCGAGCGTCGGGCGGCCGTCGATCTGACCGACCCTGCAGTGAACCGGTTTTTGGAGACGTACATCCCGTTGATCCAGCAAGGCCGCGGCGGAGAGGTGCTGTGAAAAGCGACAGGCGAAAGCATGGGATTCGGTCATGCCCTCAGCCGCATTGACGCACTGGCGCAGCGATCGTCTGCCGCGCTTGAACGAGGTGGAAACACACTGCGCCACGGTCGCGGCATTTGCTCCACCGAACCCTGCCTTTCTGGACGAGATGCTCCGCGGCCTGGTGCTGCACCTCAGCGCCCATTTTCAAGGTTTCTGCCGCGATCTTTACACCGAATGCTCGCAGAAGTGCATCGCCGCGATGCCGGCTGGACTGCAACCGGCCGCACAGGCGCAGTTCTCTGCACGACTGGCGCTCGAGGAGGGAAACCCGAGCCATGACAATATCAAAAAGGACTTCAGCCGATTTGGATTTCTGCTTGATTTGCACCTGACGAATGCGCAGCAAGTCACCAATCTCGGTCATTTGAATGCATGGCGGAACAAAGCGGCACACCAGGGAACCAAGCCACTTGCTGGCAGTGTGCCCGCCGTTCTCTCGCTCCCGGTCCTGCAAAACTGGATATCGTCCTGCGATGGACTAGCGGCATCACTTGATGGTAAAATGCACATTGAATTATTTAAGATGATCGGCGTGGCTCCGTGGTTAACGCGGGAGCGGAACAATGGACACTCAAAACTTGAACTTGGACGTGTCTGAACCTATACCGGACGGCACCTTCGTCGAAATTCTGAACTCTGGGTACAAACGCGCCAGAATCGCGGAATACCGCGGGCCATTTGGTCCGGGCGGCGCGCGAATCTATCGCGTGTTGGTGATGAAAAAACCCCGGCTCTACACCGAGGTTCGTGAAGACCAACTCCGGATTCTCGATAAGCGATGATGTTTACGCGGGCATCAACCTGCCGGCGTCCAATCGGCAACCACGTCTAGCCGCGGAAGCGCCTGTTGCAATTGCGCCACGGCCGCCGGCGTTATTTTCGTGCCGCGGATATCCAGTCGGAAACGGTCGCCTGCCCCGGCACGATGAGCACGACCAATAGCACGGCGGTCAATAAGACGGCGCCATAGGTAGAGCAATGAAGGCGACACGCGGAATGAATTTCGTGAAGACGAATGCCGGTTCGTGGCGAGGGACCGATCACCGCCACGCTTTCTCGTTTCTTACCTAACTTCGTGAGCTTCTGTTCCATTCGTCGTAGAGAAACCGGCGGGCGCAGGCGCGGCGGGTGATTTGGAACGCGCAATCTGGCGACCGACGGCGTTGGCCGCCAAGACCAGAGCGACAAAGACGACAATG
>DATFDL010000139.1:0-2899 GCA_035252155.1 Pirellulales bacterium | reverse complement strand
CGCATCGGCCGACAAGGCCACGTCGCGCCGCTTGCGGTAGATCTTCCAGCGCTCGTCGAGCGTCTCGAACTCCTCGCGCAACTCGCTGGGCGTTTCGCTCGGCCCGAGCATCAGCACGCCGCCCACCTTCAACCCAAAGTGAAACAGCGAAAGCGCTTTGCGCTGCGCCGCCGGCTGGAAATAAATCAACAAGTTCCGGCAGGTGATGAGGTCGAGCTTGGTGAAGGGCGCGTCTTTGATGACGTTATGCGGGGCGAATACGATCATCTGCCGCAAGTCTTGACACACGTGATAGCCGTCTGCCTTGCGCACGAAATACCGCTGCCGCCATTCCTCGCGGACATCGGCCAGAGCTTGCTCGCTAAAAACGCCCATGCTGGCCGCTTCCAAGGAAGCCCGATGCGCGTCGGTGGCGAACACTTTGGCATTCATGGGCCGGTGCCCCCGCTCGAGCAGGCTGTGCAGCAACATGGCCACGCTGTAAGCCTCTTCGCCGGTCGCGCAACCCGCCACCCAAACGCGGACTTCTTGTGCCGGCGGCACGCGGTGAACCAGTTCGGGCAAGACATCGCTCTCCAGCTTTGCAAACGCGACGGGGTCGCGAAAGAAGCGAGTCACCCCGATCAGCAGGTCTTTGTAAAGCGCATCCAATTCTGCCGCGTTGCTCTTCAATCGCTCGGTGTATTCTTTCAAGTCTTCGATGCGGTTCATCGATAGCCGTCGGTGAATGCGTCGGCCCACGGTCGTGCTCTTGTAGTGCGAAAAATCGAGCCCATGCTCTTGGTTCAACAAGTCGAAGATGGGCGTGAATTCCAGGCCTTCGGCCGCCGGCTTGACATCGGCGGGCGCGCGCTGCGCCAGCTTCGCCGCGTGGTGCATCAGCGCCTCGGGAATCTGTTCGGGCGGCAACACCAGGTCGACCACGCCGGTCTCGAGGGCGTTGACCGGCATGCCGTCGAACTTCGCCGTGTCGAGGCTTTCGCAAATCACCAGCCCGCCGGCCGCGTGAATTTCGCGGATGCCGCGCGAGCCGTCGCTGCCGCTGCCCGACAAGATGACGCCCACGGCCGCGGCGCCCGCTTCCTGCGCCAGAGAGCGAAAAAAATGATCGATAGGCAGCGCGAGGCCTTGCTTGGGGTCTTTATCGGCCAGCAAAAGCTTCCGCTGCGAGATGATCATGTCTTTCCGCGGCGGGATGAGATAGATGTGGTTGGGCTGGACCTCCATCTCGTGCTCGGCGCGGCAAACGGGGATGTCGGTATACCGCGCTAGAAGCTCATCCATGAAGCTTTTGAAGTCGGGCGAGAGGTGCTGGATGAGCACGAACGCCATGCCCGGATTGGGCGGCATATTGCGGAACATCTGCTCCAACGATTCCAGCCCTCCGGCCGAGGCGCCAATGCCGATAATATGAAAAGCAGAATGGTCGCCAGCTCCTCCCGCGGCGGAAGGACACTCGGGCGAACTTTCGGGGGCGACCGACCAGTCGAGATCAGGATTCATCGGGCGAACTCCCAGCAAGCTCAACGAATCGTTGCGGCCCCGGCGCCCTGATGCGGAATTACCCCTCGCGGCGCACAGCGGGAGCCGTTGGCCCCGCTTTTCAGCAAGTTGCGTGCCCGACACGCGGTGTGAACCTAAAACTAGGAACATCCGAATGTTCGGTCGGCTCCCCTCAAATAGGAATACGATTCTGTAACTGCCAAAATGACGTGTGACTGTAAGCCCTCAATCTCCGACGCCGATATCCGTGCAAAAACATTCGTAAATCAAATCAACTTCCCGTGCGTAATGGCTCCGAATCGCTCCGAGCAGCTCCGCGGCGTGTTGACGAATGGACGAGAAGTCCGCGATGGTTTCGGCCGGTGCGGCTGATCGCGTCAGCGCCGTGGCCATTTCAAGAAGTTTGGCGTGCTCGAAGCGCAACTGCTCGACCCGGTAGGCTAATTCGGGGCGGGATGCTTCCAGTTCGCGGCACAGCCCTTCCACGCCTTCGGCGGAGTCGACGTGCGCGCGCAAATAACCGAGCACGGGCCGCAGCTCGTGCGCCACGCGCCCCGACCACGGGCCTTCTCGACCCGGAGCGGGCGAAGCGAGCGCCGCTTCCAACCGGTGTATGGTTTCGAGCAGCACATCGTGCTCGCCGCGGGTCCTCCGCGACAGCCAATCGCGTTGTGCCGCGGCGCCGGCGCGCCCGGCCAGGCGCGCCTCGCCCGGTTGTCGTTCACGATTTGGATGGTCCATGCCAGCCTCACTTTACCGCGCCGGATTCCGCGGTCGCCGGTTCGGGTGTTCTCTCGAAGCGGGCGGCCTCCGCCGGCCCGGCGCCTTTTCCTCGCAACAGGTCTTTCAACGCCTGACGCGCAGTTTCGATGTCGGCCTTCACCTCCGGTTCGGGCCGATCTTGAATCATCGCAATTTCTGCCGCGTCGAAGCCTTCGAGGAAGAATTGAATGAACGCGTCGCGCCGCGCACCCGGCATCGTCCACAGCAACCGGTCGATTCGGCTTTGTTGCTCAACTTTGCTCAAATCTTCCCAGGGTTGGTCGCCTTCGTCGCCCGGCAACAACTGCTCCATGGTCATGGCCGAGGAGGTCGCCTCGTCGCCCTCTCGGTCGATAGCGGCGGCCACGCGGCGACCCATCAGCCGCTCGGGCCGGGACTCGTTTCGCAGCTTGTTGAGGAAATGGTCCATCAGGTCCATCAACCAGACGTCGAGGTCCCATCCGCGCGGCCGATCGTCGAACTCCTCCCAGGCCCGCAGTATGACCTCGCCCATGACGTCGCCGGCCGTCACTTTGCCTTCCGCCAGCGTGCCCTGCTGCTCCAGCAGCCGCAGTTCACGGCGCGCATGCTCATTCAATGGTCTCAAGATCGGCAGCAGCAGCTCGAAGAAGGC
>DATFDL010000138.1:0-7328 GCA_035252155.1 Pirellulales bacterium | reverse complement strand
CATTGGGATACAGAAAGGAGAGGGTGCATGAAGTTTGCCGACTTCGTGAGCCGAGAAGCCGTGCGGGCCGATTTGGCGGCCGACGACAAGCCGGGCGTCATCCGCGAGATGGTGCAGGCCCTGCTCGACGCCAATCGCATCGCCTCAGATCAATTCGAGAGCATCGTCAAAGCGATTCTGAAACGCGAAGAGCTGGGTAGCACCGGCATCGGCCGGGGCGTAGCCGTGCCGCACACCAAGCACCCCAGCATCGATCGGCTGGTCGGCAGCGTGGCCGTCAGCGCCGAGGGCGTCGATTTCGACAGCCTCGACGGCGAAAAAGTGCATCTTTTCTTTATGTTGATTTCGCCGCCCGACCGGCCCGGCGACCACTTGCGGGCGTTGGAGAACGTCTCGCGCCAGTTGCGCGACGAGACCTTCTGCAAGTTCCTCAAGCAAGCCAAAAACCCCGAAGCCGTACTTCAATTGTTGGACGAAGCCGACAACAACCAATTTGTGTCCTGAAGCGATGATGGCCTCTCGCACCGTGGTCGTCACCAATCCGCAGGGATTGCACGCTCGGCCCGCCGATCTGTTCGTCAAATTGGCCACGCGTTTCGCCTCGAAGGTGGAACTGGTCAAGGGACATGAGCGCGTCGATGGCAAGAGCATTCTGGCGATCCTGACGTTGGCCGCCGTGGCCGGCACCCCGCTGTCGATCGAGGTCGACGGCCCCGACG
Organism: Pirellulales bacterium; assembly: GCA_035252155.1. Lineage (GTDB taxonomy): Bacteria > Planctomycetota > Planctomycetia > Pirellulales > JAICIG01 > JAICLL01. The sequence goes on along the minus strand of DATFDL010000138.1, from coordinate 6,609 downwards.
CCGAGCAGGCCCTGGACGCGCTGGCAAAGTTGATCGAGCACAACTTCGCCGAAGACGAAAACACACAGTCATAGATGCAAAAACTGCAGGGAATCGCCGTTTCGCCGGGCGTGGCCATCGGTGAAGCGCTCGTCATGGATAATGAGGGGTTCCGCATCCCTCGTCGCTTTTTGGCCCGCGACGCCGTCGAGAACGAGATGGATCGGCTCGGCCAGGCGTTCGACGCCGCCGCCGCCGAGATCGAGCACAACCGCGACGCCGTGGCCCGCGAGCTCGGCAAGCAATACGGCGCCATCTTCGAGGCCCATCTGCAGATGCTCCGCGACCCGCGGCTGCGCGGCGAGCTGGAGCAGATGGTCCGCGAGCGGCACTACTCGCCCGAATACGCCGTCAGCCGCACACTGCGCCGCTACGCCAAGGTGTTTCAGTCGCTCGATTCGGGCTACATGGCCGAACGGGCGAACGACATCTTCGACATCGAGAAGCGCCTGCTGCGCAACCTGCTGGGCCGCCGCCGCGAACAGATCTCGAACCTCACCTCGCCGGTGCTGGTGCTGGCCCACAACCTGACGCCCAGCGAAACGGCCAATCTCGATCGCCGCTTTGTGCGCGGTTTTGTCACCGAGATCGGCGGGGCCGGCAGCCACACGGCCATCGTGGCAGAGGGTCTCGAGATTCCCGCCGTGGTGGGCACCGGGCCGTTCTTGACCGATGTCTCCGGCGGCGACGTGGTAATTATCGACGGCGATCAGGGGCTGGTCATCCTGCATCCCGACGAAGAGACGATCGCCCGCTATCGGCACGAAGTCGAGCAGCGCCGCACGATGGCGGCCCGGCTCGAATCGCTCCGCGATCTGCCCGCCGAAACGCGCGACGGCGTGCGCGTGCAGCTCGACGGCAACATCGAGTTCCCGCACGAAGTCGCACATTGCCTGGAGCGCGGGGCCGACGGCATCGGGCTTTATCGCACCGAGTTTCTCTATCTAGGCGCCGAGACCGAGCCGGACGAAGAAGCCCACTACCGCGCCTATGCCGAAGTGGTGCAAGCCATGGCCGGCCGCCCGGTGGTCATTCGCACGCTCGACCTGGGCGCCGACAAACTCACGGGCCAAGACCTCGACATCGAGCGCAACCCGTTCTTGGGCCTGCGCAGCATTCGGATTTCGCTCCGCAATACCGAGCTGTTCCGCACGCAGTTGCGGGCCATTTTGCGGGCCAGCGCGCTGGGCGACGTGCGCGTGATGTTTCCGCTGATCTCGACCATGCTCGAACTTCGCCAGGCCAAAATGGTGCTGGCCGACGTCATGGAAGATCTCGAAGAGCGCGGCCTGCCGTTCCATCGCGATCTGAAGGTAGGCATGATGGTCGAGGTGCCGTCGGTGGTGGTGATGATCGACCACTTTGTCGAAGAAGTCGATTTTCTCAGTATCGGCACCAACGATCTGATTCAGTACACGCTGGCCGTCGACCGCAGCAACAAAGACGTCGCCGCGCTCTATACCGCCAGCGATCCGGCCATCCTCAAGCTGATCGAGCTGTCGGTGCAGGCGGCCGGCCGGCGGGGCATTCCGGTGAACCTGTGCGGGCAGATGAGCGGCAACCCGCTCTACACCATGTTGTTGTTGGGGCTGGGTCTGCGTCAGATGAGCGTGCCGCCCAGCGCCATTCCCGAAATCAAGAAGATCTGCCGTAGCGTGACCATCGCCCAGTGCGAGGAGGTGGCCGCGCGGGCCAGGCGGCTGGAGCACGCTCGCGATGTCAAGCGATACCTGAAGGAGGAGTTGAAACAGGTCCTGCCCGAGTTGGTGGGATGAATGATGGACAGACATCGAGTACGCATTCGTTTTCGCAAAGAGGGAGATCTGCGGCTGGTCGGCCACCGCGACCTGGCGCGAGCCTGGGAGCGGGTGTTTCGCCGGGCGGGCGTCGATGTGCGGATGAGCGAAGGCTTTCATCCCAAGCCGCGGCTGAGCTTTCCCTTGGCCTTGGCGATGGGAGTCACCGGCCTCGACGAAGTGCTCGAAGCCGAGCTGACCGAGCCGCATCGCCCTGAAGATTTGCTCGCGGCGCTCGGGCCGCGGCTGGTCGAGGGCCTGTCGATCAAGTCGATCGAGGTTGTTCCGGCCGAAGGGCGGGCTTCGCGCGTCGAGCGGGTCGTCTACGAGCTGCCGATTCCCGACGATCGCCGGGCGGCGCTGGTCGAGCGGTTGGCCCGCTGGCCCGAGGCCGCGCACGCCGAGCGCAGCCGCGGCCCCGATCAAGACGGCCGCAAGCCGGTTGATCTGGCTACGCTGGTCGAGCAGCTCGAACTTTGCCAAAACGTGCTGCGGCTCGAAGTAAGAGTGAGCGGCGAGGGGACCGCCCGACCGCGCGAGTTGCTCGCGGCGCTCGGGCTCGATGACCTCGAAGAGCGGGGCGTCGTCCTCGCCCGCACCGCAGTCGAATTGAATCAATGAGGGCGCCCTGAGGATCCCATACTAACCCGAAGCGTAAGCGAGGCAATATCACGTTTGACGCGATCGCCTCGCTTACGCTTCGGGTTGGTGTGGCTCATCTGAGGACGCCGCAACTAGGCGAGACGCCTACACCACAAAAAAGAAAGCGAGACCTATGAAGCAAGAAATGTTGATCAACGTATCGCAGCCCGAAGAATGCCGGATTGCGATCGTCGAAGACGGAGTGTTGGAAGAACTGTATATCGAGCGCACCAGCCAAGACAATTACGTCGGCAATATCTACAAGGGTCGCGTCGTAAACCTCGAGCCGAGCATCCAGGCGGCGTTTGTCGATTTCGGGGTCGGCCGCAACGGCTTTTTGCACATCAGCGACGTCGAGTCGCAATATTTCCGCCAGGGCGGGTTCGACCCATCCCGGCCGATCGACTCGTCGGGCAATCAGGCCCCGCCCGATCTGGAGGCCGACGACGACATTCCCGACGAGAGCGGCAATGGGTTCAGCCGCCGCCGCGAGCGCCGCGTTCGGCCCGGCGCCCGGCCGCGCGTGAAGCCGCCGATTCAAGACATCTTGCGCCGCGGCGATGAGGTGCTGGTACAGGTCATCAAAGAAGGCATCGGCAGCAAGGGACCGACGCTTTCGACGTATATCAGTATTCCAGGGCGCTACCTGGTGCTCATGCCGGCGCTCGGCCGCGTGGGCGTTTCGCGCAAGATCGAAGACGACGACGCCCGCCGCAAACTGCGCGACGTGATGCTGGAGCTCAATCCGCCCAAGGGGCTGGGCTTTATCGTCCGAACGGCCGGCATCGACCGCACCAAAAAAGAGCTGTCGCGCGACCTGGCCTATCTGTTGCGGCTTTGGAAGGTGATTGTCCGCCGGCTCAAAAAGCAGGCCGGGCCGGTCGACATCTACGAAGAAAGCGACATGATCATCCGCACGATCCGCGACATCTTCACCGGCGACGTCGACGCCATCTACATCGACGAGCCGACCGCCTACGAACGGGCCAAGGAGTTTCTGCAGATCGTCATGCCGCGATACGTGAACCGCCTGAAGCTCTACGAAGGCAAAGAGCCGCTGTTTCATAAGTACGGGCTGGACGACGAAATCGGCCGCATCCAAAAGCGCGCGGTGCCGCTCAAGCAAGGCGGCGGCATTGTGATCGACCAGACCGAGGCCCTGGTGGCCATCGACGTCAACAGCGGCAACTTCCGGGCAGACAACAACGCTGAAGAGACGGCCTACCAATTGAATCTGGCGGCGGCCAAAGAGATTGCCCGGCAGCTACGGCTGCGCGATCTGGGCGGCGTAATCGTGAACGATTTTATCGACATGCGCAAAGAGCGGCATCGCCGGGGCGTCGAGCGCGCCCTGCGCGACGCGGTGAAGCGCGACCGCGCCCGCACCAAAATTTTGCGCACCAGCCCGTTCGGCCTGATCGAGATGACGCGGCAGCGCATCCGTCCCAGCCTGAAGCGCAGCGTCTTCAAGGAGTGCCCCTGCTGCACCGGCACCGGCGTGGTGAAAACCGCCGAAAGCATGGCCATCGAGGCCGTGCGGATGTTGATGCTCGCCTGTCACCAAGAGGGCATGGCCCGCGTGACGCTGACGGTGGCCGACGAAGTGGCCACCTACCTAAACAACAAAAAACGCCGCGAGCTCTCGAAGCTGGAGGACGACACCGGCATTCTGGTGCAGATCTTTGGACGCGAAGGCGTCTCGCCCGAGCATCTCTCCATCGAGTGCCACGACGCCAACGGCCGCGAGATCAAGTTCCAGCCGGCGTAAGGGTAAGGGCTGTTCGGTAGCCCCGGCCCTTGTGACCGGCTGCGGATATATTGGCGTGGGTCGATAGCCTGCCTCTTGTCGCCCTGCTCCGCGACAGCGATGTAGGGTGGGACGAGCTTGCGAGTCCCACCATCGGGCCGTTTCGTCCACACGCGCCGAGTGTCGTGAAATTTGCGAGCGCCACCAGACCGCGTTGCAACCGCCGGCCAATTCGGTCTATGACCCGCGCCAGCGCGATGATGGATTTCGTACAAACTTCTATGTGCCGCGATACTGGAACGTAAGCGGGCGCTGGCGAACGAGTTGCAACGCGCGTTGGTCCACGCGAAGGAAGTCTCGCCATCTTGACGCATTTCACGTTGCCACTTCCCGCCACCGGGAGCGGTGGGACTCGCAAGCTCGTCCCACCCTACGGCCTTCCGGCGACGGGCGTTTCTTTCGCGGAGCGAAAGACGACCAACCCGCCCCCTGGCACGCCTACCCCTGCCCGGTACAATGTCAGTCCGCATGAACCAGTTGAACCAAACGCCGCTGCACGCTTGGCACGCCGGGCATGGCGGGCGAATGGTCGATTTCGCCAGTTGGTCGATGCCCGTCCAGTATCAGTCGATCGTCGCCGAACACCAGGCCACCCGCACAGTCGCCGGTTTGTTCGATGTCTCGCACATGGGCCGGCTGCGGTTCGATGGATCGGGTGCCGCCGAGTTTCTCGATCGGCTCGTCACCCGTCGCGTCATCGACCAGCCTGCCGGGCGCGTCCGTTATGCCCTGGTGACCGACGACGCTGGCGGCATTCTCGACGATGTGCTGGTCTATCATCTCACGGGCGGCGCGGGTGCGTCGTATTGCGTGATGGTGGTCAACGCCGGCAATCGCCAAAAGATTGTCGAGTGGATCAAGCCGCGCCTGGCCGACGCCGCCGACGTCTACTTCACCGACGCCACGCACGATTGGGCGATGGTCGCCGTGCAAGGCCCGCAGGCACTCGAGATCGCGCAGCCGTTGGTCGAAGACCGGCTCGAGGCGCTGAAGTATTATCACGCTCGCGAAACCCGCATCGCCGGGCATGGCGGCATCGTCAGCCGCACCGGCTACACCGGCGAAGACGGCTGCGAGCTGATCGTCGGCTCGGGCATGGTCGTGCGCATCTGCGATGCCCTCGTGGCCGCCGGCGCCACACCGGCGGGCCTGGGTGCGCGTGACACGCTACGGCTCGAAGCCGCCATGCCGCTCTACGGCCATGAGCTCAGCGAAACCATCAATCCCTACCAGGCCGGGCTGGCCTTCGCCGTCGATCTGGAGCACCGCGAGTTCTCCGGACGCGACGCTTTGATAAAGTTGAAGGGCGATCCGAACCAACCGCGCCGCGTGGGCCTCGAGCTGTCGGGCAAGCGCGTGCCGCGCGAGGGTTTTGGCATCGTGTCGGCGGGGCGCACGGTCGGGCAGGTCACCAGCGGCACGTTTTCGCCCACGCTCGACCGCCCGATCGCCATGGGATATATCGAACCGGCCTTCGCCGCGCCGGGCACGCAGTTAGAAATCGACGTTCGCGGCCGGCCCGAACCCGCCCGAATCGTCGAGTTGCCGTTTTATCGCCGCAGCAAGAAGGAACGGGCGAAAAATAACTTCGTCCGCGAAACACCTCTCCCTCCGGGAGAGGACGGGTGAGGGCCAGTCAAACTGCCGAAGTTATTTTTCGTCCGTTCCGTAGCCTAAGGAGTCCTGATCGTGAAGCGGTCGCCGGAACAACTACGTTTTGCCAAAACGCACGAGTGGGTGCAGGTGGAAGATCGCGGCGGGCAGAAGATCGCCACGATCGGCGTGAGCGCCTTCGCGCTCGAAGCGTTGACCGACCTGGTCTTTATCGAGCTGCCCAAAGTCGGCCGCCAGCTCAAGGCTGGCGAGGCTTTTGGCGAGATCGAATCGGTCAAGGCCGTCAGCGATCTGTATAGCCCCGTCGATGGCGAAGTCGTGGCGGTACACGAAGGGCTGGGCGATAAGCTCGAGACCCTCAACGCCGATCCCTATGGCGAAGGCTGGATGGTTCAGATGAAGTTGTCGGACGATGCGGCGCTAAAGTCGCTGATGGACTACCCGGCGTACCAAAAGCAATGTGCTGAGGAGCAGCATTGAGGTTGAACGCCTTTCGCGGTAGGGTGGGCCGAGCAGCCGTAGGGTGGGACGAGCTTGCGAGTCCCACCATTGGGCGAAAATGCGTTTGATGTCTATGATGCGGCCAATGGTGGGACTCGCTGCGCTCGGCCTACCCTACGCGGCTGCTTCGTTATTTACCGGTTTTGCATTTTACATTTTGACTTCATGATGGCGATCGGCGCCGTCCTGCGGCGCAAGAACACCGGCGAG
>DATFDL010000137.1:0-2382 GCA_035252155.1 Pirellulales bacterium | reverse complement strand
GCCCAAGTGACGCTCGACGGCCTGGAGATTTCATCGAATACCACCGGCATGGTCCATAGCGAAGAGATGATCGACGTCGGTGGCGGCTTTGGCTGGCAGCCGCTGGGCGGAAATCGTTATCGCGTGATCAACGACACGCGGCTGTCGCTCGAAGGCGCCGGCGTGCTGGGCCAGGGAAAGATTGGCTGGATCGGCAAGCTCGCGCCGGGCGCCGACGCCGTGGTGGAGCTGGTCGAGCGACCTGAGAAAGAGACCGAGCCTTGGGCCGGGCAGCTCGAAGAATCGCCCATCACCTCGCTCCGCGGCTCGGCCGACGGCTTGAATCTGCGGCACATGCTGCTGCTGGCCCAAAACGAAATCGGCGAAGAGCGCGGATGGGACGAGATGCGGCTGGTGGCCTGGACCGACGAAGAGCTGCCGGGCCTCACGGTGCGGCCGGTCGCTTCGCAATCGCGCCGCGCGGCCTTGGTGGTCGGGCATCTCAGCTACGGCCCCGAGCCGGCCCCCGTGGCCGACACCAATTCAAGCCTATTGGCCTATCAGGCCGCCGGCAAGCTGCCCCCGCCGGAAGACGAGGAAGAATGATCGAGCTGAAAGATTTTTGCAAAAACTACGGCGACTTCACGGCCGTCGACCATTTGAATCTGAAGATCGAAGCCGGCGAGATGTTCGGCTTCATCGGCCCCAACGGAGCGGGCAAAAGCACCACCATCCGCTTCCTGGCCACGCTGCTCAAGGCCAGCCACGGCGAAGGCACGGTCAACGGGCACAGCGTCACGCGCCGGCCGCTCGACGTGCGCCGCAGCGTGGGCTACATGCCCGACAATTTTGGCGTCTACGACGGCATGAAGGTCTGGGAGTTTTTGGATTTTTTCGCGGTGGCTTATCAAATTCCGCGCAGCAAGCGCAAGCAGGTGATCGGCGACGTGCTGGAGCTGCTCGACCTGACGCACAAGCGCGACGACTACGTCAACGGGCTGTCGCGCGGCATGAAGCAGCGGCTCTGCCTGGCCAAGACGCTGGTGCACGACCCGCCGGTGCTGATTCTCGACGAGCCTTCCAGCGGCCTCGACCCGCGTGCCCGGCTCGAAGTGAAGGCGCTGCTCAAAGAGCTGCGGCGAATGGGCAAGACCATTTTGATCTCCAGCCATATTCTGACCGAGCTGGCCGATTGCTGCACGTCGATCGGCATCATCGAACGCGGGCAACTGCTGATGCACGGCCCGATGGAAGAAGTCTATCGCCGGATCAAGCGCAACCGAATTTTGGAGATTCGCGTGTTGGACAAATTCGACGTGGCGCTATCGATGGTTCGCAGCCTGCCCGAAGCGCTCGACGTGCAGGTAGACAATCACAAAATCACCGCCGAGCTAGCGGCTGAAGACCACCAGGTGGCCGCGCTCTTGGAGCGGATGGTGGCCGGCGGAGTGCGGATGCACTCGTTCGCCGAGAAGGATCCCACGTTGGAAGATGTTTTTATGCTTGTCACAAAAGGTTTGGTTATTTGAGGTGCAACGAAGGTTCAGGGTTCAGGGTTCAGCATTTTCGTGCCAGCGTGCTCGCTTGTGCTTGCGTTGAGAAAGTCATGACCCGATCGAAGACGGCCGTAGGCCGTCACTGAACCCTGAACCCTGAACCCTTACGCACCACCCCACGCACACCACCGCCCCTTCGCCCCGCGCAACCATGTACCTCGCCGAAAACCCCGTTCTGCAACGCGAGCTGCTGGTCAACCTGCGGATGCGGCGGGCGTTTGTACTCTTGTTCGCCTACGTGGCCCTGCTGGGAGCGGTGGTCTACATGGCCTGGCCGCAAGAGAAAAAGATCGACATGACCAAGCCCGAAGCGGCCAAAACCTTGGTCAACCTCTTCTTTCTGGGGCAGTACCTGATTGCCTCATTGATGGCCCCCAGTTTTGCCGCCGGCGCGATCACAGGCGAAAAAGAACGCAAGAGCTACGAGATGCTGCTGGCCAGTCCGCTCAAGCCCGGCGCGATTGTGCTGGGCAAGCTGCTGGCTTCGCTGTCGCACGTGGCAATTCTGATTTTTTCGTCGCTGCCGATCGTCATGCTCTGCCTGCCGTTGGGCGGAGTGTCGTTTTACGAGGTGCTGGCCATTTATATGGCGCTGATCATTTCGGTGGCCACGTTCGGCATGATCAGCCTGGCGTGCAGCAGCTATTTCCGCCGCACCAGCGCGTCGCTGGTGGTTTCGTATCTGGCCATTCTGCCCCTGGCGTTGTTCGCGGTTTACTTTTGGCAATTGTTCGAGGGGGCTGGGGCGGCGTTTCGCTTGTTCGTGGCGGTCTCGTTCTTTCCGGCCGGCTGCGCGGCGGTCTGCCTGGTGCTCTTCGCGGCCACCAGCCGGCGGCTGCTGCATCCG
>DATFDL010000136.1:0-9759 GCA_035252155.1 Pirellulales bacterium | reverse complement strand
TACGGATCAACCCTCAGCGTGCCGTTGTTCAATGTCACCGTATAGTTCGACAACGAGCCGCTGCCGTCGGCGAGCGTGCCGGTGATGTCGTAGCTACCCGCATTGGCCGTCGATGTGTTGCCGGTGCTGGCGTAGGTGATGCCGAGCGTCTCGCCGTTGACGCCCGTATTGATGGTCGTCCCCAAATCGTTGGCCAGGTCAGCCGGGCTGCCATAGGTCTGGCTGTCGTTGCCGATGGTGTACGTGAAGGCGTAAGGATTGACCGTCAACGTGCCGCTGTTCAGCGTCACCGTGTAATTCGACAGCAGACCGCTGCCATCAGCGAGCGTGCCGGTGATGGCATAGCCGCCCACGTTGGCCGTCGCGGAGTCGCCGGCGCTGGCGTAGGTAACGTCAAGCGTCTCGCCGTTTACGCCTGTATTGATGGTCGTGCCCAAGTCGTTCGTGAGGTCGGCCGGACTGCCGTAGGTCTGGCTATCGTTGCCGATGGTGTAGGTGACTTTGGCGGGCGTGATTGAGAACGAGGTCGGCGCGCTATCGGCGTTGGTGTAGCCGGCGTCGTCACTGGTGTAATGGGCCACCACGGTGTAGCTGCCCGCGTCGGTTGGAGCGCCCGGCAGCGGCGTGGCTGTGGCGACCTGAGCCGCAGTCAATTTGCCCTGATAGTAACTGTAACTGAGCGAAGCATCGCCGAGCGACGCCAAGACGGCTCCGCCTTGCCCGACAACGCTCGCCGCGGTGACCGGGTAAGCGGATCCCGTGTAGACGCCGCCGGGATCGACGACGGTAACCGTCGGCGTTTGGATTTGGGTCTCGAAAGCGCCGATGTCAGCGGCTGCATGGCGCGGCAGGCCGCGTTGGTCGTTTGCCAGCGAGAGAGCCGCGCCGCTGGCGTGGCTGGCCGCGGCGGTGCCGTCCTGCGCGCGGGAGATTGTGATGGTGTTCGTGTACATGTCGACGGCGGTCACGCTGAGGATTTCGTTGTCAATTTTGAGCATGTCGCCGGCGGCGAGAAAGGTGGTGGAGTTGACGGTGGCGGTGGTGGCGGTGTCGCTGAGCGCACCGTTGAGTGTAGCGAGCGCCCCGGCCGCACCGATTGCCGGGCTGTTGGCGACGAGGGCGATGGTCTCGGTCGGCCCGCCGTTATCGTTCAGCACCGGATTGCCGGAGGCATCGGTGACCAAAATGCCTACGGCCGACTGGTTGACGAGATTGTGCCCGTTGTCGTCCGCCGGCGGCGCGCCGACGAGGTCGCTTTCGGCGCTGGCCGAACCGATGAACGAGGTATTACCGACCAACAAGCTGTTGGCGAGACTGAGCGTGCCAATGCTGCCGTTGTTGACGCCACCGCCGTTATTGCCCCCGGTCGAGACGGCCGTGTTGCCGCTGATCGTATCGTTCGACAAGTCTAGGACTATCTGGTTATCGATGGCGCCGCCAACGGCGTTGAAGCCCTGGGCGCTGTTGCCGCTGAGGGTGTCGTTGGTCAGGATCAGGTCCGATCCGTTCGAGATGCCGCCGCCCGACGCGGTGCCATTGCCCTGTGCGGTATTGCCGCTGATTGTATCGCCCATCGAGCTGAGAATGCCGGTATTGTAAATGCCGCCGCCGTAGACCGACGCGCCATAGGGCGACCCGCTCCTGGCCTCGGCGCGGTTGTCGGTGATGGTGTTGTCGATCGACGTCATGAAGTGAATATTGTGAATGCCGCCGCCGAACTGTGCGGCGTTTCCTTGGATGACGTCGTGGCTGAGCGTTAGGTATCCGATGTTGAGAATAGCACCCCCTTGCTGGTTATAGTTGGCGTTTGTGGTTCCGACGCCGTCGCCCCCCGTGAGCGTCAACCCGCTGATGGCCACGTAGTTGGCGGCCGTTCCGCCACTGACGAAAAAGTCGCGTGAATGGCCGCCGGCGTCGAGGGTAAGTTGACTGGCGCCGGGACCGTCGATGGTGATGGCTTTAGTAATCGCCAACTCACCTAGAGTGAGCGGAATCGTGCCCGGACCGCTGGCGAAGAGCGAGGGATCGAACCCGATCGTACCTCCGCTGTTGGCATCGAGAAATTGGATCGCCGAGCGGAGCGAGATTTCGCCGTTGCTGTTGGTGTCGAATGGGCTTAGCGAGGCAGTGGCGGCGGCCGCGTCGAGCAGCGTGTTCACGATTACGTTCGCGCCATACTTGGTGACGGTGAGTGTGCCGGGGTTCAACGTCACCGTGTAATTCGACACCAACCCCGTGCCGTCGGAAAGCGTGCCATTGATGGCGTACTTTCCGGGCGTTGCCGTCGCGGTGTCTCCGGTGCTGGCGTAGGTGATCTTTAAGTTCTCCCCATTGACGCCCGCGAGAGTGCCGGGAAGATCGGCCGCAAGGTTTGCTGGAAGACCCGCGATCTGGCTGTCGTTGCCGATCGTGTAGGTGAAGGCGTAAGGATTGACCGTCAGCGTGCCGTTGTTGAGCGTCACGCTGTAGTTCGACAGCAGGCCGCTGCCGTTGGACAGCGTGCCGGTGATGTCGTAGCCGCCCGCGTTGGCCGTCGCGGTGTCGCCCGTGCTGGCGTAGGCGATGTCGAGCGTCTCGTTGTTGACGCCGGTGCTGATGGTCGTCCCCAGATCGCCAGCCAGGTTGGCTGGGCTGCCATAGGTCTGGCTGTCGTTGGAGATCGTGTCGGTGACGGCGGCCGGTGTGATCGAGAACGGCGCAGGGGCACTGTCGGCGTTGCTATAGCCACCGATGTTGCTGGTGAAATGGGCCACCACAGTATAGCTGCCCGCGTTGTTCGGAGCACCGGGCAGTGGCGTGGCCGTCGCGATTTGGGCGGCGGTCAACGTGCCTTGATAATAGCTGTAGCTGAGCGTCGGATCGCCGAGCGATGCCAAGACGGCTCCGCCCTGCCCGACAACGCTCGCCGCGGTGACCGAATACGCCGACCCATTGTAGATGCCGCCAGCGTCAGCGACCGTAACCGTTGGCGTTACGGTTTGCGGCGCGGTGCCAATGTAGTGATCGAAGGTGACGAACACATTCCATTGATTCGTCTGGAAACTTTGCAGCGGGTCCAGCGACTCGTCGGTGAGATAGACACCGCCAAGCCTACCGCCCACGGCGATCTGGCCATCGCTATCGATGGCGATGTTCATGAGGTTTTCACCAAAATTGCCTAGCGACTTAACCGCCGCCCCGCTCGGGTCGTACTTGGTGACCCCCGCGCTCCAATCGGCGGCGTAAATGTTCCCCGAGCCATCGACGGCAATGCTTCGGATATCGCTCACGACCGACGTGGAGAGATGGAAGCTCCGCACCAAGGCGAGCGTGTCGGGGTTGTATACGTTGATGGTCGGGTCCGGGTACGGCTCATAGCCTTGGCCCACCAATTCGTAAAGATTGCCGTCGAGGCCGAGCGTTACCTGATAAGAGCCGGCGCCCGATGCGAACAGCGTCGGCGGGCCACCCGACGTATTGAAGCGGACAATACCGCCAGACCCGAGGTTGGAAGCAAAGACGTAATTTTTGTAAGCCGCAGCCCGCCGTAGCTGACGTTGCCGCCGATGATCCAGCCGGGGGCGGTTTGATACGACCAGGCAGGTTGCTGGCCGGGCGAGTAGGTGTCGAGAAACGGCGAAAAAGAGCCATCAACAATGTGTGCGTTGCCGTTTTGATCCACGGTAACGCCCCGTGCCGCCTGAAGCTCCGTCGCGGTGGGCGACTGGGGGATTCTTTGCGAATCGACGATAGCACCCTGCTGCGTGTATTGCGTCAGGTTGTACTCGACTTTTCCCGGAACCTCGGTTGTGACGAGCAGGTCGCCGGCCAGCAGCCGCCGGTCTTCGAGCTGCTCGAGGCCGCGGCGGATAGGCAACATCGAGCGACGTTTTTTGTGACGGCGAGCGGTCGACGCGGAACGGACTAGGCTGGTGAACCGGAGCAGATGCGAGCGCGACATGGTGTCCTCCCGGGTGCAGTGGGTTGGGGCCGATACCTGCCAATCTTCTTCAGAGGAGCGCCCAGGGAGCGTCCGCCTGCCATTCCGAACGATGAGTCTACCCGCTAAAAACTCGATTGCAACAACTTTTTGAACTTCGTTCTTCGGCCGGCAATGAAAATGAGATGGCGGCGGCACGCCGTCTGCAAAACAACGGTGCAGCGATCCGACGACTCGACTCGATCGTCCGCCAAACCGCCTAAGCCGCCGGCTCTCTCAAAAGATGCAGGCTTTCGGCAGATTTGGCGAAGAAGGCCGACTTTGGGATTGTAAGAATTGCCAAAGCCGGGCATGATGTCGCCCCCATCGACCGTTTGATCCAGTCGAGCGTTTGATCCAGGTTCGTCCCGTTTTTTTTGTGCGGCCGACAGGAAGTCGGCCGTTGGTGAGGCCTGCCTCACCGCGAGCATCCAAGGAGGGAATGATGGTCTCGTTCCAGGCGGCCATGTTGGCCCTGGCTCTGGCCGGCGCCGGCGATACGGTGTTGCTCGATTTCTCGGCCGATTGGTGCGGCCCTTGTCGCGATATGGAGAGCACCGTCGGGCGGCTCTCGGCCCGCGGTTATCCGGTGCGCAAAGTGAATGTGGACGAACATCGGGAGCTCGCCAAAAAACTGCGGGTCGATCAGATCCCGTGCTTTGTCTTGGTGGTCGACGGCCGCGAAGTCAAACGACTGGTGGGCGGCCGAAGCGAGCAAGAGCTGGAACAAATGTTCCGCTCCGCCGGCATCGCGGCCGCGAACAACCGAAGCCGCGCGCGGGGCCAATCGCCCGACGATCATGCCGACACGGTCTTTCCGCCGATTGCCAGCGCGCCTTTAGGCAGCGCGGCCGCCGACAAACCGCAAGCCGCCGTTCTCCACGCACCGACGGGTGGATCGACTCCGACCGACGCTTGGCCCGAAACTCAGCAACCGGCCCAGCCGCCCATGGCCAAAGGGGCCGGTTACGCGCCGGGCCGATCGGCGGCCGATGCCGTCGTGCGGCGGTTGCTGGCGGCCAGCGTGCGGCTGAGAATCAACGACGGCGGCGGCAACTCGGTTGGCTCGGGCACGATCATCGACGCCCGCGACGGCGAAGCGCTGGTGCTTACCTGCGGCCACGTCTTTCGCGATTCGCAAGGCAAAGGGCCGATCAGCATCGACCTGTTCGGCCCCGGCGCTCCGCAAAACCTGCCGGGCCGCCTGGTCAGCTACGATCTGCAAAGCGACCTGGGATTGGTCAGTTTTCGGCCGGGAGTACCGGTGGCGGCGGCGCGTGTGGCGGCGGCCGGACATGCGGTGCGCGAGAACGACGCGGTCATCAATATCGGTTGCGACCACGGCAAAGACCCGACGGCGCGGGTGACGCATGTGACGGCGATCAACAAATTTCTCGGTCCGCCGAACCTGGTGGCGGCGGGCCAGCCCGAACAGGGCCGCAGCGGCGGCGGCCTGTTCACCACCGACGGCATGTTGGTAGGCGTTTGCAATTTCGCCGATCCGGAAGACCGCGAGGGCGTGTACCGGGCCGTGGCCGCCGTGCATAGCGAACTTGAACGAATGGACTTACTCGAAATGTGTCTCGAGCCGGTCGACCCCGCGTCGGGCAACGTGCTGGCCGCGGTGATTGAGCCGCCGCCGATGCCAGAGCGAATGCCGCAGCCGGGCAAAGATCCCTCGCACTCCGGCCTGTTGGCCACCAGCGAGGCGGGCGACGACCGCGCCGCCGGTCTGGCGTCGGCCGTTCCGCGCCCCACGGCGATGAGCGCGCAAGAAACGGCAACGTTGGCCGAGATTCGCCGCCGCGGTGCGGGTGCCGAAGTAATCTGTATTGTCCGATCTCTGTCTGACCCGCGGGCCAAGAGCGAGATTATCGTGCTCGATCGAGCCTCGCCCGAATTTCTTGAGCAGCTCTCGTCGCAAGTGCGGGTGCAGCAAGCCCGGCATCTGACGTCTCAACGGATTCCAGCGCTTCGCAGCCCAGATAGAAATGCCTGGGTGCCACGGCATCCGTCGCAGCGAGATTGACGTCGCAAGATGCGCACGCGAGGCCGCTGCGACGGACGCCGTGCGGATTTGCTCTTCGGCCCGACTCACAAGCTAGCTCGGCACGGCGTCCGCCACGGCGAGCGACGTCGCACGTCGAGTCAATGCCACACCGCGCCGTGGCGGATGCCGTGGCACCCATTTGTATTGCGCGAGACCTAGCCATCGTCACGCCACGATATCGAACAGCGGCGCGTTGAGCGACAGCACCGGATAACTGCCCGGCGCGCTGCCCTGCCCGCTCAATTCAAAAATCGTGAAGATCGGCGCGGCGGCCGCGATGTTTTGCAACTCGGGAATGAATTGTTCCGGCGAGTTGCCGACCGGAATGCCATCGATCGTGGTCGTGGCCAGCCCCTGAAGCACCGAGCTGATTTGCGTGGCGCTGTCGATGGCCGACTTGATCGGGCTGCTGAAGAGCTGGCTCAGCAGCCCGTAAGGCAGCGCAGTCGTGAAATAAGGCGTTGTAGGCAGCATCTAACCCAACGGTAGGTCGTTGCTCGGCCCGGTCAAAACGCGCGGCCCGGCGTCAATCGTTACAATCGCTAGCGTCGCTGCAAACCGATCGAGCCTTCCGGTCGGGCGACGACGCGAATTTGCCACGAAGAAAACGGCGGCCTAGCCTTGCACAGATTGCTTGCGCAACTTGGCGCTCACGCTAGTTACCGGCACCTGGCTTACGCTCATGGCAGAACCGACCGCAAATCCAACGATCGACCTGGCGCGTGTGCTGTCGGGCGCCCAATTGCCCGCCCTGCCGCAGAGCGCGATCCGCCTGCTCGAGCTGTCGCAGAACGCCAAGAACGGCCCGGTGGAATTTGCCATTCCCATCGAGGCCGACCCTGGCCTGGCCGGACAAGTGCTCAAGTTCGTCAACTCGGCCTATTTCGGTTTTTCGCGCGAGATTTCGAGCGTCAAGCTGGCGATCACGATGGTGGGCATCCGCACCATCAAGAACTTCGCCCTGTGGAGCGCGGTCTTCAGCCTGATGCCCAACCCCAAATGCGGGCCATTCGACCTGCGCAGCCTGTGGCAAGATTCGCTGCGGCGGGCCTTGTTTTCGCGGGCCTTCGGCAAGGTGCTGGGCATGCGCGAGGCCGAAGAGCCGTTTGCCGCGGCACTGCTGCAAGACATGGCTGTGCCGCTGTTGGCTAAGGAGATCGCCGGGCAGTACCTCGATCTGCTCACGAAGCGAGAGCGCGGCAAAGTGCGGCTCTCGCAACTCGAACGCGAACGCTTCGGCTGGACGCATGGCGAAGCGGCCGCCAAGATGACCCGCCAGTGGAACCTGCCCGACGAATTCGCCGCCCTGATCGAGCGGCACACCGAGATCGAATCGCTGGTGCAATCGGGCGGTTCGCCAGGGCAACTGGCGGTGGCGCTCTCGTCGTTGCTGCCGGCGGTGGCTGACGACGTGTGGCATCAGTGCGAGATGTTCGAGACGTATTACCGGCAGCTTTGCCCGGAAGGCGGCCCCACGGTGACTGAATTCCTCGAAAAGATCGACTTGGAATTCATCGACTTCGCCCCGGTGTTGAAGATCGCCACTCCCGCCAAGTCGCTGTTGGCCCGCTACGGCGAAGCGACCCAGCTCGTGGTCTAACCGTCGCGGTATGTATGGTGCGACGAGCTCGCAGGGTGGACCGAGCGAAGCGAGTCCCACCATCGTCCGCCGGCATCCCGCCGACGTCTGTAGGGAACGCCCTCCGTGGCGTTCCGCGACGGACGGCGCGGCGCCAACCCGCAGTGACGGAACGCCACAGAGGGCGTTCCCTACAGAGACTGTTAAATTCTTTTGGTTGCCATGCCGGTTTTTGCCGCATCTTGTTTTGCGCCATGTGTTTCGCAACGCCGAGCCGTCACGCGCGGATTTGAGTAGACAACGCCGGCACATAGAATAGGATTAAAGAAGTGTGCGGCCGTGCGCCGTGATTGGTTCAGGGAGGGCAATAACGTGTCGAGCAGCAACCGGGTCCGCGTTCAGCGCGTCCTGCGAGAAGCCGAAGGCTATCTGGAGCTTGGCATGCCTCAGACGGCCCTGGAGTTGCTCGCCGGCATCAAAGACCCCGGCACATTCCGCGGCCAGCAGCTCTACCTTTCGGGCGAGGCCTGGCGGGCGATGGAGCAATACCAGGAGGCGGTTGTCGCCCTGGAACAAGCCTCGGACCTGATTCCCAGCAAGCTTGACGTCTGGCTGGCGCTGGGCTGGTGTCGCAAGCGAACCGGCCGTCTCGATCTGGCCATCGAGGCGCTCGAGCGGGCCGAGGAAGTCAGTCCGGGCGAAGCGTTGATTCAATACAATCTGGCCTGCTATTGGAGTCTGGCCGGTAAAAAACAACGCGCGCTCAAATATCTGTCGCGGGCCATTTCGATCGACTCGCACTATCGCGACCTGATCGGCGATGAACCTGATTTCGATCCCATCCGCTCAGATCCTGAGTTCCGGGCGTTGATTGAGATTATTGTCTAATCGTCGGTCCGAGTGCGAAATGTGGAGGGTTGAATCGGTGGCTGGGGCAGAGACTTGGCGATGCCCCGGCGACGTTCAACGCTGCTCGGTCACATCCGCTTCAACACGCGCGGTAGTCCCGGCCCTTGTGGCCGGCTTCTGCCGCAATGCGACGAATTCTGGCGATGCGCGCCGCAGTTGAACACCGGGGCATCGGCAAGCCTCTGCCCCAGGCCCTCACGTCAGGCTGAAAAGCCTGACCTACGTTTCGGCGGCCCTGCGCATCGTGTATCATCAGGGCACGCCATCCGTTACGAACCGCGCGACAAGCAGGGCCCACCCATGGGTGATCCGTTTCGCATCGCATCCCAAGCGCCTGCCAGATTTCATCGCCGCGAGTTGCTCCGGGCGGGGCTGGCCGGCATCGGCGGTCTTTCGCTGCCCGGCTTGATGCGGTTGCGGGCCGAAGCCGCAACCGCTGCGGCCAAGCGAACCGCCGTGATTTTAGTGTGGCTGCCCGGTGGCGCCAGCCATCTGGAAACCTACGACCCGAAACCCGCCGCCACCAGCGATTATCGCGGCCCGTTCGCACCCATCGACACCCGTGTGCCGGGCATGAGCCTCTGCGAGCTGCTGCCGCACCACGCCGAAGTGGCCGATCGCTTCACGCTGTTGCGATCGATGGTCCATACCGGCTTTTGCCATCAGCAGGGCACGCAGCAGCTTCTCACCGGGCATCCGGTGCGCGAGCTGAAGCAGAAACCCGATGATCCCGACTTGTTTGCCATCGCCAACTACTTGCGGCGCGATCCTTCGCGCGCGCTGCCCAACTACGTGGGCGTGCCGCCGGCCAATTACCTGGGCGCCGCTTATCTGGGGCCGGCCTACGAGCCGTTTATCGTCAGCGGCGATCTGAATGCGCCGCAGTTTCGCGTGCCGAACATCGGCCTCGCCGACGCCGCGCAAGCGGGACGGCTCGACGAGCGAATCTCGCTCCGCAAGCGTTTTGATCGGCTGCGCCGCGAGCTCGACCAGCGCGGCGAGATGCATGCTCTCGACGCCTTCGAGTCGCAGGCGTGGAACATGCTCACCGGCAGCGAGGCGCGGGCCGCCTTCGACCTGACGCGCGAAGACCGGGCCACGCGCGAGCGGTATGGCTTGAACTCGTGGGGACAACAATGTTTGATGGCGCGGCGGTTGGTCGAGGCCGGCGTGGACTTGGTGACCACGCAACTTGGCGGGCCGTTGTGCGGCCGGGTAGGCAACTGGGACGATCACGCAGTCAACCATCATGTGTTCGAAGCG
>DATFDL010000135.1:0-9137 GCA_035252155.1 Pirellulales bacterium | reverse complement strand
ATCGCCCTCGACCGGCTCGAAGCCAAACTCCTGATACCGCACCAGCCCCCTGTCGCGGGCGCTGAGATAACGGGCAAAATGCACAGCCGCCCGCGGACGAGTGCTCGATTTCAGCAGTGCCACCGCCACCCGCGATTGAATCGACGCCAGTTCGGGCGCTGAGATTCCCTCGAGCGTGTCGTAATCGTGCAGCACCGGCGCATAGACGATGCCCGCGTCGACGGCCCCGAGTTTCACATCGTTGGCCACTTCGTTGACCGTCGTCTTGAACACGGTGGTGTGCTGGCTGAGTGTCTGCCACTCGCTAGTCGCCTCCAGCGCGGCTTTTGTCACTTTGCCGATCGCGGTCGCCTCGGGGCTGCCCTGCGCCACACGGACGTCGTCGCGCAGCAAGTCGTCGAGTTTGGCAATCTGTTTCGGATTGCCTTGCGGGACGGCCACGACGGCTTTCATGTCGGCCAGGGCAAACTCGTCGTCGATCAGACGGCGCTCGCGCGCCGCCGCGAGGAAACTATCGTCGGCGGGCAAATAGAGGTCGCCGCTTTTCGACACCTCCAGTGAAGCCAACAGCGTCTGCGAGGCCCCGTATTGAACCTGCACCGGGATGCCGAATTCCTTCTCGTAGTCTGCCCGGACCGCCTCCATCACCCCTCGGTTGCTGGCCGCGCAGTAGACCATCAGCGGCGATTCGGCGGATGACCCGTCGGTCTCGCTCGCGACGTGACTGCTTGGGCGCTCGATCAGGCCCGCGACCAGCAACCCCAGAAGCAGCGTCGCGGCGGTAACGCGATAGATGATTGCCGGTCGGGCGAGGGACATTTTGAGCCTTCTCAAAGGATGTGGAGCAGGACCTAAGCAAGACAATCGGCAGCCTATGTCGCACGCGGGGGCGGTGCAACCGGGCGTAGCTTCATTATGCTGGAAGTCGCCGCGGATTCCACCCCGCTCGATCAGCCACACGATCCAACGCTGGGTTTCGTCCTCCGGCCGCGGTGATTAAAATCGATCTCTACTTCACACGAGCACTCGATTTTCTCCAGGAGGATTCCATCCATGCCATCGTCTCGCCCGACATCGCGTCGTCAGTTTTTGCAAAACATCGCCGTTGCCGGCGCCGCAGGCGTGCTGCCGCGGTCGGCCAACCGGGCCTTGGGCGAAGAGTCGGCCAACGAGCGCCCGGTGTTCGGCACCATCGGTCTGCGAAATCAAGGCTGGGAGATCACCAGCAAATCGTTTCGCTTTGCCGACTTCGCGGCCCTGGCCGACGTCGATGCGAAGGTGCTGGGAGAAAACGTCGAAAAGGTCGAGAAGCGCCAGGGCAAAAAACCCGACGCCTACAACGACTATCGCAAAATCCTCGACCGCAAAGATATCGACGCGGTCATGATCGCCACGCCCGACCACTGGCACACCAAGATCGCGGTCGAGGCCATGCATGCAGGCAAAGACGTCTATTGCGAAAAGCCGCTCACGCTGACCATCGACGAAGGAAAGCTGATCGAACGAGTCGTCAAGGAGACGGGCCGCGTGTTTCAGGTGGGCACGATGCAGCGGACCGAGTCGGAGCAGCGTTTCCTGCAGGCCATCGCCCTGATTCGAAATGGCCGCATCGGCAAGGTGACGAAGGTGACCTGCGGCATCAACGGCATGGAAGCCTCGCCGGTCATTCCGGAGGCGGCCATTCCCGAGGGGCTCGATTGGGAGTTTTGGCTCGGGCCGGCGCCCAAGGCGCCGTATCGGGCATTGCCGGAGATGCGGAAAGGCTACGGCGGCGGCGTGCCGCTCTACAGCAATTGCCACTACTCGTTTCGCAACTGGCACGAATACTCGGGCGGAAAGCTCACCGACTGGGGCGCTCATCACGTCGACATTGCCTGCTGGGCCATCGGCGCCAGCGACAGCGGGCCCAGCAGCGGGCCGAGCAAAGTCACGCCCGTCGATTACACTCTGCCGGTCGAGTACAAGGACGGCTATCCGGTGGTCGACGATCGCTACAACGTTGCCACCCGGTTCAACATTCGCGTGGCGATGCCGGGCGACGTCGAGTTGATGATCACCAGCGAAGGCGACAACGGCATTCTGTTCGAGGGCACGGAAGGCCGGTTTTTTGTCAACCGCGGCAAGATCGCCGGCAAGCCGATCGACGATCTGAAAGATCATCCTCTGCCCGAGGGGGCGATCGAAGAGGTTTATGGCGGCAAGGTCAGCGCGAACCACACCGCCAACTTCGTCGAGGCGATGAAGTCGCGGAAGCAGCCCATCTCGGATGTCTGGTCGCACAACCGCATGCTCGAAATCTGCCACCTCTCGAACATCGCCATGCGTCTGGGCCGGGAGCTTCAATGGGACCCGGATAAGCGAGAGATCGTCGGCGACGCCCAGGCGAATTCGTTCCTCGCGCGGGAAAACCGCAAGGGGTTTGAAATCAAAATCTGAGGCGGTCCGTAAAGATAAGTGGCGATCCGGCACTAGCAGCCGAGGTCGCTTAACCCTGGTCGTCGGCCAAAATTAGTACGATGTTCGTCGCATTGCCAGCTCGGCGGATTGCACCGCGTTGGGCGAAATCGACGTATTAAAATCGTTTCATGTCTGACGTAACGCCCCACCTCCACCTGTCGATGGCCGAATTGCAGGCCGGCTTGGAACATATCCGCCGTGCGCCCAAGGACAACGGCGCCGTCGAAATGATTGTCCGCCGTCCAAAGAAGCTGGCACGAGAGGTTCTCCAGGAGGCCCAGCTCGACCTCGCGGACGGATTGGTGGGCGATAATTGGAAGAGCCGGGGCAGTCGGATGCGGCGCGACGGCTCAGCCGATCCAGAGCAGCAAATCACCATCATGAATTCCCGAGTCATCGCACTGGTGGCAGGGCACCGTGAGCGCTGGCCGCTGGCAGGCGACCAGCTTCTGATCGACCTTGATCTGAGCGCCGACAATCTGCCAGCGGGCACACAGTTGGCCATCGGCTCGGCGGCGGTCCAGATCACCGCGGCGCCGCACACCGGTTGCGGGCAGTTCAATTGGCGGTTCGGGCACGACGCGCTGATGTTCGTCAATTCCGCTATCGGCAAGCAACTTTGCCTTCGCGGCGTCAACGCCAAAGTCGTGCAGCCCGGCCTCGTGCGGGTCGGCGACCGGGCGCGTAAACTACCTTGAAGGGGTCACCAATGGAAGGCTGGAGCTCGTAAGTCCCGCAACGAACCACGAAGTGATTAAGCGGTTGATCGGCCATAGTAGCCATCACGCCGGAGCGTGATGTAAGCCCGTGGCCGCAGGCCACGCGAAGGGTTTCCTCACGCGGAGAGTGAGGCCTACTATACGCTCGGCTTCGATGCCCGCGGCGGACTTCAGTCTGTAGTGCAGCGGCGGTTTTTTATGCCAGGATGTCTTCGATGACGCTTCCGTAATCCATTTCGAGTCGTTGCCGTCCGGGCAAGGCCAGACGGCGCGGATCGAGGCCCAGCAGGTGCAACACCGTGGCGTGAATGTCGGTCACGTAGTGCGGATGCTCGACGGCGTGAAAGCCGAACTCGTCGGTGGCGCCGTGTACGTGCCCGCGTTTCAGCCCCGCGCCGGCCAGCCATACCGTAAAGCCGTGCGGATGGTGGTCGCGTCCCGTGCCGGCCTTGTTGAGGCTGGTGACCTCCAGCGCCGGCGTGCGGCCAAACTCGCTGGCGCAGACCACGATGGTGTCTTCCAGCATGCCGCGCCGCTTCAAATCGGTGATCAGCCCGAAGAGCGGCTTGTCGACCCGCCCGCACGATCGAGCGTGCAGCTCTTTAATATTGCTGTGTGAGTCCCACTCGCCGTAGTCGCTCAGATAGACCAGCGTAAACCGCACGCCGCGCTCGGTCAGCCGCCGCGCCGTCAGCAGCCGGCGGCCGTAGGTGTCGGTCGTCTCGTTGCCAATGCCGTAGAGACGCTGCGTTTCTTGGGTTTCGCCGGCCAGGTCGAGCGCCTCGGGCGCCGACATCTGCATGCGGTAGGCCAGCTCGTAAGAGCGAATGCGCGCGGCGAGCTGTTCGTCTTCCGGGTATTCGACCGCCGCCAACTGATTGAGCCGATGGATATAGGCGAATTCGTTGCGCTGCTCGCCCGGCAGCACGCCGGCCGGGCGGTTGCCAAACGGCAGCGGGTTGGCCGGCGCCAGCGACAGCTCGACGGCCGCGTGCTGCGGACCCAGATAGTGGGCCTCGAAATCTTTCTTCACCCGCGGGTCTTTGTATTGGCCGAGAAACACGAACTGCGGCAGGTTTTCGTTCAGCGTGCCCAGGCCATAGCTGATCCACGAGCCGATAGTGGGTTGCTGCTCGTCGAGCACGTGCCGCCCGGTGTGAAACTGAAACTCGGCGCCGTGGTCGTTGTCGGTGGTGTACATCGACCGCACGATGCACAGGTCATCGACCACGCTGCCCAACTGCGGCAGCCAGTCGCTCACTTCGCAGCCGAGCTGGCCGCGCTTCTGATAGCCCACCTGCAGCGGCATGATCTTCGAGATGATTTCTCGATCGAACCCGACGACCGACCGCGACCGCTCGCGGTAAATCGGCAGCTTTTGGGGGTTGGGCAGGTTGGTCTCGTCGTACGTCTTGCCGGCGAATTTGTTCAACAGCGGCTTGGGGTCGAGCGTTTCCAGATGGCTGACGCCGCCGGAAAGGAAGATCCAAATGACGTTCTTCGCCCGCGGCGTGAAGTGCGGACGGCCATCGGGCGGCTGATTCACCTCGTCGGCCCGGGCCACCCCGTCGCGGTGCAACATGGCGCCCAGCGCCAATCCCGTGAAACCGAGCCCGACGTCGGCCAGAAACGACCGGCGTGCCACGCGACCGCACGGGCAGTACGACGCGGTGGCAGATGTGCGACTGCTTGATGCGGACGAAGTGTTCATGATTTAGCGGATGGTCACAAAATCGTTGTGATTGAAGAGAGCGTGAATCAGCGTTTCGCGCGCTCGCTGAGCGGGGTCGCTCGACGGTGGCGGCACGTTGGCTATCGGTGCTTCGGCCGGTTTCGCCGAGGTCAATTCCTGCTTTTGCTGGGCCAAGTAGTCGAGCGAGGCTTGCAGTTCTGCCTCGTTCGGCGATCGAGAAAGAATCTGCTCGAAGGCGCCGCGCACGAACGCCGCTTCTCGCTGGGCGGCGTCCGACAAGGCCGACGATTCCTGCCATAAAGCTCCGGCCAGCGTGCGGCTGCACAGGAGCGGCAAGTCGCTATTGGCCAATGCCAGGGCCTGCTGCGGCCGCACCGACGACACGCGCTCGTAGCAATCGCAGACGTCGGCGGCGTCGAACAGTTCGAGCAGCGGCATTTTTGCCTCGCCGTGAATCGCGAAGTAAAGACTGCGCCGGCGCGAAACCAGACCTTGCTCGGCGTCGATCTCTTGACCGCCCATCAGCGTATTAAGCTGGCCGGCGCAGGCCAGGATGCTATCGCGCACGCATTCGGCTTCCATGCGGCGCGTGTTCGCGCGCCAATAAAGCCGATTGTCGCGATCGATCGCCAGATTCGCGTGATCGGCTTTGCCCAGATGCGAGCGCAAGCGGTAGGTGCGGCTGGTAACGATCAGCCGGTGAAGCGGCTTCATCCGCCAACCTTGCTCCATCAGCTTCACGGCTAGCCAATCGAGCAGCTCAGGATGCGAGGGGGCTTTGCCGCTATGCCCGAAGTTGGCGGGCGTTTCTGCCAGACCTCGCCCAAAATGACGCAGCCAGATGTGATTGACCGCCACGCGGGCCGTCAGCGGATTGTTGGAGTTGGCGATCGATCGGGCCAGCGCCAGGCGGCGGCCGGTGCTGCGCGCGGGATAGATTGGCGACAGCGGAGTGTAAGTGTCGCCCGTAACGGCCAGCGCCGTTCTCGCCGCGTCGGACGCCGCACGCGCCTCGGCTAACTCCTGCTTTGCCTTGTCGGCCTCCGGCTTGGCGTTGGCGTCGCCCGCCGCTTTGCGTTCGGCGGCTATCAAGCCGCGTTCGGCTCGCGTCAATCGCAACAGAGCGTCTTCCCAGGCAACCTGTTTCTCGGCCTTCCAAGCGGCGCGCGCTTGCGCCTGAGCGTCTCCCAGGCCGCGATACCGGGCGTCGTCGGCAGCGATTCGTGCCGCCAGGGCTCGCTGGCGGGCCGCGGCGCTGGCGACGTGCTGCTCATCGACTCGATACGACAACCGCGCGTCGAGCTGCTCTTGCTGCGCCTGGGCCAGAGCCTCTGGCGCCGGACGATTCTGGGCCGTCGGCGGTTGTTGCGATCGGGCATTTACGTCGGCAACCGTCTTTTCCGCCGCCGCGACCCGCTCTTGCGATTTGTCCAACAACTCTTTGGCGCTGGCCACTTCCGCCGCCGCTTTGGCCGTTTCTTCCTGGCGGATCAACGCCGCCAGGCCGGGATAAAAAGCCTCGGGCGGCAAGTCGAGCGGCACGACCTTGAAGTCGATATCACGGAGAACCGCGGGCACGCCCGGCTCGACCGGCGACTTGCCTTCCATCCGATTGCGCGAGTCGCCCTTGACGTACATGAACGTCTGCGCGTCGAGCTTCTCGTCGAAGACGCGCACCAGGCCGGCGGCGATGGGGCCATAGGACTCGGCATAGACGTATTTCTTAAACGGCCCGGGATCCGGCAGCCCGGCGACGCGGTCTTGCCGCAGTTCCAGCGGCTCGAAGAAGGCGCGGAAGCGGAAGTATTCTTCCTGCGTGATCGGATCGTATTTATGGTTGTGGCAGTGGGCGCAATTGATCGTCAGGCCGAGAAACGCCTTGGCCGTGTGCTCGACGTTGTCCTTCATCCAGTTCTCGTAGTTCCACTTGAACCAGTTACGCACGAGGAAGCCGGTGGCCACGACGTTGGCATCGTCGCCCGGCGCGGCCTCGTCGGCGGCCAGCATCTCGACGATCATGCGATCGTAGCCTTTGTCGTCGTTCAGCGAGCGGACGATCCAGTCGCGCCACCGCCAGACGTGCGGATAGCTGTTCATCACGTCGGGCACGGCGCGGCGGCCATACCAGTCGCTATATCGCCAGACATCCATCCAGTGCCGCCCCCAGCGCTCTCCGTACTGCGGGCTGGCCAGCAGCCGGTCGACCGCCCGTTCGTAGGCCGTGTCGGACGGGTCGGCCAGAAACGCCCGAAGCTCGTCGCGCGTGGGCGGCACGCCGATCAGGTCGAGCGTAACTCGCCGCAACAGTGTCGCTTTATCGGCCTCCTTCAGCGGCTCGACGCCCTCGGCCATCTGCCGCGCCGCAATAAAAGCATCGATGGGGTTCGTCGCCCATCCGGGCCGCGCGACGGGCATTGCTGGACGCACTGGGCGGCGGAAAGCCCAATGCGCGGCGGGATCGTGTTGCGGTTTTTCGTGGTCGGGCGTCGCGGCGCCGGAGGCGATCCAGGCGGCAATTGCGGCGATCTCCGATGGTAAAAGCGGCGCGCCCTCAGGGGGCATTCGCTCCGCTGGATCGGTCGCCGAAACACGTTCGATCAGCCGGCTGGCGGCGGGCTTGCCCGGCTCGATGATTTTACCTTCCGCGCCGCCGCGTCGGATGAAATCGCCGGTATCGAGACGCAGTTCAGATTCTTGTTTGAGCGCGCCGTGGCAGGCATAGCAGCGCTGCCGAAGAATCGGCTTGACCTGGCGAAGATAATCGACTTGGCCATCGCCCGCCGCCACGGTCAAGCTGAGGCCGAGCAAAATTGCAAGCTGCGACATCGGGCACTCCTATTACGGAGATTCCTCTCCGTCCAGGAGAGTTTGGTGAGGGCCGATCAAGTCCCTTTCCCTCTGCGAGAGGTTAGGCGAGGACCTTTCAAAATGCCGAACCCTTTCTTCGTCCGCCCCTGATGCGCTCGCTAGCATACCAAACCACGGTGCTTTTCGCACTTATGGCCGAGCGGCTCATAGTAGCGATCACGCTCCGCGTGATGAAAGCCCGTGGCCGCAGGCCACCCGACGGGTTCCCTCACGGCGGAGCGTGAGGCCTACTATACGCGTCATAGTAGTCATCACGCTCCGCGTGATGTAAGCCCCGTGGCCGTTGGCCACAGGAAGGATTTCCTCACGCGGAGCGTGAGGCCTACTATGCTCGCCAGATTTCAAAGCGGTCTCGAGGAATGCTTAAACTCGCCGTCGCGCAGGCGCGCCTTTCGCGGATTCTCGGCAATGTACCGCCGCAAATGCGCGAACTGGCCTTCACTCCGCACCAGATGATCAAATCCGTCTTGCTGCCAGAAACGTCCGCGTTGCCTCAGCGCGCGGTTGATCTGCGTCGCCATGTAATGTTTCCAGGATTCGCACTGCTTCAGCATCGCGTCTTCATCCGGAAATGCCGCCAGCAGGTGAACGTGGTTTGGCATTACCACGAAATCGAGCATGAGATATCGGTCGCCATCAAAGTGCAGCAAGCTATCGGCGACGATTTTGGCCAGCTCGGGCGTTCTGAGCACGCACGCCCCATGGCACTCGTCCAGTGCGTCCTGCCAGCGGTTCCAAAATGTTTGCAAAAACTCGCTGACCACACGTCGTTCGAGTTCATAAAGCCGATCGCGCCAGTTCGGCCACGCCGGGTCAATCGCATGGTCACGCAGCCAGCCATCGCGGTCGGCGTACCACCGCTTGACAACCGTCTCGGGCATGGAGTCGAGCGTTCGCCAGGTGATGAATGCCACAGTGCCGGGCTGTGACCAATGGGGCAGCTTCCGCTCGACGATGGCCACGTCGGCTTCATTATCGAAGAACCGAAACGGCAGCAACAGCTCGTTCGGTCGTTCGGAACTCACTCTTGGTTCCCTCATAGTCGCCATCACGCATAGTAGCCATCACGCTCCGCGTGATGTAAGCCCCTGGCGGTAGGCCACGCGAAGGGTTCCCTCACGGCGGAGCGTGAGGCCTACTATACGCTGTGCATCGCGCCTCGGCCCGCGTTCCGCCATGGCCCCATCGTAGCGCCATAGTAGCCATCACGCTCCGCGTGATATAAGCCCCGTGGCCGCAGGCCACGCGAAGAGTTCCCTCACGCGGAGCGTGAGGCCTACTATACGCTCGTTTTCGAACTCGTGAAACTACACGATGGTGCAAAAGTTACGCGGAAACCGACCAAGCCAGATTTCTGGGATACTGCAAGAAGAGAGAGGGGTCGGGGATTCAGGGGTCGG
>DATFDL010000134.1:0-5313 GCA_035252155.1 Pirellulales bacterium | reverse complement strand
GATGTCGTGTTTCTTGAGGCAGTGGAGTTGGTCGCCCAATTTGAATGGATCGTCCAGCTCGACATTGCAGCAGCCGGGTCCAAAGCAGCCCAGGCATCCGTCGGGGCAGTGGACGCACGGTTTTTCTTCCTCTTCTTTTTGTTCCTCTTCGGGGCAAGGGCATTCTTGCCGCGCGAAGGCGGCCGAGATCGAACCAAACTTGGGCCGGGCCGTCCTGTTGGGACGGGCGGCGGGCGGAGCAGCCGGCGCCGACTGGGGCGTGTAGTAACCCGGATCGTTGTCATCGTTCGGGGCTGCCTGAGCCGCAGTGCGTGGGTAATCAGGCGGCGCGAAAACCTGGCCGGCGCCCGGCGGCTGCGCGAACGTTGCGCTGGCGTTCAATACGCACCAAAAAGTGACCGCCACCGCCAACCGGTTGGTCGTCATGACCTTCGACTCCCCCTGAGTCTCCATACTGCTCGACTGCCTCGGCTAAAGTGCTATCGTGCCGCAATTGACGGAAATAAACAGCGTCGCACAACTTGACGGCTGCACGGGTTTTGCGCCATACACCAGCGGGAGTTAGGCCGCTGCTGTGTACCGGTCAGGCAAACGCTGCCAACTGTGGTTTAAACACAGTTGATAGGTTGGGCAATTTGGAGCGGTGGAAGGTGAGGCGTCTGTAGGAGACGCCCGCCCGCGGTGTTCCGCCCACTCGGCGACGTTCGTCTTGACCCAAACCCGCCAATCGCCATACTTTCGCGTCCTGCCAAGTTCACGGACGAACTTCGATGCCTATTCACCTGGTCGTGCTCAATTACAACGGTCGCGATTTGCTGGCCGAATGTTTGCCGAGCGTCGTGCGCGCCGCGCGAGCCTCCCGGCACGATTGCCATGTGGCGGTGATTGACAATGCTTCGAGCGATGGTTCGCTGCCGTTGTTGCGATCCGACTTCCCCGAAGTCGCGGTCTTCTCTCGCCCCAATCTCGGCCTTTGCTCATACAACGACGTGCTCCGCCGGCTCAAAGGGCCGGTCGCCGTGCTGCTGAACAACGACATCAAGCTGGCCGAGGACGCAGTCGATCCGCTGGTCGAACCGCTGCTGATTGAGCGCGGCGAGTCAGATCAGCGATGTTTTCTGACCGCGCCGCTTTGCTGGCAGTTCGATGGCGAGACCTACGAAGGCTTGCAAACGGCCGTTCGCTGGCGATTTGGGCTGCTGCAGGCGCGATCGGATTATCCGGGCCATGAGCGGCTGATGCACCAGCCGGGCCTCACCGCCTCGGCAGGCGCCGTGATGGCGGTTGACCGCGCGAAATTTTTGGCGCTTGGCGGCTTCGACCCGCTTTATCTGCCCGGCAGGCTCGAAGATCTCGATTTCGCGTTCCGCGGTTACATGGCCGGCTATTACGCGCGGTATGTGCCGCGGGCGGTGGCTTGGCACAAAGGCGAAGCGACGTTCCGGCCTATTCATGGGACGGCCGGCTCGCGGGCCTTGGCGGTGCGCAACACGCTGTTGTTCCAATGGAAGAACCTGCGGCATCCCTGGCACGTGGCCCGGCATTTTGCCGCGCTGCCATTGCGGGTGATCTATGATCTGGCGGGCGCCCCGCTGGCGCAGGCGGACGAACGTTTGCTGTTTCTCAAATCGCTGCTGGCCGCCTGCCGCCGGTTGCCGCAGAGTTTGGCGTCGCCCTATCAACCACGCCGTTCGTGGCGGGCCGAGCGCGCGTTTATGCGAACGTTTGATGAACGGCGAATTGCGGCAGGAAACAAGTCAGGGAACCTGCGGTTGGCTTCGGTGGTTTCTCAGAATTCTGTAGGGAACGCCCTCCGCGGCGTTCCGCTTTCGGCGAATCGACGTCGCGCCGCTCCTCGACGGAACGCCACGGAGGGCGTTCCCTACAGAGGTGGCCGCAGTGATGCCCATGACACAATTTCACCGAACCTGAGCATCATGGTGATCGCGCTCAACGAAGAGCGCAATCTGCCCGGCTTGCTCGAGCGGGTGCGCGGCGCGGACGAAATCGTGCTGGTCGACGGGGGTTCGTGCGACCGCACCGTCGAGATTGCCCGATCATACGGCGCTCGCGTTTTCGTGCGGCCTTTTGACACCTTCGCTCGGCAGCAAAACTTCGCTCTTTCGCTGGCCCGCGGCGATTGGGTCTTGTCGCTCGACGCCGACGAGCGCCCCACACAGGCCATGCTGGCGGAGATCGCGCGGCGAATTCGCGACCACCGTTACGACGCCTACCGAGTCCGCGTGCGCAGCTCGATCTTTGGTCGCTCGCTACGTTTTTCGGGCACGCAGAATGATCGGCAAGTTCGTCTGGTGCGGCGTGGTTTGGCCGCTTGGCGTGGCGCGGTCCACGAGACGTTGGAAACCGCCGGCCGCGTCGGGCAACTGCGGCATTGGCTCGACCACGATCCTCTGCCCGACCTGGCCACGTTTCTGGCCAAGATGAATCGTTACACCAGCTTGGAAGCCGAAGCCCGCGTCGGCCGACGGTCGCCGCCGCGCCGCCAAGAGGCGTGGCTGGCGCCGCCGCGCGAAGTCTTCCGGCGGTTGGTGTGGAAGCAAGGGTTTTGGGACGGACCGCAAGGCTGGGCGTTTTGCTTGCTCAGCGGGCTGTCGGCATGGGTGCTGGCGGGCAAGCACCGCCGACTTTGGACGCAAGCGGAGGCCTGACCAACCGTGACCGCCGAGCTCGCCGAACTGCCGCTGCTCGTGGCCGACGTCCCCCAGGGACTCCGACAAGCTCTCTCGCAAGAGGGCGTGCCCTGGCGCGATTATGTGCCGGGCAGTCGCGCAGGCCGGTTCGTACTTTACGATTCATCGAGGCTTACACCACGATTGTGCGAGGGCCAGACTTCGATCGACGTCGACATCCTGAGCCGCGGACAATCCGGCAATTCTTTCGACGACTTGACCGACGAACGCGCGGCACGCATCGCCTGGCCGATCGGTCGGCTCACCGTCGAAGAAACGGTGGCCCGCGTCGACCGCGCGGCAGTGCGCCAGCAATTGCTGAGGGAGTTGCGGACCATGCTCGAAGCCGCCGGAGGCTTGTGGCTGCGCATCTCTGCGTTTCCCTACCCCTATCAAACGGCGTTCAACTTCCGCATCGACCACGACGAATTCGTAGCAGCCGATTTCAACGCCACGCTGGCGATCGCCGAGCGGCATGCCGACTGTGTCAGCCATTATGTATGCGCCTCGACGCATCTTCGCCACCGGCCGGCGCTGGCGCGGCTGCAGGGCATGCACGTCGGCTCGCACGGCTATTGGCACCATACCTATCGCGATCCCGCGGCCAACCTGGCCAACATGCGCCGCGGCATTGACGCTCTGATAGCGGCGGACATTTCGCCCGATGGTTTCGCGGCGCCACTAGGACGGTTCAATCGCGGCTTGCTTGAGGCGCTGGAATCGCTCAGCGTCTCGCACAGTTCGGAATTTGGCCTGTCCTACGACGATCTGCCGTTTTGCCCCGGCGGCAGCGCGGTGGTGCAGGTGCCTATCCATCCGATTTGCCTGGGGCTGTGTCTCGACGCTGCCCGGCTTGCCTACCCGGCCGATGAGGGCGGTAAGATCGCCGCTCAGACGGCGCTCGATCACTTCCTGCGGATGGCGCGTGAGAAGTATCAAGCTCACGAGCCGATTTTCTTTTATGGGCATCCCGCGGGCCGGCTTGGCAGGTTCCCGGAGGTACTTCTCGGGCTGTTTGAATTTATCGAATCGCTCGATCGCGTGTGGCGCGTTACGTTGGCCGAGTTCGCGCGTTGGTGGCAGGTGCGAAGCAAAATCGAAATCGAAGCCGTGCGGCGCGACGGACGTGTGGAAGTGACCGCCGCGAGTTGCCCGGCCGGTTTTCTGGCGGCAGCCGAGTATTGGCTCGACGACCGGGCAGCGGCGCTGCCTCTGACGGATGGCCGCGCGACGTTTTCGATCGACGCGCCAGCAAGCGAGCCGCGAAGGGCGTCGCGGCCGACGTACCCCAAGCGTCGCACGCTCCGGCCGGGCTGGCGCGATCGGCTGCGCCAATATCTCGACTGGGAATGCTCCACTCCGCTCGACGAGATCGAGACGCGCACCTGGCGCGGCTGGGCCAAGCGAACGCTGCGCGAGGTGAAAAGATGAGCCCAGCCGCCGACGCGCTTAGTCGCCGTTCGCTCCACGAAGACACGGCCGATTATTGTCGGCTTTCGCTCCGCGAAAGCACGCACGCTCGCAGAGCGCGAGGCGACCATGACGGCCTGGCAGGCCATCCTCCGGCCGTCTTGCTCGCGGGCAAGCTCACCGCCCTGGCGGCGCCGGGCGGCGGCGAAGTGCAAATGCAGGCACTGACCCGAGCGCTGGTGAACCTGGGCGTCGAGGCACGCCTTTGGCGTCCCTGGGAAGAGCCGCTCGCGACAGCCGACTGCCTGCACCTCTTCGGCAGTGAGCCGGAACATTTGCCGGTTGTCGAAACCGCCCGTCGGCTTGGACTACCGGTGGTTCTATCTCCCATCGCCTGGTTCGACCTGGCCTCGTGCTGGCGCGAGCCGTGGCCGCTCGCTCGCCGGTTGGCCGCTTGCGGCAAGTTCGCGGCGCGGGCGGCGTTGCCGGCGCTGCCTTCTTGGCGGCGCAAGCTCTATCATGCGGTCGATCGCTTGCTGCCCAACTCGCAAGTCGAAGCGGAGCAATTAATGCGATACTTCGGCGTCGCATCGCGGCGGATTCGCGTAATTCCCAATGGCGCCGACCCGCGCTTCGCCGCCGGTGATCCCGCGCCCTTCTTCGAGCGGGTTGGCTGCCGCGATTTCGTGCTCTACGCCGGACGTATCGAGCCGCGCAAGAACCAACTTGGGTTTCTTCGCGCGATGTACGAAGTGGATGTTCCGATCGTTATTCTGGGCGACCCGGTGCCCGGACACGAGGCGTATTACTTCGCCTGTCGCTGCGCCGCCGGCCCGAGCGTGCGATTCGTCGAGGCGCTGGATCACGCCGATCCGATGCTTGCCAACGCGTATGCGGCTTGCGGCTGCCTGGTCTTGGGCAGTTGGTACGAGACGCCTGGCCTGGTGGCGCTCGAGGCGGCGATGTCGGGCGTGCCGCTGGTGCTTCCCCGCTCTGGTAGCGCCCGCGAGTATTTTGGCGATCTGGCGGTTTATATTTCGCCCGACGACCCACGACAGATACGTCAGGCGGTTTTGGCGGCCTTAGGCGAGGGCCGTTCGACCCGACTCGCTGCACTGGCGCGGGATCGTTTCACTTGGCGGGCCGCCGCGCTGGCTACACGAGGGGTATATGAAGAGGTCCTTTAATGCGTTTGTCAGGTGGCTGGGGCAGA
>DATFDL010000133.1:0-4659 GCA_035252155.1 Pirellulales bacterium | reverse complement strand
TAAATCGCGGCGCACCTCATCGGTGAGCGAGCGCGTAAAAACACCGCGAGCCACGTAGATGAGTCCCAACATGCCCGCCACAAACGTGGTGGTATAGCCGAGAGTGATGCACACCACGTGCGTGGCCAACCAGAATTGCGTATCGAGCACCGCTTGCAACACGGTGTACGTGTCGCCATCGGCCCCCAAAAAACTCGCGATCAGCAGCGTGGTAAAACCCGCGACCGCCGCCACCACGTTGCCAATGCCAAGCTTGAAGATCAACTCAAGAATCAGTCCGAGCACCACCGAGCCCCAGCCGATAAAGACCGCCGCCGAGTAAAGATTCGTCACCGGCGGCCTTCCGGAAATGTAAATTCGCCCGATCAGCGCGAGGGTATGAATCACCAACGTCAGCATGCTGAGCCAGAACCCGGCCCGGTTGAGCGGCGTCGTCCAACCCAGCCACGCGGCGGCCGCCAGCAGGAACGCGGCGATGTAAAACACCTCGCAAACGGTGAAAGGGGCGAACCGATTGAAAGACGCTTCGAAATCGACCTTCGCCTCGTTGTAATCGCGGGCCGAATCCGTTGCGCGTGGGTGAAGCGTTTCTTCGGCGAGCGATGGACTTTTTCGCTGGGAGGCGTTTTTGCGGGTCCACGAATGCAGCAAAGCGCGGTATCGTTCGACCTGACGGTTGAAATCGGCCACATCGTTCTTGGCGTAAGCCGTCAACAGCGAACTAAAGTCGATCACCGCCTGGCTGGGCTGCTCACCCATTTTTTGGGCCTGAAGCCAGGCAACCGTCCAGGCCGCGCCGTAGGGCAGCCATTGTCCTTCGGGATGCGAAGGCGGTATCGCCAGCGGCAGATTGCCGTTGTCGATCAGGTCTCTTTGCTGCATGAGGATCTGCTGCAATTCCTCGCCGCCCGTCTCTTTGGTCAGCCGCGGCGGATCGAACGCCAGCCGCAACACGCTGACCATGTGCAGCCGCCGCTCCAGCTCGGCGATCTTTTTCTGAAATCCAGTTCGCTCGGGCGGCTTGACGTCGTGCACCAGCGCCGACTGTTTGCGAAACTCGCCATACTTGGGACCAATTTCGGCTAGTGAATAGCGGAAGCCGTGCCGCGGCTCTAGCCCAAACAGTTGCAAAACTTCGGGGCTGTCAATCCGCACGACCTCGTAATTCTCGACGCCCGGCGCGTCGGTAATTAGATCGAGCAGCCAGCGAATGGCCGGCTGCCTTTTTTCCTCTTCGTCCTTGTAGCCGAACCAGTGCATCAGCGCCGACCGCGTTTTTTCTTGCTTGATGGTGAAAGAATCGCGGTCGGAAAGCACGCGCATGGCATTGCGGGCCAACGTATCGAACGGTTTCATGCGGCCCTCGTAGGCGACCGGCAGGCGTCCAAACTCGTCGATCCGCATTTGCCCGGGCGCCGGGCGGTGAGACGCCCGACCGGCCAGCCACGTCGCTGCCGTCACCACCACCGCCAGCGGAACGGCCCAACTCGCCACGCTGCGGCGCTGCGTCGCGGCCCGGCGATGCCGTTTGGCCGCTGGCGCTGTCGGCTCGGGGGGGACGACCTCGGTTTGCCGCCGCAGGAACCGCACCAGCACGATCATGAAGTGAGCCAGCATACCCGTGACAACGATCATGCAGCCGACATAAGGAATCATCCACCCGGTGTTGGTCACCACCTGCAGGCCGGTTATCTCCTGGCGGCTGACCGGATCGACGTTGAACGACGACTGATAAAACGTCTCGCCCGCATAGCGCAGCGGATTGTTCATCCAGATTTTGACTTTGCGGTCTTCGTGCCGGCCCGGATCGATCAACCGCACATCTGACGAATAGTTGCGCGGCGTATTGGTGCCCATGTACTTGTCGGCGCGCACATCGATTAAATGGATTGAGTACGGTTTGTAATCGCGTTTGAACCGCAGCTCGATGTGATAGTTTTTGCCCTCGACCGCGACCTGCTCGTGTTCGAGCGCCGGATAGAGGCCCAACAAATGCGTGCCCAACGACTGCGACGTGTCTTTGCGGAGAAACCTCACGTAGGCGGCCGACATATCGACGCCGCCGCCCATGTCGGTGCCCGAGCTGGGACGCGCCTCATCGACCGCCAGGTTGACGCCTTGTCCTGCGTCGGCCAGGTTTTCTTCGTCGGCCCGCACGCGGCGCAGGTCGGCATTTTGCAGGAACTTCACGAGCGTCACATCGAACGGCAGAGCGGCATTGCTAACTGTCTTCCCGCGTTGAAGGACCGAAAGAGGAATCGCTACGACGTCGTCGTGTTCCGAATCCGACGAATCGATCACCGCCAGCTCCAGCGAACGGATGTCTTGCACGTAGTTGACCGTCTGGCCTTCGCGAATCTGCATGATGCCTTCGACGTGCAGCCCCCAGACCACGAGCTCGTTGAGCATCATCAAACCCACCCCGGCGTGCAACAGCACGATGCCGCCTCGCTTGCGAAACAGCAGCGTGCAACCGGCCAGCAGTACCAGTGCGGCAACCCAGCCCTTCATCAACTGCCAAAGAATGCGCATCGAGGGGCCGCTCAGCGCGGCGTCGTTGCCGAAATAGATCAACACGCCTACCAGGCCACTAAGCAGCAGGCCAAAACCCGACAACGTCCAACGCTTGATTGTTTGAGGCTTTTCAGAGCGCGGCGCAAGAAAACTGGCGGCCAGACCGGCCAGATCGCCAAGCCAAACCGCATACACCCCCCACTTGCAGATTTGCCACAGCGTCGACCAGTCGATGAACGGTTCGCCTTCGATGCCGTCCTTGTTCGATCCGCTGACCACGACCAGCCAGGTCATCAGCGCGCCGAGCGTGATCAAACCCAGGCCCGCCAGCATGCGGCCGCCCCGCGCCTGCGGCTTGAAGCGCAGAGCGTGCGCCGCCAGCAGATTGGCGAGCATCACCGATCCGATCGTAAACCCGCCCGGAAAATAAAACCCGCCCGACAGAGGAATCGACCGCGGCACGAAGATTTGCAGCGGAATCCAGGCCACGAGCGTTCGAAAATATTGGCCCATGACGACCCAAATGTCTTGATCGATTTGGGCCAGCGTGCCGGCGAGAATCAGAAAAATCGCCAAAGCGAACGT
Organism: Pirellulales bacterium; assembly: GCA_035252155.1. GTDB lineage: Bacteria > Planctomycetota > Planctomycetia > Pirellulales > JAICIG01 > JAICLL01. Next base: position 1,560 of record DATFDL010000133.1, on the reverse strand, counting down.
GACGACCGTGATTTTCAACGAGGCCAACGGCGCGAGCAGCCGCGCCACCGTGGGGCCGACCGCCAACGACGAGTCATGGCCTTCGATCGTGAAACGCTCGCCCTCGGGCGTTGCCGCGTCCGATTTGCTCGTTGACATATCTAATTGCTCTCCTTGGCTACGCGTCACACGACGTTTAACGTCTGTAGGGAACGACTCCGTGCTGTTCCGCTACTTGCGATTCCGGCCCCGCGCCGCCCCACGGCGGAACGGCACGGAGTCCGTTCCCTACAGAGCCGGCGAAATCGTTAACGAATGTACAAAGCTCTTAAAATTGTCCGCTTCACGCTGGGCCAATTCGTTGTCGCCCTTCAAGGTGATAAACCACGTGCGGCCCGCCGCCTGAATGACCACCGCGAGTGTTGTCTTCTTAGGACCAGTCAACTCGACATACTGTCCTTGCAGTTCGCCCACATCGATCGGCCGCGCGTCGCGATCGAGTTGGTCTTGCGTCGTCGGGTCCAACTCGATCTGGCCACGCCAACGGTTGACGTTGGCCAGCAGATCGCCGCCCGCCGTGACGACCGTGACCTCCGCCTTCTGGCCGCCATCGGACACCTGAAAGCTCGTCAAGCGGAAGCCGCTGGCCGGCTCTTCTTTCCAACCTTCGGGTACTTGATAATGCAAGTCGGGAGCGCCACCCGGTGCCGCCCCCTGCGGAGCGACGGCGTGATCGAGCGGCGAAGGACCGGCTGGTTTACGCGAACCGCCCGAAGCAAACGGAGCGAAGGGAGCGTCGCCCGCACCACCCGACATCATCGGCCCGCCTGGCTTCATTTGGCCGAGCAAATTGACCAGCGTGGCTTTGCCGCCTTCGTATTCAACTTGCTCGGTTTGCTCTTCAAGTTGATCGGCCGCGAGATCGGCCAGCCCGATCTGACCTCGCCAACGGTTGATGTTGGCCAGCAGATAAGCCGCATCGCCACCCTCTTCGCGGCCCAGCGTGGTGACCGAAAGCTCCAGCGGCGGATCGGCGTCGATCTCGATCGTCGCGTAGCGCATCCCGCTGGCGGGCCGCTGGTTCCAGCCTTCGGGCAGGCTCCAATCAGGCGGCGAATCACTGTCGCTGAACCGAAGCGATTTGATCAAGGCGTCGAACGGCTCCCGCTGGGCGGCCACGGTTTCGTCGGGGCCGACCAGCTTGAAGAACCAGGCTTTGTGCGGCTGCAGCACGGCTGCGGCAAGCATGCGGCTGGGCCCGGCCGGCGCCGCGTGACCGCCGGCCAACTGGTCGATGTCTTCTTGTTTGGGCACGGTGTAGTGCCGGATTTCGTCGGGCTTTTTGCAGCCCGCCAGACATGCTAGCACGGCGGTCAGACAAAGTGCGGTGGCAGAGCGATCGGTCACGCTAGCAAACGGTGGCGAAAGGAAGCAGGAAAGCACAGGCGGGGGGCGGCTTTCCCGTGCCGGGCGGTGGGGCGAACCTTTACTACATGATTATAGTCGCCTCGGAGGGAAAAAGATCAAGCCATTCGGAAGCGAAAGCCTTTCGAGGTCTGATCGGTTTTGACATTCAAAAAC
>DATFDL010000132.1:0-2074 GCA_035252155.1 Pirellulales bacterium | reverse complement strand
CCGCGCTCGACGCTCCTGCGCCGCCGCGCGCCGCGAAGCTGCATCCAGCCCGACGCGAAGCCCGAGGCAAAATCGCCGAACCGCCGCAGCCACGGCGTGCCGCGGGCCGATGGCGGCGCCACCACCAGCGCCGTATGGAACTTTTTGTGATCAGTAACGTCGCCGACGTGTTCGGTGGGTGGCAGGTCGATGCCGCTGGCGCGGTAATCGGCGTTCAGTCGCTGCACGGCACCGTGGCAGTAGATCGGACCGATGGAGACATCGATTCCGCTCAACAGCCGCTGAGCTTTTCCGAGTGCGTACGCGTAAACCAGCGAACATTGCCCGGCCGCGGCGTTGTCGCTCCACCAGCGATTGATTTCGCCCCAGACGGCGGATTCGGCTGGCCAACGAAAAATCGGCAAGCCGAACGTCGATTCGGTGATGAATGCATGGCAACGCAGTGGCTCGAAGCCGGCGCAGGTGCGGTCGGCTGCGACTTTATAATCGCCCGACACCACCCACACCTCCCCGCGATGCTCGATGCGCACTTGCGCCGATCCCAGCACATGTCCGGCCGGGTGCAGCGAAACCGTTACGCCATCGAACGAGAGAGTTTGCCCATATTCGACGGTCTCAATCGCGGCGTCCGGGCCGAGCCGCGTGCGAAGCACTCGCGCCCCATCGGCGGCGCAGAGATATCGCCGCGAGCCGGGGCGAGCGTGGTCGGCGTGCGCGTGGGTGACCAGGGCGCGCTCGACCGGCAGCCAAGGGTCGATGTAAAAACCACCCGCCGGACAAAACAGCCCCGAGTCTGTCGCCACCACCAGATCGCTCATGGGCGCTTCTCCCGACACAGTATATACATATCAGGGGCCTTGTTTTCCGCAACTAAACGGCGGCAGATCGAGCGTAGGAGTCAGACTTGATGATGGCGATGCGTGTGCTGGTTTGTTTAGTGGTTGGCATCGGTCTGGGCGGTTGCGGCCAGAAGGCCAAGGACGCCGTCCCACCGCCCGAAGACGCGGCCGCGGGCGGGCATATCAAAATCCGGCTGGCGCTCAACTGGTATCCTGAGGCCGAGCACGGCGGTTATTACGCGGCGCTCCTGCAAGGCTATTACCGCCAAGAGGGCCTCGAGGTCCAAATCATCAAGGGCGGACCGAAGGCGCCGGTCATTCCGCAAGTCGACAACGGGCAGTTTGAGTTTGGCATCTACAACGCCGATGGTCTGATCACCGCGCGGTCGAAAGACGCCGATGTGGTGGCTGTCTTCGCGCCGCTGCAAATCAGCCCGCGAGCAATCATGGTCCACGCGGCCAGCGGCATCGACGACTTCAGCCAATTGAATAACGTCACGCTGGCCACCGACCACTCGCAGGCGTATTTCGCGTTCCTCAAACAGAAGGTTCCGCTCGGCGGCGTAAAGGTCGTTCCCTATCAAGGCAGCGTGGCCTCGTTTCTGGCCGATCCGAAATTCGCCCAGCAGGCGTATGTTTTTAGTGAGCCGTTCGTGGCCGAGCAGGAAGGCGGAGATCCCAAGTCGCTGCTCGTGGCCGAGTTGGGGTTCAACCCGTATACCAGCGTGCTCATCACCAGTGACCAGTATCTGGCCGAGCATGCTGACGTCGTGCAGGCGATGGTCTCGGCCAGCCGCCGCGGCTGGGAACATTACCTGGAGCATCCGGATGAAACGAACCGGCACATCCACGAACTCAACCCCGAGATGAGCCTGGCCGCGCTCGAATATGGCGTGAACGCGCTGCGGCCGTTGGTGCTGGACGACGTAGCCAAAACCGAAGGCATCGGGCACATGACGCCCCAGCGGTGGCGGACCTTGGCCGAGCAGCTCGAAGAACTTGGGATCGCCGAACCGGTCGATGTGAGCAAGGTGTTCACCACGCGGTTTTTGGAGCAGCGGCCGGAGTGATCGATCCCGGTCACCCACGGCGGTTCCGCCCGTCACCACCGGCGAGTATCATAACAGGCAGGTCCCTTGCGCGGATCAAAACAAATCGCTAACCGAATCCTAACCGTTGCATGCTATCTCTGACGTCTCGCAGAACGACCGAACTGACCCCGAGCCGTCCGATGG
>DATFDL010000131.1:0-6647 GCA_035252155.1 Pirellulales bacterium | reverse complement strand
CCGGGGCAAGCCCGGATCGTGGCGGCACTGTCTCAGCCTCACCTCAGCGGTCACTCGAAAACGCAATCTTCTTGCCGTCGGGCGACCAAGCCGGGTCGCTGTTGCGCGGCGTAAATTGGCCGGGCAAGAGCCGTGGCGGCTTTTCAGAGCCAAGCTCCAACACGTGTAGTCGTTCCTGCCGATTGGTGTAAAACCAGAAAACAAGGTGTTTGCCGTCGGGCGACCAGTCGGGATGCCAGCCGACGACGCCTTGAGTCAACACGGTCGGCTTCTGATCGGAGGCAACATCAACGAGGGACACTTCGCCTTGGCCGCCCTGAAACGGTCGCCCATTCTTGTAGCCGACGAAGACGAGTTGCTTGCCGTCGGGCGACCAACTGGCGCCGACAATTTGATCGTAGCCTCGGCCGAGCAGGCGGGTCTTCTCCAGCGTCACCGTGTCGAGAACGTAGACGCTCTCGAAACCTTCATGCTTGCTGACAAAAGCGATGCGGTCGCCCTCCGGCGACCACCGCGGACGAGTGCCCTCGCAAAGCCACTCTCGGCCCGTGCCGTCGGCGTTCATGATCCAGACGCCCGGTTTGTGCCCGAATTTGTTCGTCACATCGAGAAAGAAAACGATCTGAGCGTCGTCGGGCGAAAAGCAAGGAGCATCGCCCGGCCCCAGCTCTTTCGGCTGCGGATCGTCGAAAGGCTCGACCAGGATGCGCAGGCTTCCGTGGTCGCGGCGCTCGGTGCCGACGTAGGCCAACCGCTTGCCGTCGTGCGACCAGGCCGCCGAGCCGAGCCACCAGTCGTCTTTGTGGCTCAGCTTGACCACGTCACCGCTCTCGGCGTCGATCGAATAAATCGCCGAGCGCTGAGCATAAGCGGCGGTGGCCTGCAAGAAGCAGGCTGCCACCAAAATGAAACGGCGGGGCTGACGCGTCGCGAATTGTTGCATGAGATCCTCGCTCGCAACTTGCCCGCGGAGACGGTAGAATACACGGGAGTATGTGTCGTTCCGGCTGTAGGTAACCTTGCTCTATGACTTTAACGAACGATCAACATTTGGCAATGGCGGAGGCCGGCAACATCCGGCTCACTGTCGACGGCATCGAATGTGTCTTGGTTCGTTCAGACATCTTCGATCGCGTCCGCGCCATTCTCGGTGACGACTGGACACATGAAGAAATGAGAATGCTGTTGGCTCGTTCATCGAAAGAGAACGGTTGGGACGCGCCGGGTATGGAAGCTTACGACGACTACGACAGGAATCATGAATCGCGGTGACGTCGTCCTCGTCGATGTGCCTTATATTGGCGCTCCCGGCGTTAAATTGCGCCCCGCGCTCATCGTTCAGAACGATGTGCTCAACAAGACCATCAACGAAACGATGATCGCCGTCATTACCTCCAATCTTGCTCACGCACATCAGTCGCATCAGTTTATTATCGACCCTTCCACCCCAGATGGAATCGTATCGGGGCTCCTCACAACCTCTGCCGTTCGCTGTGAGCGGCTTCATACGGTTCCCAAAGCCGATATCCAGCGGGTTATTGGTTCGCTTCCCGCGAGTTTGATGGCCACCCTTGATATATGCCTGCGATCTGCCCTAGGAATTCGCTGACGACATGGAGTTCTACGAGCACGCAGGCTTGCCGGTTCCTACATCTTCCGGTTATTTCATCCCCGCGTTCGGATTCGAGTCCGGCTTGGTCACGCCTTTGGCCGCGGCAAGCTCGGGCGGCTCCAGCTCGCGGCCCTGATCGTTGGTGGCTTCAATCCATTGCTCCAGCACGCGGCGCAACCGGGCCAATGCCTGCTGGTGCTCGGGCTTCGTCGACGCCGCCAGGTTGTCGATCTCGTGCGGATCGGTCGTCAGATCATACAGCTCTTCGGGCGGCATGGTCGGCGCGGTCAACGCCTTCTGCGCGGGTGTCAGCTTGCCCGCCGCGTCGAGCTCCTTGAGCAAGTTCCAAACCGGATAACTTCGCTCCTTATATTGGTTGGGCTGCAAGAACGGGCGTTCGGGCGTGAAGTTGCGGATGTAGCGATACCGCGCGTCGCGCACCGTGCGCAGCCGAAAGACCGTTTCGTCGCAGCGGTCGCGGGCGCCGAACACATATTCTCGCGGCGGCTCGGCGTGCTCGCCGAATAAAATGCGGCCCTGCATGCCCGCCGGCTTGGCGGCGCCGGCCACGTCGATCATCGTGGGCGCCAGGTCGATCGCCTCGAGCAGCCGGTCGTCGACCGTGCCGGGCCGAAATCCGCTGGGCGGCTCAACGCTCCTGGCCCAGCGGATGATGAGCGGAATGTGCAATCCCTCTTCGTAACAAAACTGCTTGCCGCGCACGTGGCATTGCCCGTGGTCGCCAAAAAAGACGACGATGGTATTCTCGGCCAGGTGGTCGGCCTCGAGTTGATCGAGAATCAGGCCGATCTTGCGGTCCAGCTCGCTGGCCGCGTCGAGATACTCGGCCCAGTCGGCCCGCGTGACCGGGTGATCGGGATAATACGGTGGAATGACCACTTGTGCCGGATCGGCTTTCTTCGGCGCGTGAAACTTGCGGTGCGTCTCCTGAAAATTGATCTGGGCGTAGAACGGCTGGTGCGATTTTAATTCGGCCCAAGCGTCTGAGTCGAACGCTCGTGGATGGCTGAAATTCCAGTCGGTCTTGCCGGTGCCGCGAAAGCCGAACGAGGCCGGCAGCTTTTCCAGGTTGGCGGTGTAATAGCCGGCCGCTCGCATCCAGTCGGGCAGCACGCGCACGCCGTCGGGCAACTGATAGCCGTCGTCGCGGTGCGAGCGATGGTTGTGAGCGCCGATCGTCGTCTGATACATGCCCGTCATAAACGCCGAGCGGCTGGCCGAACAGACGGGCGCCGTGGTAAACGCCCGCGTAAATCGCACACCTTGGCTTGCCAAGCGGTCGAGATTTGGCGTCCAGACCTGCTGCGTGCCGTAGCAGCCCAGCTCGGGGCCAAAGTCTTCGGCGATGAGCCAGAGAATATTCGGCCGTTCGGCGGCGTTAACAATAGAGCCCGCGGCAACCAGCACCAGCAGGGCGACGACGGAGAACAAACGATTCTTCATGGATTACAGCCTCGGGCAGTGTCGCAGGTCATTGTGCCTGGCGCCCGCTGGCGAATCAAGCAGTCCGGTGTAATGCTAGCCTCGGCAAAATACGTGATGTAGGCTCAAGGCGGTAGTTTCGTCCAAAACGAAAGCACGCACATGTCTGGCGCTAATCCGAGCTTGACGGGCGAGAGGCCGCTCCGATTACACGCGGTAATCGTCTTCGTCGCGACGGTCGCCGTTGCGACGGCGCTGGCAATTCTCAATCTCGGCTTTGTCCGCGTCAGCCGCGAGAAATACAACGACTTCGAGTGGCAGAATGGCTGGCCGATCGTGTTTCTGAGTCGGGCTACGGGAATCGACGCCACGCGTCGCGACCCGGAAGCTTGGGTTCCGGCGCAAACCGTGCGTTGGTTTCGCCCGGCGGCGGCTATCTCCGATGTATTGCTCGCATTGGGATTGGCCGGCGGCGCCTGGTGGGCCGCGCGCAGACGATTTCGCTCGCGTCGGCCCTTCCAATACGGCATGCGCGGTTTGCTGCTAAGCGTCACCGCATTATCGGCGTTGTTGGGCTGGGCGCTGCACCATCATCACCGGCAGCAACGAGTGATTGACGATTCATCGGCACTTCACTTTGGTTTTCACGTCGATCAGGGTTTGCCGCAGGCGTTGCGTCAGTTCCTGCCCGGCGGTCGCTTCCGGCTCTTCGACCGAATCCGCATCGTTCACGTGATTGGGCCAAACTGCACAGGCGATCGATTCAAACCGCTAGCCGATCTTCACGACGTAACCACGCTCGAGGTGATGAGTAATGAGCTCGATGACGCCGCCGTCAAGCATCTGTCGGGCTGGCGACGTCTCGTCTTCCTATATGCTGTTGGTCCCGACCACGTCACTGACACCGGCTTGAAGTACCTGAGCGGGCTGACCGAGCTTAGGGAACTGAAGTTGGGATCGCCCGAAATCACTGACGCGGGCTTGATTTATCTCGCCCGACTCGAACGGCTGGAGCGGCTGGACCTCAGCAATACCGGAATCAGCGACGCCGGGTTAGCCCACCTGCGCGGCCTACGAGCGCTGAAATCGCTTTTTCTCGTTAATACCCAGGTTAGCGATGCCGGACTGAATGATCTCATCGACTTGCCAAATTTAGAGATCCTCGCCCTCGGCGGAACGCAGATTACCGATGCCGGCTTAATGCGGCTTAGCACATTGAGACACCTGACGCTCGTTGACGTGCGCAATACGCGTGTCACGAAGGAAGGGATCGCTCGTTTCAAACGGGCGCGTCCAGGTTGCCGTGTGGCACAGTGAAGGTAGCCCCGCGGTTTCCTTCGGCATTTGCGCGCTCAAGCATCAGGTTCATGGTTCCCTCTCAGCCCAATCGATGGCCTTGCCTTCCCAGAACCAGACGCACTTTTCGCGCGTGAGCAGCCGCACGGCGCTGCCGGGCACGGGCGGCGCGTCGCGCGACGGCAGCCAACGCGCGTGCTCGCGCAAGACGTCGGCATAAAACGGGTCTGCCGCCAGGTTGGTCCACTCGTGCGGATCGGCACGATGATCGTAAAGCTCTTGCGAGCCGTCGGCATAGCGGATGTAACGCCAGCGCTCGCTGCGCACGGCGTGATTGCCCTGGTTGTGCGTTGTCAAGGCGGGCCACTCGCGCGGAGCGTGGACATCATGCAACTGCGGTGCCAGGCTGTGACCCTCCAGTCCCTCGACCGGCGCCAATCCGCATAGCTCGATAAGCGTCGGAAAGAGATCGAGCAATTCGACCGGACGGGCGCACGTGGCATTGGCGGTGACGCCGGGACCGGCAACGATCAGCGGCACGCGTGTCGAACGCTCCCAGAGCGAATTCTTGCCGGTAATGCCCTTCTCGCCCAAATGCCAGCCATGATCCGACCAGAGCACGACGATCGTATCGTCCGCGCGCCCCGTGATTTCCAGTTCATCGAGCACTCGGCCGATTTGGCTATCGACAAAACTGACGCTCGCCAGGTACGCACGTACCAGCTGTTGCCATTGCCCCGCGCGTTGCAACCACGAGAGCCGCGGCTCGGGCAACTTCCAGTGCAGATACCAGGCAAACTCGGGCACGTCGTCACGGTCGTCTTCGATCACCGGCGGCATTGCCAGCGAGGACTCAGGGTAGAGATCGAACCATTTTTGCGACGCAAAACACGGCACATGCGGCAATCGAAAGCCGGCGGCAATGAAGAACGGGCTCTCACCGCTTGCCGAGCGCAAGTGCGCGATTGCTGAATCGGCGATTTTCCAATCGGCCTGTTGTTTGTCGAGCTCGGGAAAAACGCCCCAATCCATCGCCCGGATCGTGGCCGGCGTGGTGACGAGCTTCTGGGGCGGATAGGCGACCGCGCCCGGATCGCCCCAGACGTCAAACTCGTCCGTCCGGCGCGCCGGCGCGATCGAGCCGTCGTGAAACACTTTGCCCGAGGTGAAGGTGCGGTAGCCGTGCCTGGCAAAATGCTGCGGCAGCGTCACGTGGTCTTTGAGCGCGGCCACGGCACGAATGCCGGGCTGAAGACCATAAATGCCCGTGGTCGAAGGCCGAAGTCCGGTCAATAGGCTCGACCGCGAGGGATTGCACAGCGGGGCCTGGCAGTGCGCGTTGGTGAAGAGCGTTCCGCGCCGGGCCAGCCGGTCGATGTTCGGCGTTTGCACCTGCGGATGGCCGTCCAGGCAGCCGATCCAATCGTTCAGATCATCGACCGCGATGAACAGCACGCTGGGCCGGTGTGGCTCAGCGGGCAGCGCCGTGGCGCGTGCCGAAACGAGGCACACCAGTATGAGGATTTGGCGGATTGGCTTCACGTGGCGATTCTAACACGGCCGGCAGGCATGCGGTACAATCGCCGCCGGAAACAACGCCGGACGGTGTGTCAATCAAAGGCCGATTTTCGCGTTAATTCGGTGGCTGGGGCAGAGCTTGCGATGCCCCGGCGACTCACCAACCGGGGCATCGCCAGGGCTCTGCCCCAGCCACCACCATTGAAACAATCTATGAACGATCGAGAGCGCACGTCGCACCTGGCCCGGCTGGTGTTGGCTGTCTTCGTGCTTACGTTTGTGATCTCGCGAGTGTTGGTGCTGCTGATCATGACGCACCGCATTCCCGATTTGTTTTTACACCTGGGTGGCACGCACGTGCACCATTTGAACTACGGCATCTTTTTGCTGTCGGGCGTGGGCGCGTATCTGATCTTCGTGCGCCCCACCGGCCGGTCCGAGGACATTGCCACCGTGGTCTACGGCATCGGTCTGGGGCTGACCTTCGACGAATTCGGCATGTGGCTGCACCTGGGCGGGCCTTATTGGCAGCGGGCGAGCTTCGATGCGGTGGTCATTATTGCCGCCCTGCTGGGCCTGATCGCGGCCGCGCCAGAACTGCGCCGCTTCAAGCGACGGCATTGGCTGATGCTGGCGGCCATCGCCGCGGCGCTGAGCGTGTTCGTCTATCTCGCGGCCCACTGGTTGCAAACCGCCGTCGGGCGAATGAGCGATGAACTGCAGAAGATCGAGACCGAGTCGCCCCCGTAACGTTCGGGGTCTGTAGGGAACGCCCTCC
>DATFDL010000130.1:0-3828 GCA_035252155.1 Pirellulales bacterium | reverse complement strand
CGCCAATACAGCTCGATCGCCTCGTCGGTGCGGAACCGTTCGGCCAACGCGCGGGCCAGCGTGAGCACGACCTGTGGATCGCTGGGATTCACGCGCAGCGACCGCCGCAGCGTCTCGAGGCCTTCGTCGCCTTCGCCCAGTTGAAAGCACAGCTCGGCGAAGAACTCATAATGCTCGGGGTTGCCAGGCGCGGCGGCCAACAGATCGCGGCCGGCGGCCAGGGCGGCCTCACGCCGGCCTAGCCGTGCTTCGAGCTTGGCCACTTCGGTGAGATAAGTGGTCCGCGAGCGGCGATCGACCGCGGCCAGCTTGCGATAAGCGTCGGCCGCGGCTTGCAAGCTGCCCGCCGCTTCATGAATGTGGGCCGACGCGGCCAGGGCCGGCAGCGATTGCTCGTCGATCTCGAGCGACTTGAGGATGGCCGCGGTCGCCTCGGGCAGTTGGTGCGCCGCTTCGCGATAGCGGGCCAGCAGATACCAGTGCTCGGCGGTCGCGTCTTGCCCGGCCGCCAGCCGTTTGTCGAGCGATTCGATCTCGGCCGTCAACCGGTCGGCCGCGTCGAAGCTTTTGATGCGCTGCTGCAAGACGGCCTCGGTCTCTTCGGCGCTTTCGGCCAGCTTGCCGGCCATGTCGAGCCGGGCCAGGGCGTCGTCGTAGCGGGCGTCTTGGGCCAGCAGCTCGGCGTATTGAAGCTGCATGGCAAAGTCGTCGTCTTCCAGCTCGCAAGCGGCGCCCATCGTCTCGACGGCCTCCTCGAGATAGCCGAAGCCTGACAGCACTTCGGCCAGCCGGGCCAGGTTTTTCGAACTGCGATTGTCGCCGGCGGCGATCTGCCGCCAGGTGGCCAGCGCTTCGTCGGAACGCTTGAGCTGATGGTAATACTCGCCCAGATACTCGCGATATTGAGCGGCGTCGGGCGACAACTCGACCGCGCGCCGATAAAGCTCGATCGCCTCATCTTCCATCTGTGCTTGCCGAAACAGGTCGGCCACTTGCGTGGCGATGAGCGGGTCTTTCGGCCGGGCTTCGGTCATCCGCCGCCAGACCGCCGCGGCCGCCTGCCGCCGCTCGGCGTCGGGGCGGGCCGTGTCTTTCAACACCAGTTGGCCCCACTCACGCAGATAGTCGGGATTGTCGGGATCGGCCTTGTCGAGCGCCTCGTACTGAGCGATGGCGTCGGCATAGCGTTGGTCGTAGACCAATTGCTCGATGAACGTCAGCCGCAGCTCTTTGCGCGAGGGGGCGAGCTTGATGGCCTGCTCGAGCCACTTTTGCGCCTCGGGCACGCGGCCTTGCGCGGCCAACGTGTGGGCCAGCCGCGCCATGGCATCGACGTCGTCGGCGTGCTTGGCGAGCCAGGCGTCGTAATACTTGGCCAGCCCAGCCTGATCGTCGTTGCGCAGAAAAGCCTCTTCGATGCGGCGGCGCACTTCGCGATGCAGCCAGCTATCTGGGTTCAATTCGGCCAGCATGCTTTCAAAATCGGCCAGTGCCTGATCGGTGCGACCCAGGCGCAGCTCCAGCTCGGCGGCTTCCATGCGGAACATCGACTGCCGATAGCGGTCTTTGGTGAGTTTGGCCAGCTTTTGATAGCGTGCCAGCGCGGCGTCGCGTTGGCCTTCTTCGGCCAGAGTCGAGGCGATCTGTTCGGCGACGCGAGCATCGTTGGGAAAGAGCCTTTCCAGCCGCGTCCAGACTGCCAAGGCTTGCTCATTGCGTTGGGCGCGCTGATAAACCCGGCCGAGAGCTTGAAACACGTCGAGCATTTCGGCCGGTGGCGGTTTGCGTTCGATCGCCCGTTCAAACGCTTCGGCGGCGGCGTCGGGCTGGCCGACCAGCACCAGCGACTGCCCCAAGTAATAAGAGGCCAGGTAATTCTTGGGCATCTGCTGTTCTGCCTGCTGGAAGGCGGCGACCGCGGCGGCATCTTGGCCGCGCTGGGCGTCGATGAGACCCAGCATCATCCAGGCCGGGCCGTCGGCGGCGTTTTTAGCGGTGCGTTCGCGATAGCCTTCGACCAACTGGTCGAGCGTGCCGCGTTCGACGTGATGGCCGTAGACGCGATCGAGCGCGGTGCCCCGCCGCGGATTTTTTTCCAAAACGCTTAGGAAGCGTTCGATGATTTGTCGCTGCCGTTGCTCCTCGCTATCGGCGTCAGCGACGGCATCGGCGGCGCCAGTACCGGCCTCCGGCTGCTTGGCTGTCTCCTGGCTGTCGGCGACCGCCTTGGTAGTCCCGACCCTTTTGGCCGGCTTGGCCCCGGACTTTTGATTAGCCGGTTTGTTGCGATCGGCGTTGGAACCGCCCGGCACAAGGCCGGGAGCTACCTTGTCGGACGTGCGTTGACCGTATGCTTGCAACGTCAGCAGACTTACTGACACAACGATGAGCGACGCACGGACGAGCCATCGGCGAATCATGGGCTTCTCCTCGGTCCAGATCGGAATGCCACCAGAGACGTTGCGGCGAGCGCCGCCGCCCGCCTATCGCGCCGAACAAGCGGATTCTCACACGGTAGGCCCGTCCCCGGCCGCTGTCAACCAAGTGGCCGCCGCGGTGGCGCCATTGTCTCCATGCCCTTTGCGAAACCTCATGCGCGCTTCGGGTGGCAGAGACGTTTGATCGAAGGCGTTCAGCGGTTATCATTGGGTGCCACGGCGTTTCGTTTCGTTCCTCAATCTATGAATGACTGATCGCGAGCGAATGACTGACCCCGCCGAACTGATGCAACGGGCCATCGACAAATGCCGGCAAGGCATCGCATCGGGCCAAAGCCCGTTCGGTTGCGCCATCGCGCGGGACGGCTGCATTGTCGCCGTCGAGCATAACACCGTATTGTTGACCACCGACATCACGGCCCACGCCGAGATCAACGCGCTACGCGCGGCGTGCCGGGCCGAGGGCGACATTCATCTGCCCGGCGCCATCGTGGCGACCACCTGCGAACCCTGCCCCATGTGCATGGCCGCCTTGCACTGGGCCCGCGTCGACACGGTTTATTTCGGCGCCGCCATCGCCGACGCTCAATCGGCCGGCTTCAACGAAATGCGCACGCCCGCGGCCGAAATCGCCCGCCTGGGCGGCAGCCAAGTGCGGCTGGTGTCGGGCGTGCTCAGCGACGAGTGCCAGCGGCTATTCGCCGAGTGGAACGCGTCGCCCCATCCGCGGGCGTATTGATTACGACCTATATTTGATTGAGGAGACCACAGCGCCGAATCGCGTCGAACGGGGTAAGCCATGACATCGATCTCGATCATCGACGTGATGATCGGAAGACCGTCGGCCGCCGCACTCGCTGACGATCGATTGGATCTCGCCTATCGAATGGTCGCGATCATCGCGGCTTTCGTCGTGGCCGCCTATGCGGCTTACAGCGCGAAAAACCGCCTGGCCATGCGGGCGCGCGTGATCGCGGGGCGGGCCTACCTCACCGACCTCGCGTTCTATACCGGCATGGCCGACCTGGGGCGCCTCTATACTCTTTTCGGGCCTTATCATCACGATCTCACCGTGAAGATCGAGCCCTGGGCGCGGCCCGACGCGAGCGTCCTTTTTTGGGGCCTGATTGCACTCGATGCCGTTACCACGACCTTGGTGCTTGCCTCGCTTCCCATTTTGTATTGGTCGGGAGCCGTGGCGTTCTGGTCGACGCTGGCCGTCGCCATCGCGGCCAATCTAGCCGACCTCGGCATTGCCTTCATCTGGGCGATCATCGTGGTAGTCCGGTTGGGGCGAGACGGGGCGATCTAAACTGCCGTGCGCGCCAAAGTCGCCTTTCGCTCCGCGAAAGTAGCGCTACTTTCGCGGAGCGAAAGGCGACTTTGGCGC
>DATFDL010000129.1:0-20800 GCA_035252155.1 Pirellulales bacterium | reverse complement strand
GGATCGGGGTTCAGGGTTCAGCAAGAGGTCGGGGGTCGGAGGTCAGAGGTCAGGGTGATCGAGAGCCCTGATCCCCGACCTCTGGCCTCTGACCTCTCATCTGGGTCCATTGGAACCATAGCTCGCCGGCGGCGCGGCGGCGCGACGCAGGGGGCGGCGGGCGGCCATGCCGGGCCGGCGGGTCTGCCCGCCCGCCAGATCGTCCTGGAACCACCGCCGCGCTTCTTCGATGTTCGGCAACAACTCATTGTGCGAGACCGGATTGTCGAGCGTTCCGCCCACGCGAATTTGCATGATCTGCTGACTCGCCGCGCTCAGCAGCTTGTCGAGCAACGGAAGCTGCCCGTCGCCCCGCCCGACCAAGGCGTAAAACGATAGTTGAATCGAACGGTCGAGCCCCATCTGCCCGCGGCCGCGCAGGCTGACGGCGTCGCCATTGCACTCGATGCGATTCAGATAGATGTGCTCGCCCTGCAGATGAAAGCCGACATCGGCCGTATTGAACGCCGTGGTGTCGGGCAGCCGCCCGCTAAGCGGTTTGAGCAGCGCCACCATTACCGGCAATTCGTACAGCTCGGCGTTTCGCAGGCGAACGACGCCGCGGCCTTCCAGATTGTGCAGGCCGCGGCCGGCGCCGTGCAGGTCGACCTCGGCGGCCACCTGTCCGGTGAGTTTTTGGCGGCCGGCCACCGCTTCTTGGGCAAACCGCGCCAGATCGGCGCCGCTCAGCGAGGCGTAGAACGAGTAGCGCGGCTGTTCGGCGAGCGTCACGCGCCCCTCGGCCAGCAGGGCGCCGCCATAGAGTTTGGCGGTGACGCGCCGCGGCCGTGTGGCGCTGCGCCGCGCGTCTGCCGCCCGGCCCAACAGCACCGTGCCGTCGTCGATCCAAAGCGGCCCCAGGCACTCGGTCAGTTGAAAATCTCGATAGGTCATCGAGTCGACGGCCAATTCGCCCGCACAGGAAAACCGCTGGCCATCGAACGAGCCGCTGAGCACCACGCCGCCAAAAATATTTTCCAGCACCACGCCGCAGTCGATGGCGCCGCCCTGGCACTGCACATTGAATTTCGACCAATTGGCCTGCAAGCCGCCGGCGGGCTGTCCGCCGCTGGCCAATTCGAGTGTGCCGCTGAGATTGAACGGTCCCTTGGGCCGCAAATCGGTGATCACCTTTTTCAGTCGTCCACCCAGGGCCTGAAGCAGATCGGCGTCGGCCCGCAGCCGGTCGACTTCGAGCCGCTCGAAGCGCAACCGCCAGCCGCCTTCGCCGTCGAGCGTGCAAACGCCCGCCGCGTTCAGCTTGACGCCGCGGTGTTCGGCACGGACGTTTTCGAGCGTCATCCGGCCTTGCTCGTAGTGAAACTGCCCGCGCAGCTTCTCCAGCCGGTAGCGAAAGTAGCTCGGCTCGATCGAAGCGCTCAGTCCCGACTCGGGCTCGTAGAGCGGCCGAGCTGTGACCGTCACATCGGGCTTGCGGCGGCCGGGCGGATGATGGATGTGGGCTTCGAGATTGACGACGCCGCGCGGCCGCAAGTCGCGCCAGAACCGCGCGGCCGCCGGGTTCTGAATGCCCAGGGCGTCGCGCAGCTCGTCCTCCAGCGCCACGGCCTCACCCACGAAGGAGAGCCGCAAGTCGTTGCCGTCGGGCGTGGGCGTCAGCGAGCCGTTGCAGGTTACCTGCCCGGTGTCGTTGGTGCCCGTCAGCTCGTTGAACTGCCAAACATGATCGTCCATCACCATCGCGCCGCGGATGTTGTCGAGCGGATAGGGGAATTCGTCGTAGCGGAGCGAGCAGCGATTGAACGCCAGCTCCAGGTGGGTGTGGACCACGGGTTTCGGTTCGTTGCCGTGCCAAAGATGCACAAAGAAATTGAACGTGCCCCGCGGATTGAGCGAGCGAACGATTCGGCGAGGTTTTTCTTTCAGCGCCAAGAACAGCTTTTCATCGAGCCGCAGATTGTCGCCGCGGATTTTGATGAAGCCCCGCGCCCCGGCCCCCGGGCTGTGATATTGCCCGACGATCCGCACTTCCTCCCCCTCGCTGAAGGCCTTGAGCTCGATGTCGAGCAAATTGTCCTTCAGCTCCAGCCGGCCTTGGCCGCGCTCGAGCCGATAGGGAAAGTTGTAGTACGAGAATGAGACGTTACGGCACGAGATCACGAGCTGCGGCTGCCAACGCCGGCCATCGTAGTCGAGCCGCAGTTGGGCGTCGAATTCGCCGCCGGGCATGAACTTGTTCCACTCGTTCTGCCAGGCCAAAGGCAGAATCGACCGCAGTTGCTGATCGAACTGCATATGCCGGCTTTCGGCCACCAGCGTGTAGGGGCTCGACCGCGCAAAACCCTTGCGCTCGAAATCGAGACGCAACGTGGTTTGCCCATTGCGGGCGGTCGCCTCGCTCAGCAACAGCCCGGCCGGACTGACGCGAAACCCGGCTTGCAAGTCGATCAGCGGGTACGGCAGCCGCGGGTCGTCGATCCGCCCGCGTTGCAGTTGGCCGGAAAGTTCATAAGCAAAGTCCGGTTTGCCGGGCAGTCCCTGGGTCAACAAAAAGCGCCCCTTGATCGCGCAGCGCAGCGAGCCGAGCTCGCCCAGTCGCCGCGAGGCCGCGCTGGGCAGGGCCGAGACCAGTTCGGGCGAAAAATCGAGGCCAATCACCGCGCCGCGAATCGACCAGCTCTTGCCGCTCGGGTCGATGGTCGCATCGACATCGATTCGCTGCACATGGTCGGCTGTCCAATGTCCCTGCAAGCGAATGGGCGCGCGCCCCGTCTGCCTATTCGCCTTGTCGCCTTGTCGCCCTGTCGCCTTGTCGTTCTCCTTCCCGGCTGGCTCGAACTTCAACTGCGCGTCGCGCAGGGCGAACGATCCGCCCTGTTGCTTGGTCGGATCGACGATTTCGATGACGCCGTTTTCGATGGTGCCGCGCGGAGCGTTCTTGCTCAGCTTGGGCAACGGCAGCAGCCGGGCCGCGCTCCACGTGCCGTCGGGCCGCTGCGTGACGCGCACGGTCGGCCGCCGAATGACGATATTTTCGATCGAAAGATCGCCGCGCAGCAGCTCGGCCAATTCGGTCTTGCCCTGCAACAGCACTTCTTCGATATAGGCCAGCTCGGCGGTCGGGCCGGCGACATCGGGCTCGACGATCGACAGTCCGCGGATTTCGACGCCCTGGCCCACGGTCAGCCGCGCCGAGCGCACGCTGACGCGCAACTGCGGATATTGTTCGGCCAGCCGGGCCTCGACGCGTCGCCGCACCTCGTCGTCGAAGCGGTGATAAAACCACGGCACTGCCACCGCTGCTGCCAACACCAGCAGCAGCGCGATCCACTTGCACGATCGCCAGCAAAAGCGAATCACGAGGTGGCACTCCGGGGACGCTTCGCTCGACGTCGGTAGGGAACGGACTCCGGGCCGTTGGGCGAGGGGCGAATCGACGTCGCCCCGCACCTCCATGGAAAACCACGGAGGCTGTTGTCGACCAAGCGGGGTGCGTCGTCGGACCCCATCCGCCTTGTGCGGATCGGTGAACAAGATGGCGAGCTAATGCGATCGCTTCGCGCGCATAGGCAGGCCCCATCCAGCTTGCCTGGATGGTGAATAAGATGCCGCCAGGCCGCGCCATAGCATTGATCTTCTTCACCATCCAGACAAGCTGGATGGGGTCGAGGATGCAACCGCGGGCCTGCATCTAGCCCGCCATCTTCTTCACCATCGAGACAAGCTCGATGGGGTCGGCCGAATCGCATCGGCGGGAATAATGCTCGCTCAAGAGCGGTATTCATTTTTGCACCTGCCTGTTCAGCACCGAGGCCGCCAAGACGATCAGCCCCAACATCGCCGGCTCGCGATAACGGACCGAACTGACGAACACCACGTGCAAGAGCGTGAGATAAACCGCCGGCAGCCAACAGAGCGCCGCGGGCCACCATCGGCGGCGGGTGCGCCACACGCCGACGATGGCCAGCGCCAACACGGGCAGGTATGTCGCCGCACTGATCAATCGCACCGCCCAACTGCGATGGTCAGGCGCATTCGGCCACACGTTCCACATTCGCGCGAATTTGACGGCCGCCAAGGCGGCGATTCGCGAGGGATGCCCGATCGCCCACTCGATGGCCGCACGCCGGAGCCGTTGATCGAGGCGGTATTCGAACAGCTCGCCCGCATCCTCGGCCGCGCGCTCTTGGCGTTCAAATGCGGCGACAAAATCCATCTGGCTCGAACCATCGGCCCGGGGATTCAGACCGTCGTAGAGGCTGGCACCGACTTGCAGCGTGGTCGGCACAAAGTGGCCGACCACCTGCGCGTTGCGGACCCACCAGGGCAGCAGCACGACGATCGCCGCCGCCATCATCACCATGCCGCCGACCAGCATCCGCCGCCGCTCGCGGCAGAGCACCAGACCGGCCAACAGCGCAAACGGTATAAACAGCAGCCAACTGGGCCGCACCAGCGTGGCCAGCCCGCCCAAGCCGCCCGATGTGGCGGCCAGCAACTGCGAGCGCACACCCGCCGCTGGCGATGCCCCGCTCGCTTCGCCCGTCTGCCAGCTTGCCACCCAGACGGCGAGCTGTGCCACGATCAACGGGCAGAAGGCGGCTTCGCTGAGCATAACTGCGCTGATGGCAATGGCCCCAGGATAGCAGGCCGCCAGCGCGGCGGCCGCCAGCCCTATGCGACGGTCGAACAGCCGCCCGGCCAGCGCGTAAACGGCGGCAACCGCCAGTGTGCCGCAGACCGCGCCGACCAGGCGGCCCCAAAGAACCGGCGGATCGTTGTGGCCGAGAAAGAGCGGCGCGAGCAACAGCGGGTAGCCAGGCATGCGAAACACGCGCGCGTTGGGCGAGCCGTATTGATAGGGCTGGCCCGCGGCGATCTGCCGGGCCAGAGTCCAATAGGCGTCGCTATCGCCAAACTCGAAGCGCTCGCCAGCCGGCAACCGCGACTGCCACCAGGCGCAGGCCCCCACGCGCAGCGCCAGCGCAACAGCCAGCACTCCGCACAGCCACCAGCCAAAGGCGAATCGCGGCGAGCTCAAGATCGACCAGTCCCGGCGCTTCGGCCATGTCGGGGAAAAAGCGGCTTATGCTACGTCGATTACGCAAACCGGGTCAAGCTGGGTTCATTTACTTGCAGAAACCGGCCAGTATACTCGTAGACTTCCCTACCGAGTGATGGCCGCCCATTCCCCCCAGATTTCCTCCGGAGTGCCAAATGATTGATCGGCGCTGGTTGTTCGTTTGCAGTTGCATCGCACTGGTAACGTCGGCCTTCACTTTCGCAGTGCGTGGCGACATCCTGCAAGAAATGGGCGACTCGTTCTCGCTGACTCAAGAACGGAAGGGCGGTATCGAAGGCGCCGTGTTTATCGGCATGGCGCTTTCGATGTTTTTCGGCGGCTTCGTCTGCGATCTGCTCGGGATCCGACGCATCATGTTCCTGGCGTTCGGCTCACACTTGTTCGGCTCGTTGGCCACGATCTTTGCCTCATTCTTTATGAAGTCGCTCGGGGCGTTTTTTGAAACGACGCCTGAAACGGCCTATTACTGGTTGTATGGTTCGTCGATGCTGATGGGTTGCGGAAACGGGTTTACCGAAGTCGGCATTAATCCGCTGATCGCCACTCTCTATCCCGACAAGAAAACGCATTATCTCAATATTTTGCACGCATGGTGGCCGGGCGGCTTGGTCATCGGCGGTTTGTTGGCGCAGATCGTCATCCGAAGGGCGCTCCCTGAGGGCTTGGCGGCCCTCGACATGTGGCAAGTCAGTCTCTGCCTGATTGCCTTGCCGGCGGTCGTTTATGGCGCGATGTTGTTGCCAGCCCGGTTTCCGATGACCGAGCGCGTCGAGTCGGGCGTGTCAACGCGCGACATGTTTAAAGAGTGTGCGCGTCCTCTGTTTCTGATTTGGGCGATCTGCATGTTGATGACCGCGGCGACCGAGCTGGGACCGCAGAAATGGCAAGAATCGGTGATGCGCAGCACCGCGAATATCTCAGGAACGCTGATCTTGGTCTATACGTCGGGCATGATGTTCATCCTGCGGCATTTCGCCGGGCCGATCGCTCATAGGCTCTCGCCCGTGGGAATGCTCACTTGCTCCGCGGCACTGGCGGGCGTCGGACTGTTCTTGCTGAGTTATGCCAACGACGCCGCCTCGGCCTTTGGTTATGCCACGATTTTCGGGTTGGGAATTGCTTATTTTTGGCCGACGATGTTGGGCGTCACTGCGGAACGTTTCCCAAAGGGCGGCGCCTTGGCGCTGGCGCTGATGGGGTCGGTCGGCAACCTGTCGATCTCGCAGGTGTTGCCTCAAATGGGGAGAATCGTCGATTCGTATGCAGTTGATTACGTTGAGGCGAACAGCGATCCAGGCACCGCCGAGCAAGTGCTGGCCAAGGACAAGAACGGACGGTTCGTCAGCGTGAACCAAGTCGCGGTCGATCAGATGGCCGACGCGGGACAATCGGACGGTGCAGTCGCGGTCGCCAAGGCCGCGCAGAGCGAGGGTTACCGCATGGCGTTTCGATGGGTTTCGCTCTTACCGGCCATCTTGATCGTGATGTTCGGCGGCATCATTCTGTACGACCGTTCGCGAGGCGGCTACAAGCCCGAGATTCTCATTAGCCGCGAAGAGGAAGACGAGCTGTTTGCCGGCGGCGTGCAGGCGCCGGTCGAATAGCCTCAGAAAATCCATGCCTGCAAACCAGTCGTCTCCGCTACGCAGAATTTTTTTGCCTCCCATTTTTTTGCCTTCCTCCCCGTTGGCTGGCTAGACAGTGATGATTGTCGCTTCCACGCTGGGTAGCTCGACGAGCGCGAGCGAGTGTGGCGTGGCGCGGTAGAGCGCGCCGGGGTTGAGCACCAGCGTCGGCCCCTGACGAAACTGTTTGGCCACGTGCGTGTGTCCGTGGCAAACCAGGTCGTACTTGCCGCTGGCGATCGTCTGGCGCAATAGCGGTACATCGTCGCCGTGCAAGAAGGCAACCCGCCGCTCGGATAATTCCAGCGTGCCCATGGCGTCGTGGCAATGTTGCCCGGCCGCCTCGATGGCCGAGCGAAGCCGCCGCCGATCGTCGACGTTGCCGTAAACGAAGTGCGTGGGCCAGCGGGCGAACAGCCCGACAATTTCGTCGCCCCCCACGTCGCCACAGTGGATCACTCGCTCGACTTCGAGGCTTTCGAGCATCCGCACCGCGGCCATCGCATTGACCGTGTGCCCGTGTGTGTCGCTGACAATGCCGATTCGCATGGCGTCCCATTGCTCTGAGTTGTATTCGGGGCTGGTCCGAGTATAGTTGGCGAGCATGTTTTCCGACCAGACGACGCACCTGTTGGCCGTGGCCGTTTTGGCCCTGATGGGGCTGTCGTGCGCGGTCTGGACGGTGCGGGGATATCGGCGCACGCGTTTTACGCCGGCCCAGTTCCCGATTTACATGTACAACCATTTCATGACCCGCGTGTTTTGGCGGGCACGCATCGAAGGTTCGGTGGCGCTGTCGCCGAACCAGGGGGCAGTGATCGTCTGCAACCATCGCTCGCCGATCGACCCCGGCTTTGTCGCGTTGGCTTGCGACAGGCCCGTGCATTGGATGGTGGCCCGCGAATATGTGCGTCATCCGCTGGTGGGCTGGGGGCTGCGCATTTTGCAAGTCATTCCCGTGGGCCGGGCGGGCATCGACACCGCCGCCACCAAGCTGGCCATGCGGTATGCCCAGCAAGGCGACCTGGTGGGCATGTTTCCGGAAGGTCGGATCAACCAAACTGACCAATTCATGCTGCCTGGCCGCCCCGGCGCGGCGATGGTGGCGCTGAAGGCACGCGTGCCGGTCATACCCTGCTATGTCGAGGGCTCGCCGTTTGGCGGTACGGTGTTCAGCTTTTTTTTCATGCTGGCCAAGACGCGGCTGATTGTCGGGCGGCCGATCGACATCTCCGAATACTACGACCGCAACGGCGACCGTCAGGTGCTCGAATGCCTGACCAAGCGGTTCATGACCGAGATCGCCCGGCTGGGCGGCCACGACGATTTTGTGCCCGACCTGGCCGGTAAGAGATGGAAACCGGGATAGGCCCGTAGGCGGGACATGCCCGTCGGGTGAAACGAGCTTGCGAGTCCCACCTTACACGCTCTGTAGGGAACGGATTCCGTGCCGTTCCGCGAGGGGCGGCGCCAGGCCGAGTCGCAGTTCGCGCCAGCACCACAGAGGGCGTTCCCTACAGAA
The DNA here is from genome assembly GCA_035252155.1 of Pirellulales bacterium. GTDB lineage: Bacteria > Planctomycetota > Planctomycetia > Pirellulales > JAICIG01 > JAICLL01. Next base: position 12,570 of record DATFDL010000129.1, on the reverse strand, counting down.
CCGAGCACTAAAAAAAATGTCCAACGATACTGATCGCCTGCTGGCAGAGCTCGCGTCCGCCAAACCGCGCTGGCGACAAACCTCGCTTGCGCGACGGATCGAGCTGGCCGCGGCGTGCGTCGAAGGCGTCTGGCGATCGGCCGGCGCCTGGGTCGCGTCGGCGTGCGAAGCCAAAGGCCTCGCGCCCGACAACCCTACTGCGAGCGAAGACTTGGCCACCGGGCCGGTGGCCGTCACGCGCTATCTGCAACTGCTCATCACCAGCCTGAGGCAACTCGACGAGACCGGCAAAGTCGCACTGCCCGGCCCGGTCGAAGAAGTCGGCGGCCGGCTGCGCCTGCCGATCTTTCCCGCGCGGGGGTTATTCGACTCGTTGCTTTTTCGCGGCTATCGCGGCTGGGCGATGCTGCCCGACGACGTGACACGCGACAACTTACCCGAGCACATCGCCGACCATTTCCGCCGTTCGCTCAATACCGAAGGTATCGCCCTGGTGCTGGGGGCGGGCAATGTCTCGTCAATCCCGGCCGCCGATGCCCTGAGCAAGCTCTTTCAAGAAAACCGCGTCGTGCTGCTCAAGCTCAACCCGGTGAACGGCTACCTGGCCCCGGTTTTTGAAGCGGCCTTCGCGCCGCTGATCGAAGCGGGCTTTTTGCGGCTGATGCAGGGAGGCGCCGAGGCTGGGGCTTATGCCGTCCAGCACCCCCAGGTGGATGAAGTTCACATCACCGGTTCGCTCGCCGCGCACGAGGCAATCGTGTGGGGAGCGCCGGGCGAAGAACGCGACCAGCGGCGCCAGCGCAACGAGCCGCTGCTGACCAAGCCGATCACCAGCGAGCTGAGCAACGTCACCCCGTGGATCGTGGCGCCGGGCGAGTACACCGAGCGGCAGCTCGATTTTCAGGCCGAGAACGTAGCGGCCATGATCGTCAACAATGCCTCGTTCAATTGCATCGCGGTGAAGCTGATTGTCACCGCGCGCGGCTGGCCGCAGCGTGAGCGTTTTTTAGACAAGATCGACTCGCTGCTGGCCCGCCAGCCGCGGCGGTTGGCCTATTATCCCGGCGCCCGTGAGCGTTATCGCCGGTTTGTCGGCCGCGAGCCTGACGAAGTGCCCGCCGGCACGCTGCCGTGGACGCTGGTTCGCGGCGTCGAGATCGAGCGCGAGCCGCACTGGTTTGCCGAAGAATCGTTCGTTTGCGCCTGCGCCGAGACGGGGCTGGCATCGGACAACGCAAGTGACTTTTTGAACCGCGCGGTCGAATTCGTCAACGAGCGGGTGTGGGGCACGCTGGGCGTGGGGTTGATGATTCCGCCTGGCTTTCGACAATCGCCGCGAGCCTACGACCAGGCGCTCGCTCGGCTGCGATACGGCACGGTGGGGGTCAATGTGTGGCCGGCGCTGGCCTATGCCATGATGTGTGTGCCGTGGGGCGGTTATCCCGGCGGCATGCTCGCCGACCCGCAAAGCGGCATCGGCTGGGTGCACAACACCTGGTTTCTCGACCGGGTCGAAAAAAGCGTGGTCGAAGCTCCCCTCGTCGTCCGGCCGAAGCCGTTTTGGTTTCCCACGCACCGCCAGGCACACGTGCTTGCCCGGCGGGTGTTGGACCTTTATCGTCGGCCCGCCTGGTGGAAACTGCCAGGGCTAGTCGGCCCGGCGCTGCGCGGCTGACGCGCGATCGCGAAGATCGGTCAACGCTGGAGCAGGCCGCCGACCGATAAATCTTCGTCGAGCAACGGCCAATGGATGCCGTAGCCGCCTGGAGAAAGCTCAGCGTGTTCCCGTTCCTTCTCAGTCGCTGCGGCAAGCTTCGGCGAGCATCTCGCCCAGGGGATCGATATACTCCGTTCACCGACAATTAAGACCAAGGCGTCGGGCGTCGTTTCCACGCGTTTGGCGGTGAGTGGGTCAGTCTGCCTCGTTTTCATTCATTAGCTCCGAAAAAGTCATCCCATGTTTGCACGATTAGGTCAAAGTGGTCAAGAAGGATCCATGATAACTTCAAGGGTGGAGCTACGCTAAATCGCCCGCCCGGCCTCAATGCACGCGGTGGGAATCGTAAGCGCTAGCTCACCTCGCTCGCGGGTGATTGCGTTCAATCGCTGTTCCAGTGCGTCGAACGTCGTTTGAAGCGCCTCAACAGGCACGAGCGACTTCCAGCCCGGCAGGAAGCCCAGCCGAATAAAATAGTGGCGAAACAGGGCAGAACCGTCGACGAACCGCATCCGAAACGATTCGGTCGTGACATTGCAAATGGTAAAGCCCGAGCGCTCGATCCGCGCGACGAGCGATTCAACGGTGCCGCGATGCTGAACGTGCGCGTCGAGCGCGGCGATTCGATCGTGCATGCCAAGCTCCGACAGCGTATCGCGAAAGACGTCGTAAAACTCTTGCATGTGACCGGCCAGGTTCGTCGTCAGGAACAACTGCCCGCCCGGCTTGGCCACACGGAAACAGGTTTCCAACACCGCATCCATATTCTCGAAGTTGTTGATGCCGAGATTCGATACGATCAAATCGACTGACGCGTCCGGCAGATCGATTGTGGCCGCGTCTTGCCGCATGAGCCGCACGTTCCGCAGGTCGAGCCACTCGATCTTGCGTTGCAACCGAGTCATGGCGGCCGCCCAAGGATCGACGGCAATCACCGTGCTCGTAGCTCCGCATCGCTGGGCTAGCTCCACGGTCAAAAAGCCCGTGCCGGCGCCAACATCGAGAATCGTCAGACCCAGCCTGACGGGCACGCGCTCCAGTAGCATCAAGCCGAACGGCGCCGACCACAACGGCAGCTCGTCGTAGAAGTCGCCGAAGTCGGGCGCTTGATAATCGACCTCGTTGAGATACTCAAACATGGGATGATCCGATGGTTCCTCGCGATACGCTAGGCCCATTGACTGCCTGGGTCAAGCTTCGACGAACGCCGATCCGCCTGATAGAATGAGAATACCCACTCCTTCCTGGAGAAGAGTCCGATGCCGATTCACGACTGGACCACCGTCGACGCGGGGTTGTTCCACCACTTTCATCAGAACTGGACCGTCGCGCTATGCGACGCTCTGAATGCGGGAGTGCTCCCTTCCGACTATTTCTCGCTCGTCGAGCAGGTTATCCCCGGATCGGTTCCCGATGTCTTGACGTTGAAGCTGGCCGAACGAACTGAACGGCCGCGGGCGGAAACCGCGGCTTTGGCCCTGGCGACCGCGCCCCCAAAAGCGCGGCTGGTGGCGCGGAGCGACGCCGATGTCTATGCCCGCAGAGCGAACCAACTCACGGTTCGGCATCGCCATGGCGACGTTGTTGCGGTGATCGAGATTGTTTCACCGGGCAATAAAGCCAGCCGCGCCGAGTTTCGTACTTTTGTCGAGAAGTCGGCCGATTTCATCCGGCAAGGCGTCCACTTGCTCATCGTCGATCTCTTTCCCCCGACCCCGCGCGACCGACAGGGCGTCCATAAAGCGATTTGGGACGAATTGGTTGAGGAAGACTTTCGGTTGCCGGCTGACAAACCGTTGACCGTCGTTTCCTATCTGGCGGCCGCCGAACGACGCGCCTACGCCGAGAACCTCGCGGTCGGCGACATGTTGCCCGAAATGCCGATTTTCCTCACGCACGAGCTTTACGTGCCCGCCCCGCTAGAAAAAACTTACCAAACCGCCTGGGGCATGTTTCCCGGTGCGCTTAAGCGGCTGCTCGAAGCTCCGGTCAACGGAACCGATGATGAAGGATGAGCAATTTCCGCGGGGAGTCGGCCAGTAGGTGCGATGAGCCAAAGGTGGGACTCGCAAGCTCGTCCCACCCTACGGCCGCGCTTCGAACAATGCCTTGAGGCAAATGCTCGACCATGATTCAAAGCCCGACAGGTCGGCCAGCAGCGACTCGATCGGACGGAAGCCGCATTCGATCAGCTCGCTCTCGCGCGGTCGAATGGCGGGTTGCTCGACGTCGAACAAATGAACGATGCCCAAGTGTACCCGCCCCACTTCGCTCTCGTCGTCGTTGATCAGCCCGACGCACTGCTCGCGATAAACTGTGTCGATGTAAACTTCCTCGGCCAATTCGCGGCGCATTCCTTCGAGATAAGGATCGGCGGCGCCGTCGCCCACGTCGTCGGCCGAGATGTGCCCGCCCACGCCGACACTGCGTTTGCTGTGCAGCCGGCCTTCGCCCTGTCCCGTGCCGCGCGTATACTGAAAAATGGTCGCAACGCCGTCGGCCCGCGTGTGGCGGAACAAGCAATAGGGAATAAGCTGCTTGAACGACGGGTCTTGTTCCATCTGCCCGCGGGGATGGTAGCTGACGTTGGCCGGCCGCAGCAACTCGTCGCGATAGCGGTCGGCGTCGGAACAAAAACCCTGAAAATAGCCGAGCCGGCGGAACAGCGCGGTCGGCACCACGAGCACTTGTTCGGTATGCACTTCGAGCACGAGCGAATCCTTGCTGCTGAATGCGAGAGGCAAAGAGAGAGATTGTAGGATGGTTTACCCAGGCCGTCCAGCAACGCGGCCAAGGTGCGAACTTAGAAATGGAGGATGGCCTTCCAGGCCGTCGAGGAAACTTGTTAGACGGCCTGGAAAGGCCATCCTAATCGGTTTTGACGAACAAAACCGGTAACGGCCTCTGTAGGGAACGGACTCCGTGCCGTTCCGCTGAGGGGCGGCGCGACGTCCACCCGCCCTTCGCGGAACGCCACGGAGTGCGTTCCCTACAGACGTCGAACGTATGAATACCGAATTTGTTTGTCGAAACCGATCAAGAACGCCCACTTGCAAGAACTGCACATGGCTCTCAACGACGAAGGCCCAGTGGCCCTGGTAACCGGCAGTGGCGCGCCGCGGATCGGCAACTGCGTCGTGCGTCGGCTGGCGGCCCACGGATACCGCGTGATTTTGCACGCCCATCGCTCGCGCGCCGAGGCCACGGCCTCGGCTGACGAGTTGCGATCGCAGGGCATCGCCGCTGGCGTTGTGTTGGCCGACCTGCGCGATGAAATTGCCGTGCGCGAAATGACGCGCCAGGCCCATTCTCTGTTCGGGCGGATCGACGCGCTGGTGAACTGCGCCGGCGTCTGGCGATCGAGACGCCTGGAAGAGGTGACCGCCGCCGACGTGCGCGAGCATTTCGAGGTCAACGCGCTGGCGACGTTTCTTTGTTGCCAGCAGATCGGGCTGATCATGGTCGAGCAGCCGTCGGGCGGGGCCATTGTCAATTGCGGCGATTGGGCGATCGAGCGGCCCTATTTGCACTACGCGGCTTATTTTCCTTCGAAGGGCGCCATTCCGGCGCTCACCCGCGATTTCGCCATCGAGCTGGCCAGCCGCAATCCGCGGGTGCGGGTAAACGCCGTCTTGCCGGGGCCGGTGATGATTCCCGAGAGCGTGCCCGACAAAGAGCGCCGCGTGGCGATCGAACGAACGTTAGTCAAGCGCGAGGGCAGCCCCGTGAACGTGGCCGACGCCGTGCTATTTTTGCTCGGCAACGAATTTGTGACCGGCGTATGCTTGCCTGTCGACGGCGGCCGCACCATTTACACCGCCGAGGGCCGATGAAGAGAATTCAAACGACCTCATTGCTGCCCGTGCGTGCGGCGTAGTATGATGATGTGCAAGCGGGCGTTCCTCTCACGCGAAAGATCTGTTTATGTTGCATGTCTGGATGCGGAAACTGCCGGCGAGTCTGCTTGCGATTGTTGTGGCATTTTATGGGGGCGCCCTCGCGTTCGCCGCCGACGACGAATCAGACGCCGGTGACAAGCCGGCGGCGAGCGAAACCGATCTCACCGTGCCCGATGGTTCGCCGGACGAGCTTTTGGAGTTCATTCAAAAAATTCACGCAGCCGCTGAGCCTCAAGGCACGCGTAAAGAGCGGATGGAATGGCTCAAGAAGAGCCGCCGAGCGATCATCGAGGCGGCCGATCAAATCCGCGGTTCCGACGCCGCCGATAAGACGGTGATGTCGGCTGTCAAGGCGGAGCTCGATGCGCTCACGCTGCTGAAGCGACTCGGCGATAAACAAGCCGGCGAAAAGTTCACCAAGCTGACTACGGAGTTAAAAAGCGATCGGCGCCCCCAAGTAGCCGCCTTGCTCACGCTGATCGATTTATCGCAACGCGTCGAGCAAGCGTCCGACGGCGACGAGTTGAAAGAGCTGGCCGGCGAAGTGAAGCAGTTTTTGTCGCAGGCCGAACTCGAAATGGAACTTGGCTTGCTGGCCCGCAACGTCGCCATCAAGCTCTTCAATGCCGGCGAAAAAGACGAGGCCAGCCAGTATTGTGGCGACTTCGCCAAGCTGTTTTTGCGAAACGACAAGGCCGACCTGCTGGCGGTGGCCGCGGCGCTGGCCCAGTTCACGCAGAAGATGTATAGCGCTCAGGACCGCCCCAAAGACGAAGCCAAGTTCGATCGCGAGTTCGCCGCTCTGCTCAAAAAGAGCGAACTAGAAAACGCCCGCGAGTTGGCTACGTCGTTCGAGGCCCAGGCCCGCCGCATGGAGCTGCCGGGCAACACGATGGAGATTTCGGGCAAGCTGGTCGACGGCGGTCAATTCGATCTATCGCAATTCAAAGGCAAGGTGGTGCTCGTCGATTTTTGGGCGACCTGGTGCGGCCCCTGCGTGGCCGAGTTGCCCAATGTCAAACGGATGTACAAGGCGTATCACGACCGCGGATTTGAAGTCGTCGGCATCAGCCTTGATCAGAGCCGCGAGGATTTGGAAGATTTCATTGCCAAGGAAAAACTGCCCTGGCCGGTGCTGTATGAGGGCGGCGGTGAAGAGACAAGCGGCTGGAAGCACCCGTTGGCCACCTATTACGGCGTGAATGCGATTCCGCTGGCGATCTTGCTGAATCGCGAGGGTAGGGTGGTCAACATGCAGGCCCGCGGCGAGGCGCTTGGCGAGTTGCTGAGCGATCTGCTCGGTGCCGCCGAGGACGACGAAAAGTAGAACGGAATTCATTCCGTTTGAATGCTACAGAGGGTGTCGCGTATCGAGGCCAGTCGCCGCATGCCTTCGGCGGTCGAGATGCGCGGCGCGAAACCAAAATCACGCCGGGCGCGTTCGATGTTGAAATAATGCGAGCGGCCAAGCTGCGCTGCCAGGAATCGCGTCATCCGCGGCTCGGTGTCTGTGCGCGCCACGGTGTGAGCCGCCTCTAGGGTCGCGCCAATGGCCCACGCCGCCGAAAGCGAGAGGCCTCGCTTCACCGGCGGCAGCGCCGCCAGGGCCAATAGTTCATCGATCCAGCGCCAACAGTTCACCGGCTCGCCCTGGCTGATAAAGTAAGCCCGGCCGGCAACGGGTGAATCGAGCGCCAGTCGGTCGGCGGCTTGCAGGTGGGCCGCCGCGGCGTTTTCGACAAAGATCATGTCGATCAAATTGCGGCCGTCCCCCACCCGCATCAGTTTGCCCGCTCGTGCCCGGTCGATCAGCCGCGGCACAAGCTGACGGTCGCGCGGGCCCCAGATCAGATGCGGCCGCAAGGCGCACGTGGCCAGTCCGGCGCGGCCATTGGCGGCCAGCACCGCTTGCTCGGCCAGCGCTTTGGTGTGCGGATAATGGCAGAGCCAGCGGCGCGGGTACGGCGCCGATTCGTCGACGCCGCACTGGTCGCGGCCGTCGAAGGTCACGCTGGGGCTGCTGGTGTAGACGAGTCGTTTGACGCCGTGCAACACACAGCCGTCGATCACGTGTCGCGTGCCCAGCGTATTGATCTCATAAAAATGCCGCCACGGTCCCCAGATGCCCGCCACGCCGGCGGCGTGATAGACGGTGTCGATTTCTTGGCAGGCGGCCGCGGTGGCCTTGGCGTCGCGAAGGTCGGCGATCACGATTTCGACGCCGAGCCGCTGCAGTTCAGGCGTGGGGCGGCGGCAGAGTGCTCGCACGCGCTCGCCACGGGCGACAAGCTGCTCGACCAGATACAGCCCCAAAAAACCCGCCGCGCCGGTAACCAGGCAGTGATTCATGCTTGTAGAACGGAATTTATTCCGTTCGCTGTTTAACGGTGTAGAACGGAATGAATTCCATTCCACGAGTGTATTTCTTCCAAGCGGGCAAGAATACTGGGATAACTTCTCCTCTGGGGCGTCTTATCCGTAGTAAGACCGGGGCGAGCAAGGAAAACCAGGTAGCCGATGGCCGTGGTCGGCCCCGAACTGCTGGCAAGGCTGTTGGACGAGCATGGCTCGGCGTTGGTGCTCTATGCGCGCTCGTGGTGCGATACGCCGGAAGACGCCGTTCAAGATGCCCTGTTGCAGTTGGTGCGGCAGCCGGACGTGCCGGAAAAGCTGGCGCCCTGGCTCTATCGGGTTGTGCGGAACGCCGCGATCAGCCAATCGCGATCGGCCCGCCGGCGGCGACGGCACGAAACCGCGGCGGCCGGGCAAGCCGCCGAATGGTTCGTGCCCCGCGCGGCCGATCGGATCGACGCCCGCGAGGCGGCCCGCGCCCTGGAATCGCTCACGAGCGAACAACGCGAGATCATTGTCGCCCGGCTGTGGGGCGGATTGTCGTTTCAAGAAATTGCGGAAGTGATGGGAACATCGTCAAGCAGCGCGCACCGCCGCTATGAGGCGGCTCTGGCGGCACTGCGGGAAAGGCTGGGGTCAAGATGCCAGACGAACGATTTGAAGGAATGAGCCCGGGCGGCCACACGCCCAGCGATCTGCAAGCGCTCGAGGCGGCCCTGGCGTCGCTCGCGCCGCGGCCTGCGACAATCGACCGTGATCGGCTGATGTACGAGGCCGGTCGAGCGTCGGTAAGCACCGTGCCTGCGGCGCCTCACGGTCGTTGGGCCTGGCCCGCCGCGTTTTCGGCCATGTCGGCCATAGCGGCGTCGCTGTTCTTGGCACTCGTGCTTCGGCCGCCGGTAGTGGTCGAGCGAGTAGTTCAGGCGCCGATGGTGGAGAAAGAGCGAGAGGGCGAAGAGGCGACAGGGCGACGGGGCGACGAGGTACATGACCGCGGCGAGTTGCCACGAGCCTTCGAGTTGGCAAGAGGGGGCGAAGAGGCGAGGGGGCGAGGGGGCAACGAGATACCTCACGAAGAAGCACCGGGGCGCTCATACCTCGATTTGCGCGACCGCGTGCTGGCGATGGGCATTGAGACCTGGCAGCCGTCCACGAACGTGGCTGTCGCAGACAGCCCGCCGCCCGCGACCTACCGGGAGCTGCTGATCGAATTTGGAGAACTTCGCTAACCTCTCATCGAGACCTAACATGACAACAGAGAAGAGGCCACCGGTACTACGCCGCACCACGCGAGGCTGCTTGATCGGGACTAGCGCGATCGCAGTCCTCATTCTCGCACACGCCGCTACGCTGGCTGCTGATTCGAAGGCCGCGGGCAAAAAGCCGGAAGACGCCCCGCTCACCGTCCGGATCGCCCTGCGGCCAGCCGCCGAACCGAGCCCGGCACTGCGATATCGCCTGTTGCCGCCGCTTCTCGACCGCCAGCCCGGCAACGCCGCCGTGTTCTACAACAAAGCCGCGCTGATGTATCAACAAAACCCCGAGCTGGCCAAGCAAGGAGACAAGGTCTCGCAATGGAACGATCTGCCGCTCGATATGCTGCCGCTCGATGAAATTGAAAAGACGCTGGCGCCCTGGAGCACGGTCTTCGCCGAGATCGGATTTGCCGTCAAGCGCGAACAGTGCGATTGGCAATTGCCGATTCATGAACAAATGCCATTCAGCATTCTGTTGCCCGAGTTTCAGACGCTGCGCGCAGTGGCGCGAGCCGTGCGGCTAAGGGCGCGGTGGCAAGTTGCGAAACATCAATACGACGACGCGGTGGAGACGATGGCCACCATGTATGCCATGGCGCGCCACTGCGGGGAGGGCCAGACGCTGATTCAGGGACTGGTGGGCATCTCGTTCGTCGGCATGATCGCCCAAGTTCAGGAAGATATGGCCGGGCAGCCCGGAGCGCCGAACCTCTATTGGGCGCTCACCTGGCTGCCGCGGCCGTTCATCGAGTTGCGGCACGCCAATGGCGTCGAGATGGACACCATCTATCTCTGGAAGCCCGAACTACGCCGGCTCGACCAGGCTCGCAGTGCCGACGCCTGGCGAGAGCTGTTTGACGACTTGGCGGAAGGGCTTGCGGATTTCGAGTCCGCCAGGGACAAAAAAGAGCGGCGATTGGTTCTGCTCGGCAAAGCCATCCAGGGTTATCCGCGGGCCAAGCGCGAGCTGATTGCCGCGGGCCGCTTGTCCGAGCAGGTCGAAGTCATGCCGGTGGCCCAAGTATTGTTGCTGCACACGGTGCGGACCTACAACGAATTGCGCGACAACCAATTCAAGTGGACGGCCCTTCCGTTTTGGCAGGCCCATGACGGCATGCAGCGCGCTTCCGAGCGGCTCGGGGCCGAATCGCGGCGGCGCGAAATCATTCCCTTGGCCGGGACGCTTTTGCCCGCCGTGCAAAGCGTCAGCCATGCTCAGGCCCGTGGCGAGCGGACCATCGCCATGTTGCGAACGATCGAAGCGCTGCGCCTCTACGCCGCCGCCCACGACGGTCGACTGCCCCAACAACTCGACGACATTTCCGAAGTGCCGGTGCCGCACGACCCATTGAGCGGCGGACCGTTTATTTACGACTGTTCAGACAACACCGCGGTGCTCGAAGCGCCGCTTGTGGAAGGCATGACCCCACAGCTTGGCAAGCGATATGAGATCAGCGTGGCCGAGTAGAAGGGATGTCGATTTTAGATTTTGGATTTTCGATTTGCGCGACGAGAGACCGTAGGGTGGGACGAGCTTGCGAGTCCCACCATCCGGCCGCGAATTTCGCTACGGCTTGATCCCAACGGTGGGACTCGCAAGCTCGTCCCACCCTACAACTCCGTCTCTACAAAAACCTTCAAAGAACTATGCCACAATACATCCGTTCCTGCATGCTTCTGGTGTTTCTGTTTCCGCTTGCCACGGTTGCACTAGGCGACGATGCACGCCCGACGGGCGCTTCCAACTCGGCTGCGGCGATTCAGGCGTTGATCGATGAGCAAACGATCGTCATCGCACGCGCCGATCTCACGCGATTGCCGGTGGGCGAGGTATTCAAATCGGTGACGGCCTTCTTGCCCGACGATCGCTTCTTGCGAGACATTCAGCCCCGCGTCGGCGACTTCGCAAAAGAGTTCACGGCGGCGGGGGGGCGGGAGCTGTATCTTGTCGTCAGCCTGGCCGACGTGCCTGATCGACCGGCTTATTTTTTGGCGCCGTTGGCCAAGGGCGCCGACGAGCGGCGCTTGATCGAGGCGTTTGAGCCGTTGGGCCAAGTGCGCGAGCGCGTCGGCACGGTGCTATTTGCCGGCAGCCGCGAAACGCTGGACCGCCTTCGGCACACCAGGTCCGCCGACCGACCTGAAATCGATCGGGCGTTCGATGCCGTAGAAAGCTCGGCCGCGCAACTGCTGGTGTTGCCGACGGCCGACGCGCGGCGCGTAGTCGAAGAGCTGCAACCCACGCTGCCCGCTGCGGCGGGCGGTGGACCAAGTGCTTTGATCACGCGCGGCGCGCTCTGGCTTTCGATCGGCGTCAATTGTACGCCCCATGCGTCGGCTCGGCTTGTCATTCAATCGCAAGACCACGCGGCCGCGGCCGCGCTGCATGGCCATTGGGATTCGTGGTATCGCTTGTTGGCCCGGATGGCGGGCGGCGAGACCGCGCCGCGGTTGATCCGGTTCGCGGACCGCCTCGCGCCCGAAGTGAAAGGCGATCGCCTGCTGCTCGAACTCGACGCCGAGCGGTTGGAACAAGTGCGGCTTGTCTTGCAACCCGCGATCGAGCAGGTCGAACAGCGCCTGCGATTCCAGCAAGCGACAAACAATCTCAAGCAGATCGGCATTGCCATGCACGGTTACGCCGACGGTCACAAGCACTTCCCTCCGGCGGCAATTTACGACGACGCGGGCAAGCCGCTCTTGAGCTGGCGGGTAGCCGTCTTGCCGTATCTCGATCAGGAGGCGTTGTTCAAAGAGTTTCACCTCGACGAACCTTGGGACAGCGAGCACAACGCCCGGTTGATCGACCGCATGCCCGAAGTTTATCGTTCGCCGGGCGAACGCGACTTGCCGGCCGGTCGCACTACCTATCTGGTTCCGGTCGGAGAGAAAACGCTGTTCCACGGCCGCGAGGGCACGCGCTTCCAAGACATCACCGACGGGACGAGCAACACGTTGTTGGCCGTCGAGGCCGACAATGCTCGTGCAGTCGTCTGGACCAAGCCCGACGATTGGACGATCGACGCCGAAGGTCCCGCAGCCGAGTTGGCCAGCCCGTATCAAAATCACCTTCTGGTGCTGCTCTGCGACGGAGCGGTGCTGGCGCTGAAGTGGCCGTTCGAGGCCGATGCCTTGAATCGGCTGGTCACTTACAACGGCGGCGAGGTGCTTGATATTTCGGCGCTGCTTTGGCGCGGTGAGTAGTGGCGGGTGCCACGGCTTCCGTCGCAGCGCGAACATACTCCACGCGGCCGCGAAGGCCGCATCCGTCGCCGGTGTGGCACAGCCGCCCTCGGCTGTGAGGTGGTCGCCAAAGGCGACCGTGAAACAGCCGAGGGCGGCTGTT
>DATFDL010000128.1:0-7822 GCA_035252155.1 Pirellulales bacterium | reverse complement strand
CGTCACCTCTAGCGCGCACACACGAAAACCCCTACCCGCCAGGTCGAAGCGCGTCCGAATCACAGCCGATGACGAGCACCGCGAGACGGCGTGTGGCCGCCTCACCGCAAATGGATCGAACGCGAGCAGACAGCGGAGGCTACCGACACTTGCCAGCAGCACAGGGCGCTAGTATTCTCCGGCATACTGCGGATGGACCCATAAGAACTCATGCCGACGGTTCATTACGCGCACGAGACCACCAAAACTCGGATCTTTCTCCCTGAGCCACGCATGAAGTTGACGCAATACGGCGCCATCGGCACGAATGGCTGTGCCAGAGCCGAGTTCGAATGCCTCGTCTTTCGCCAACCACTTGACGGCTTCGCCGCCGCCCTTGACGAGCGACTCGGCGGTCGCCTTGCCAAGTCCCAACTCTGACTCGATCCCCTTGTAGTCGGATTCGGGGATGACAACTTTGCCTCCCGCCGCGACTACCGGAAGTACGAGGCCGAGCGTGCCAGAAATTACTTTCAGAAATGGCGCCGCCTTCATCAGCCACTCGCGCGGAAGATCGAGAGTATAGACTCCTGCCTTCTTGTCACTGCTCAACGTCCACAGCGGTACGCGCGAATGCTCGCACCAAAGACTAAGCTTGAACTTGGCACTTATCCATTTCGGCTTGGCGAAGAAGCCCGGTTTAATCGGCTCGAAGCTGAATAGTCTAGGTCCCTCCTTCACCTCGTCCAAATAGAGGTGGAGCCAGTTCGTGTACGCATCCTCCACCTTGCTCACAATTATCTTGGTTGTGCTATCCACAAAGTCGAAACGTCCGATCACCTCTGCGTGTTGATCGCCGAGCTGATCTCGCATAGCTTCAAGCATGCGCCCCATTTCGACTTGGTTCGCCAGCACGTCCTCGATCGGATTCCGTCGCGCGGCCGGCGCGTTGTGTAGGAGCGACTCTATCTTGTGCCAGTCGTTACATATTGGGCACGGTTGCTCGTCGCGACCACGTCCCTTGTTCTCGATCAGCTTCGCGACCTCAAATAGGCCATTGCATGTCCGGCCGTCAGTATGCCGGGTGAGACACGGCACCGTTACCTCACAGCGCAACCCTTCCCAAAAACTTTCAACCAGCCATTTTACCTCATATGTCAACGCCGATAAGAATCGCTCAGGGTACGGCGACCGAACAGTGATTCGGACGTCGTTGCCGATGTGCTCCAGCAGAGCTCGTGCCCCCATATCGTCCTCCAGTACCAATCCACGTTGCCAGTGAACACTCTTTTGATAGTCAGCCCGACCTAACGAGTATTTGTGCAAGCGCACGATGAGTTGATAGAAGAGGCCCTCCGCATTGGCCGACACGCTCTTCGATGTCTCAACGATGCGGCAGATTTGCACTTGCTGTGTGTCGCTATCGGAAGGCGTAGGGCCCCACGCTGGCATCGGTTCGGGTCGGATATCGGGGACAAGTTGGGCGATTAGGCTGGTGCTGTTTCCTATGTCTTCCTTGCCGAGTTCCGCCACGCGATAAGACAAGTCGAACCGTTCCATCAATCGCAGAAAAACCGGGTGCAGCTTTGGTGAATACCGTTCTCGCTTCTTTCGTCTGGAGTCGTTCCAAAGCTTGCCGAGTCGTGAGAACTCTACCAGGCCATGTCCCTTCTCTCGGGTGTATTGGTCGTCGAGAACATAGCTGATTGCCGTCGCCAGCCAGTCAGGTTTTAGGATCACTATGTCGCGCAGTATTGGGTCATGCTCGAAATGAATCAGGTCGCCCACGCGCTGACAGATACGCAACAGCAACCACGAATCCTCCTCCCCGACCCTGTGCTCCTTGTAAATCTCGAAAACACGCTCCAGCGATAGGTAAGCTTCTTTGCGCGTACGCAGCGCCTCTCGTGCTTTTTGCCAATGAGCGGGAAATGTGCGTCCTACCTCGGGTAACGCGGCCGCCACGCGTGCTATGGCAAGCCGTAGTTCTTTAATGCCCGTGCCGGTGCCCGTCTGCTTTTTCGTTTTCTCGTCAATTTGCGGCGGGCGGCTATCAACGTGGAAGAAGTCAATCACGCTCTCCTTGCTGAAAGCGTCCCAGATTTCCTGCCGATCGATGTCGGGCTGGCGGTCGCCGGGGCCGCCATGTGTAGCTACCACAAGAATCTTGGCGTCCGGCTCCCGGTGCTTGACCAGCTTGATCCATTCCCAGACGAGCCCTTGTTGCGGCCCTTCTCGCGGCTTCCAGACTACCAGATAGACGGCCGGGGCACTAAAGAAGAGCTGGTGTGTCGGCCTATAGACCCGCTGGCCGCCGAAATCCCAGCCGTTGAGCGTGATTTCGGTGCCCATGCCGGGATCAGTCACCCTCACCGGTTTAATCTCAATGCCATGTGTGGTCGGACGGGATTCTTCCCACGGGTCGTCGCGCAAGGCACCAAGCAGGCAACTTTTGCCCACCTCGCCCTCGCCGATTAAGATCAGCTTGGCCTCATTCAACACCACCTGCGCTTCACCCTTCGCTCGCAGGTATCGTTTGACGCCATCAATGCCTTCGTCGTAGGCAGCAGCGAGTTCCGGGTTCAAAGGGTTACCATTTGCGATGATCCTATTGAGATCTTTCAGATGTGCCAACTCGATGGGGAGGGACGTCAAGCGATTTGAACTCACGCTCAGGATCCGCAACGCCTTCATTCCGCGTAAACCCTTGGAGAACGCTGTTAGGGAGTTCTCGTCGAGATAGACCTCACGAAGCCACCGCATTTTATATAACTCTGGAGACAGTTCTGCGAGTGCATTGTTCCGGATGTCTAATTTGTGCAGATTCAGCAGTCCTCTTATGATACGAAAGCTCCTGGATTGGACGTCGGGCTCGAAGACCGTTGGGAGTTCGCGAAGATAGAGCACACGTAAGTTTGTGAATTTGCCCAACCATTCTGGCAACGTGCTTAATCGGTTCGCAGATATGTCAAGCTCCGACAATTGCGTCAGTCGCCCCAGTGACATCGGGAGCACTGTCAGTTGGTTGTTGCAGAGCTTCAGCGACTGTAACTGCATGAGCTTGCCCAACGACTCGGGTAGTACCATCAACTTGTTCCTGTCGAGGTTGAGCGACTGCAATTGTTTGAGTTGGCCCAGTGATTTCGGTAATGCTGTCAGTTGATTGCCGGAGAGGTCGAGCTGCTGCAGCTCCGTAAGGCGGCCAATCGACTCGGGCAGCGCCGTCAGTTGGTTGCCGGAGAGGTCGAGCGTCTGCAACTCCGTAAGATGGCCAATCGATTCCGGCAATTGCGTGAGTTTGAGGTCACGGAGATCGTTGAGCGTTGTCGCTCCCGACCCGCGTGCCTCGTCAATACACCGCTCAGCATACTCATTGTCTCGTGCCATAGTGAGATTTCAACAAAATGGTTTTGGCGATGGTGAGCAGGGGCGCGTACTGTCCAACGACTATGCAGTGGAAATCGTCAAGATCATCTGATCCCGGCTTATTCACCGGACTTTTATGCTGACGGATGAAACATTGCGTGATTCCCGGTGTTTCATGAGGGATTGGAGGCCGTTCATGAACAACCAGGAGATCACGCAATGGGTGAACCACAAGGATGGTTATTTGAGCCAACTTTCAACCGTGCCGTCAAGGTTCTGGCGACCGACGACCGCCTCACGTCCGATGCCGGTTTGCTCTTGCTGCGCGAAGCAGGCCATCGGCTGGGGATCACCGAGTCGCTGGCGAATCGGCTGCACGATCCGCGACGGCAGGATCTCATCCGGTATCAACTCGTGGAACTGTTGCGCGAGCGGCTCTATGCCCTGGCCACGGGCTACTCGGCGCAAGACGATGCCGACCGCATGGCCCACGATCCGGCCATGAAGATGGCGGTTTGGAACCGGCCCGGCGAACAGCCGCTGGACGAACGGTTGGCCAGCCAACCCACGCAATCGCGTTTGATCGACATTCTTTCGCGCCATGCCGCCAACCGCTACGCACTGCGCGACGCACTGGCCGATGCCTGCGAACGTCACCTCCGCGCCGAGGGAGGCGACCACGCCGCGAGGAAGATCACGATCGACAGTAACAGTTTAGTCCCGCGACCATGTTCCCAGCCACCTCAGCTCCGGCTGCACAGCGGCTCGCGCGCGAAATTGGTCTTGGGAATCGCGGCGGGATTGGGCTAGGTTGGCGGCATTCGAGGAAGGGATGCCGCGATGAAGTTCAGTTTTACCCGCGCCACGAATATGGTTGCCCAGTGGTGAGCCACTGTCCGCACGTGGGGGGCGCCTCGCTGGGAACTCTGGTATTGGCCGCCAGCGATCACGATGATCACTTCAGGATGGTCTATGGCCAGTTGGACTTCGAGCGCGAGCAGATTACAAAACTGGTCGCGGAGAATGAAGAACTCAAGCGGCAGTTGGCGCAGGTTCGGCTCGAATTGAAGCTTGAGCGGCAACGTAAGTTCGCTTGCGGTCGCGATGCCGAAGACGAGCTCACGGAACCCGCGCCCCCACCGGACAAGAGCCAGACCGGTCGCAAGCGCGGCGCTCCGGTCGGGCATCCCGGCTGGTTTCGCCGAACGCCCACCGAATATGACCAAATCGTGCCCGTCGCCGCTCCCTCGAAGTGCCCGCACTGCGGGGGCGCCGTGCGGAGCTTCCCCAAATACGAGCCGCAAGACCACCTGCAGGAAGATGTGGTGGGCAATGTCCATCAGGCGGTGCTCTATCGCCACGCGGCCGGACGCTGCCGCGATTGCCGCCGCTGGGTGCAGCAAGCCGGCCCCGGCGAGCTCCTGGGCAGTCGCATTGGGCCGCGGATGCGCGCATTGGCGATGTACCTGCGAAACCACGTCGGCATCAGCTACCGCAAGGTCCCCCAGGCGCTGGAAGAGCTGTTTGGCTTTTCCTTCGTGCCCGCTTCGCTGATCGCTTTTGAGAAGATGATGGCCGAGATCGCAGAACCGTTGGTGGAAGATATCGCCAAAAAGATCGGCGCCAGCGACGGCGCGGTACACGCCGACGAAACCTACTGGACGCTCAACGGCGAACGCGCCTACTATTGGCTGCACGCCACGACGCACTACGTTCACTTTCAGTTTGATCCGTCGCGCGCGGGAGAGGTATCGCGGAACGTGCTGGGGTCGGATTTCACGGGCACGCTGGTGACCGATTGCTATTCGGGCTATCACGCCCATCAGGCGGGAGCGAAACAGAAGTGCCTGGCGCACGTGGCGCGCAGGGCCCATGAATGGCAGCCTCTCACGGTCCGCGGCTCCGCGGACCACGCGTTTTTTGAGGATGTCAAGCAATGGGTGAAGCGTGGTTGCGAGTTTCATCGGCGGCGGGGGCTGAAGCAGCTTTCGCAGGAAGCGTTGACCGAGGAGGAATCGTGGCTGCGGGCAGAACTCTCGCGGCTCGAAGCTTGCCCGCTGGAACACGAAAAGGCGCTCACCTTGCAGGCCCGGCTTCAACGACACCATGACGAATGGCTGGTGTTCGTTTCCGACCCGCGCGTGGCGCCGACGAACAATCTGGCCGAACGCAAACTGCGGCCGTTGGTCGTGCTGCGGAAGATCACCTTTGGTCATCGCACCGTGGCCGGCGCGCGGCGGATGGCGAAGATCATGACAGTGCAAGAGACGGCCAAAGCTCACGGCCACAAAGTGAGCGATTTTTTCTATTATCTGCAGACGCACTTGGCGTCGGTCTCGACTACGAGGCGTTCGCTGCTGCGCATCGCAGGAGCGCAACGCGTGTCCATGATCCACTTCGCGTTCGCCCGCTGGCATGCCTCGCATAATCCGCATCGACCGTGCCGAGCCGCCTCGGCGCCCCGCTCACGGCGCATGCTGCGCGGTCGCGGGACTAAACTGTTACGATCGACATCGGGGCATAAAAGGTGTCAGGAACCTTTTATTGACGCTGTCCGGCCAGGCTTCACGCATCCTCCGCACCACGCGCTCGATGTCGTCCGCCGCTCCCAGGGCCGCATGCGCGCTGCCGTGCAGCAAGCAGACGTCCAGCACCAAGTCGTTGTCGGCGCAGGTGATGGCCCGCGCCAGGTACTGATGTTGTTCATAGAAGCCGTGGAAGGGCTGAAAAGGTTCCAGGAACCGTTGATGGCTGGAACCGTTGATGGCTTGAGTGCGAGCGTCGGTCCTAGTGGCGATATTGTCGGCGGACGGCCAGATCGGCTATACGTGGGTCGAAACGATTACTCCGAACGAGTTGCTGACTTCGCTCCGAAGCTGGGAGAACATTCGGAATGCCTGGAACTTCTACTGGGGCGGTTATTGAGGTGAAGCCCGTTTGGCAAGCCTGGTGTTGGCGAATTTACGCAATTGCAGGTCCCGCCATCTTTTCGACCGCAGCGCAGCGCGCCCTAGCGAACCAGGATTCGCGGCTTTGGGCCCGCCTTGCTATTTTGGCACCCTTTCTGCTCCTACCTGCGGCGGTCGCGGCCTTTACGCTCCGTGTCTTTCGATTTGACTTGCCACGAGATGAGATTGACGCGATTGAAATCGGAGCTGGCTTCATGGGCTATATGAGCATCGTACGGCATCACTCCCCCGAACTGAAGGATCCCATTCAGCCTCCAAATCGCGTGGCCAAGATCATGGGTAGTTATTACCCGGAGTCGCCGTGCTCGGCGGCTATTCTTTTCTCGTGGTCGAAGATGGACGTGCCGTGGGGGTCGAGCGTTTCTTGCACCGTCTTTGTTGTCGACCTTCGCGGTGTCGTAGCGAATCGCGCCCGGGCGCGGGGCGACGTCACTCGCGCTGCGACGGATGCCGTGGCACCCTGGGACATCTTTCCATCCCCGCAACCATGACTCGGTCGGCACTCGGGGCACGGCGGTGTGGAGTCGGCGGGGCTGGAATGTTTCCTTGCCGCCACGTGGTGCGGCGGGCGATGAGGCGAATCGGCAACGGCCGGTCGCTGGCCCGCGGCGGACGAATCTGACGATTGCGCTCGCGTTCGTCAAAAACTCGGCTGTTTTTCGCAGATTTCGAGGCCGCCCGAGCGACGGGCGGTCGCGGACCGACAGGCCGGCGCACCGGTTGCTTTTTGGGTTGCGGCAAGTGCTTTTGCTTTCTCGCAAGGCTAGCCATGACCCAAATGATTGTAAGAAGCCGGCCGATTCGCCCCCTGCGGCCGATGTTCATCGTCGCCTGCGGGCTGGTGGGTGTTTGGCTGGCCTGCGTCTACCCGGGAAATGCCGCCGTCTCGAGCCAACCGGGCCTCAATTCGTGGCGGCGCACCGCCGACGGCTGGCACCGCGCCTTCTGGGCAACACCGCGCGAGGCGCCGCTGCGTGCCCCGTTTCATCCGGCGGCGACTGCGGCGCTGTTGGCGATGGTCACGGCGATGGGGCTAATCGGGGCGGGGGTTTCGCCCGGTCAAAGCCGGCAAGGTGAGGTTTCAGGCAGCACATCGGCAAGGGCCAGAATTCTCACGAATTCTGCTACGCCAACTGGCAATTCCAGAATTCTCACGAATTCTGCTACTTCGCATCCACCGTCGCGGCGTGTGGATCGTGCGCCGTCGGTTCGGCCAGCCGCACGGTGCCACGGCGATCGCCATCGGCGATCATCGTCCCCCAAGCCTCGTTGCCGGGCGCCGCTTTGAAGACGTCTTTCAGCGAACGCGCCTTCACACGCGCCATCTCGAGCACCAGTTGATCGCGGACGATCGGCGTGCCGCTGAGCCATTGCCGCCAGAGCACCTGCACGCAAGCGGCTTGCTGCGCCGTAAAGCGATAATCGCGGCCATTCCAGGTGGCCGACTTGAAGTCGGGCGAATGTGTCGGTGCCGGCGGGGTGGGCAGGGTAGTCGTGGAGGTCATGGG